>SVCL01000152.1 GCA_015058405.1 Clostridium sp.
TAGGGAAATTAGATAATTTAATAATATTAAATACAGGTAAAGTGAATCCTTGCAGCAGATATTTAAAAGCTGTTAGAGGACTTTAACTATACATACGGAAAAATATTTTTTTTATTTTCCGAAAGTAACTTGACACTATCGAAAAAAGTTAAAAATATTGACATATTATAAAAGTTAAAATATAATTAAGGAAATAAATTTAATACTAAACGATGATTAGGATGAGTAAATATATTTTTGATATTTAGAGAGAAAGTGGTTTGGTGAAAACTTTTTACAATGTATATTGAAGCTGCCTAGGAGTTATATTTTTACTTAAGAGATGCAAAAAAATAAATTGCATAATTAGGGTGGTACCGCGGAAATACAAGTTTTCGTCCCTTTTATTAGGGATGAAAGCTTTTTTTATATTGAAAAAATAATGGAGGCTAAGAAAAGATGAATAAATTAGGAGCTAATGAGTTAAGAGAAAAGTATTTAAGCTTTTTTGAAAGCAAAGGGCATTTAAGAATGAAGAGTTTCCCACTAGTGCCAAAGAACGATAATAGTTTATTGTTAATAAATGCTGGTATGGCACCATTAAAGCCATATTTTACAGGACTTCAAGAACCACCAAGAAGAAGAGTTACTACATGTCAAAAATGTGTAAGAACTGGTGATATAGAAAACGTAGGAAAGACATCAAGACATGGTACTTTCTTTGAAATGTTAGGTAACTTCTCATTTGGAGATTATTTTAAAGAAGAAGTAATTCCATGGGCTTGGGAATTCATAACTAAGGAATTACAAATTCCAAAAGATAAGTTATATGTAACTATATATTTAGATGATAATGAAGCTTTTGATATATGGACTAGTAAAACAGATATAGATCCTGAAAGAATTTTTAGATTAGGTAAGGATGATAACTTCTGGGAAATCGGTGTTGGACCTTGTGGACCATGTACAGAAATTCATTATGATAGAGGAGATGGCTCAATAAGAAAAGTTGAAGATTTCTTAGAAGCTGCTGATGCTGATAGAGTAGTAGAATTCTGGAACTTAGTATTTACTCAATTCGATAAAGATGAAGATGGTAATTACAATAGATTAGAACATCCAAATATAGATACTGGTATGGGTCTTGAAAGAATTGCTACTATAATGCAAGGCGTTGATAATATATTTGAAATAGATACAGTTAAGAATATATTAGGTAAAGTTTCTGAAATATCAGGAGTTAAATATGGAGTTAATAACAATCAAGATACATCACTTAGAATAATTACTGACCATGCAAAAGGTGTAACTATGCTTATTTCTGATGGTGTTGCTCCAAGTAATGAAGGTAGAGGATATGTTCTTAGAAGACTTCTTAGAAGAGCTGCAAGACATGGTAGACTTCTTGGAATTAAGGGATTATTCTTAACTAAGATAGTTGATGAAGTAATAGTTAACTATGGAGATGCTTATCCAGAACTTAGAGAAAATCAAGATTATATTAAGAAAATGGTATCTTTAGAAGAAGAAAGATTTAATGAAACTATAGATGCTGGTACAAATATTCTTTTAGGATATATAGATGAACTTTTAGCTAATAAAGAAGATACTTTAGATGGTAAAAAAGCATTCAAGCTTTATGATACTTTTGGATTCCCATATGAATTAACTGAAGAAATTTGTGAAGAAAAGGGATTAAAAGTTGATAGAGAAAACTTTGATAAAGAAATGGAAGATCAAAGAACAAGAGCTAGAAATGCAAGAGGAGAATCTTCTTACATGGGTAGCGAAGAACTTGCTATTAACAAGATAGATGCTTCATTAAATAGTGAATTTGTAGGATATACTGAATTACAAACAGAAGCAGAAGTTTTAGTACTTGCAAATGATACAGACTTTATAGACAGCTTAAACGCTGGTGAAGAAGGATTTGTTGTAACAGATAAAACTCCTTTCTACGCTGAAATGGGTGGTCAAGTAGGAGATAAAGGACAAATTCTTAAGGATGGAGTAGTTGTAGAAGTATATAACACTAAGAAAAATGTTGGTGGAAAGACTATTCACTATGTAAAAGTTGTAGAAGGAACTTTAACTAAGGGTGATAAAGTTACTTTAAAAGTTAATGAAGTTAGAAGAAGCAGCATTTGTAAGAACCATACAGCAACTCATATGTTACAAGAAGCATTAAAAGAAGTTGTTGGAGATCACGTACATCAAGCTGGTTCATATGTAGATGAAGAAAGATTAAGATTTGACTTTACTCACTTCCAAGGTTTAACTCAAGAAGAAATAGAAAAGACAGAAGCTTTAGTTAATGCTAAGATAATGGAAGTATTTAATGTTGAAACAAAGCTTATGACTTTAGAAGAAGCTAAGGAATCTGGAGCAATGGCTTTATTTGATGATAAATACGGAGATAAAGTAAGAGTTGTATGTGTTGGAGAATTCTCAAAAGAATTATGTGGTGGTACTCACGTTAAGAATTCAGGAGAAATTGGTTTATTTAAGATAATAGGAGAATCAGGTGTAGCAGCTGGTACTAGAAGAATAGAAGCTATTACAGGATTTAATGCTATTAAGTATGTAGAAGAAAAACAAAGCTTGTTAAAGGATGCTTGTCATGCATTAAAGTGTGCAGAAAAAGATGTATTAAATAGAATTGCAGCTCAAAGTGCAGAAATTAAAGAAAAAGAAAAAGAAATAGCAGAACTTAAGAGTAAGTTAACAAGTGGTGCAGAAGATGATATAATTAAGTCTGCAAAAGAAATGAACGGTATTAAGGTTATTTCATATGCATTAGAAGATGTTGATGGAAATGCTTTAAGAGATTTAGCTGATAAAATCAGAAATAAGATAGGTACAGGTGTTGTAGTTCTAATGAGCAATAATGCTGGAAAAGTTAATTTAGTTGCAATGGCTACTAAAGATAGTTTGTCTTCAGGTGTTCATTGTGGTAACATAATTAAAGAAGTTGCACAAATCGTTGGAGGAGGCGGCGGTGGAAGACCAGATATGGCTCAAGCCGGTGGTAAGAATCCAGCTAAAATAGCAGAAGCAGTAGAGAAAGTATTTGATATAGTTAATTCTTCTTTAAAATAGTATACATTTAGTTTTAAATGGAGTATAATTAAGGTAGTATAAATGAAGGGTATATGGGTATACTAGAAATAGTAATGAAAATCCTTAACACATGGTAAGGGGGTGAGCTGCGAGTTTTGCAGCGATATTATGAGTGATAATAATATAGAAAAAACAATGCAATTTGATATGACAAAAAATAAGGAAGTTTTAACAAAGGCAATATTAACGGATGTTTATAATTCTTTACAAAACAAGGGATATAATCCTATAAATCAACTTGTTGGATATTTACTTTCTGGAGACCCTACTTACATTACTAATTATAACGGAGCAAGAGCTTTAGTACGGAAACTGGAAAGAGACGAAATTCTAGAAGAAGTAATTAAATCTTATTTAGACATAAAATAAAAGGTGCCCGTTAAATACGGGCACCTTTTAACTATATATAGTTAAAGGAGTAATAATGAGGATATTAGGTTTAGATGTAGGCCAAAAAACAATAGGAGTAGCTATTTCTGATCCATTAGGTTTTACGGCTCAAGGTATAACTACAATAAGAAGAGAAAAGAAAAGTAAAGATATTGAAGAGCTTAAAAAAATATGTGATGAATACAAGGTAGAGACTATAGTAATAGGTATGCCTAAAAATATGAATGGAACTATAGGCTTTGCAGGAGAAAAAATTCAAGAGTTTTCAGAATTAATAAAAGAAGAAATAGGAATAAAAATTGAGTTTTGGGATGAAAGACTTACAACTGTAGCAGCTCATAGAGCAATGTTAGAGGCGGATTTATCTAGAGGAAAACGTAAAAAGATAGTAGATAAGATTGCTGCTACATACATACTTCAAGGTTATTTAGATAGAATATCTAATGCTAGATAAAAATTATTGTTGACAATACATAGAAGAAATAATTAAAATGATTACAAAAGGAGAGATATTTTAAATGGTAAAAGAATTAGAATATATATATTTATTAAATGAAGAAAATAAAGAAGAAAAAATGAAAGTAATAACTTTCTTTAAAATAGAAGATTTAGGTTCAGAATACATAGTTGTTACACCAGCAGATTTAGATACAGATGAAGCTTATGTTTTAAAATATGTACAAGACGAAGAAGGTAATGATAATTATGTAACTATTGAAGATGAAAATGAATTTGATTTAGTTGCAGAAACATATGAATTGTTAATGCAAGAGGAAATGTAAAAGTTATAGAGAGGTGTTTTAAAGTGGGAAAAATTATCGAAATAGATTACGATGTGCTTAAAGAAGAATTAAAAAAAGAAGGTTATAAGCTAACACCTCAAAGAAGAGCTATTGTAGATACTATAGTAGATAATGAGGGAAAGCACCTTACAGCAGAAGAAATCTATGATGAAGTAAAAAAGGTGTGTCCTGAAATAGGATTAGCAACTGTGTACAGGACTATTTTATTACTTGAAAAAATAGGTGTAGTAAGCAGATTATATTTAAATGATGGTTGTAGTAGATATGAATTAGTTCATAGGGACGAAAATCATAGACATCATCATCTTATATGTGAAGTTTGTAATAAGATAATAGAAGTAGAAGATGACTTATTAGATAATCTTGAAAGTTCTATAGAGAAAAATTATGGATTTAAAATATTAGATCATGTTGTTAAGTTCTATGGAGTTTGTAACGACTGTCAGAAGAAACTAGATGAATAAAAGGATGTCTTAAGTATTAGATTTCCTTTGTTTATATAAAAATCTAATAAGGAGGGGAAACATGAGAACAGAAAGAGCAAAGGTTAAAATTGTGCCTCTTGGTGGATTGAACGAAATTGGTAAAAATATGACAGCTATCGAATTCAAGGATGATATTGTAGTAATTGATTGTGGTCTTAGATTTCCAGATGAAGATATGTTTGGGATAGATGTTGTAATTCCTGATGTTTCGTATTTAATAAAGAATCAAGAAAAAATTAGAGGTATATTTTTAACTCACGGCCATGAAGACCATATAGGTGCATTACCATATGTTTTAAAACAAATTAATGTTCCTATTTATGGTACTAAGTTAACTCTTGGAATCGTTGAGACAAAGCTTAGAGAACACGGATTATTAGGTGTAACGGAATTAAAACGAGTAAAGCCAAGAGATATAGTAAAATTAAATACAGTTTCTGTTGAATTTATTAAAACAAATCACTCTATTGCAGATTCAGTTGCTATAGCAGTACATACTCCATTAGGAGTAGTGTTGCATACTGGAGATTTTAAAATTGATTATACTCCAATAGATGGGCAATTAACAGATTTCGCCAGATTTGCTGAATTGGGAAAAAAGGGTGTATTAGTTATGCTTGCAGATTCAACTAATGTTGAAAGAAAAGGCTATACTATGTCAGAAAGAATAGTAGGTGAAAGCTTTATTAAGTTATTTGGTAAAGCAGCTGGCAGAATTATAGTTGCAACATTTGCATCTAATGTGCATAGAATTCAACAAATTATTGATGCGGCAGAACGTTATGGAAGAAAAGTTGCTGTATCAGGTAGAAGTATGGAAAATATAGTTCAGGTAGCAATGGAACTTGGATATTTAGAAACAAAAGAGGATACACTAATATCGATAGATCAAGTTTCAAAGTATCTAAATAATCAAGTTGTATTAATAACAACAGGAAGCCAAGGAGAACCAATGTCAGCTCTTGCTAGAATGGCAGCTTCTGAACACAGAAAAATAAATGTACTTGAAGGAGATACAGTTATTATTTCAGCTTCTCCAATTCCAGGAAATGAGAAATTTATTTCCAGGGTAATAAATCAATTATTTAAGAAAGGTGCAGACGTTATATATGAATCTTTAGCAGACGTACATGTTTCAGGACACGCTTGCCAAGAAGAATTAAAACTTATGCATTCTTTAGTAAAACCAAGATTCTTTATTCCTGTTCACGGTGAATATAGACATTTGAAGCAACATGCTGAATTATCATGTAAATTAGGTATGCAACCAAGAAATTGTTATATTGGTGAAAATGGAGATGTTATTGAAATAACAAGGAATTATATCAAGAAAACAGGTACAGTTACATCAGGTCAAGTATTTGTTGATGGATTAGGTGTAGGAGATGTTGGTCATATAGTATTAAGAGATAGAAAACATTTATCTCAAGATGGTATTTTAACAATTGTTGTTACTATAGAAAAAGAAACAGGTACTGTAATAGCTGGTCCAGATATTATTTCAAGAGGATTTGTTTATGTGAGAGAGTCAGAAGGACTGATGGATGAGGCGAGAGAAATTGTTAAAGAGGTTTTAAGAGATTGCGAAGAAAAGAATATTACTGACTGGGCAACTTTAAAATCAAACATGAGAGATGAATTAAGAGAATTCTTATATGAAAAGACTAAGAGAAAGCCTATGATTTTACCAATCATAATGGAAATATAATATATTGACTTTTTATGAATAAGAGTTTACAATAAAAATGTTGTTGATAAATTGGGTACTGTTGTATCCAATTTTATTTTGGAAAAAAATATTTATAGGTTTACATAAAGAGAAACCCTAAAAAAAATGGAGGTAAACAATGGAATTAATGAAAAGAGAAGACATAAGAAATATTGCTATTATAGCTCACGTTGACCACGGTAAAACTACATTAGTTGATGCACTTTTAAAACAAAGTCATGTTTTCAGAACAAATGAAAAGGTACAAGAAAGAGTTATGGACTCTAATGATCTAGAAAAAGAAAGAGGAATTACTATTCTTTCTAAAAATACTGCTGTTATGCACAATGGAGTTAAGATAAATATAGTTGATACTCCAGGGCATGCAGATTTTGGTGGAGAAGTTGAACGTGTACTTAAGATGGTTGACTCTGTTCTATTAGTAGTTGACTCTTATGAAGGTCCAATGCCTCAAACTAAATTCGTATTAAAGAAAGCTTTAGAGTTAGGATTAAAACCAATAGTTGTTATTAATAAGATAGATAAGCCAGATGCTAGACCAGAAGAAGTTATAGATGAAGTATTTGAATTATTTATAGAACTTGGAGCTAATGATGAACAATTAGACTTCCCAATAATATATGCTTCAGCTAGAAATGGATTTGCAAAATATGCAGTAGAAGACGAAAATGATAACATGCAACCATTATTCGAAACTATAGTTAAGCATGTTTCTTGTCCAGAAGGATATATGGATGAACCATTCCAAATGCTAGTTACTACATTAGATTCAAATGCCTTTGTAGGAAAGATAGCTATAGGAAAGATTCATAGAGGTAAGGTTAAGAAGAACCAAAATGTTACACTAATAAGTAATGATGGTACAACTAAGAACTTTAAAGTAACTAATTTATTTACATATAACGGATTAAAGAGAGAGGAAACTGATGAAGCTGGATTCGGTGATATAGTTGCATTAAGTGGTGTTGCTGAAGCTAATATAGGTGATACTATAGCAGACTCGACAGCACCAGAAGCTTTACCATTTGTTCATATTGATGAACCAACATTAAGCATGAACTTTATGGTTAATGATTCACCACTTGCTGGTCAAGAAGGAGAATTTGTAACTTCAAGACACTTAAGAGACAGATTAATGCAAGAATTAGAAACTAACGTAAGTTTAAGAGTTAAAGAAATAACTCCAGATTGTTATGAAGTTTCAGGTAGAGGTGAATTACACTTATCTATATTAATAGAAACAATGAGAAGAGAAGGATACGAATTCCAAGTATCTAAAGCTAACGTTATTTATAAAGAAGAAAATGGTAAGAAGTTAGAACCAATGGAATACTTAACAATTGACGTTCCAGAAGAATTTATGGGACCTGTTATGGAAAAACTAGGACCTAGAAAAGCTGAAATGGTCAATATGACTTCAGCTGTAAATGGATATTCAAGACTTGAATTTAAGGTTCCTGCAAGAGGTCTTATTGGATTTAGAAATGAATTCATGACTGATACAAAGGGTAATGGTATAATGAACCACGTATTCGACAGCTACGGACCATACAAGGGAGATATCCCAACTAGAAGTAGAGGATCTATAGTTGCATTCGAATCAGGAGATGCAATTGCTTATGGTTTATTTAACGCTCAAGATAAGGGATCATTATTCATTAATCCAGGAACTACTGTATATCAAGGTATGATAGTAGGTGTATGTGGTAGAGCAGAAGATATAGATATCAACGTATGTAAGGGTAAAAAGCTTACAAATACTAGATCATCAGGAGCTGATGAAGCTGTTAAATTAGTTCCACCAATAATAATGTCACTTGAAAATTCTCTAGAATTTATAAATAATGATGAGTTAGTTGAAGTAACTCCAGAAAATATAAGAATGAGAAAAAGAGTTTTAGATAGTGGTGAAAGAAGAAAACTTATAAGCAGAAATAAGAAATAAGTTATTCTAGAAGATTTTTGGTAGAAAAATTATCTTTAGTAGCATATTTACACTTTATAAGCTTAATAATTAGTATTATAATAAAGTAAATAGCCTGATTAGGCTATTTACTTTTGCATATAGGGGGATTTTATGAGAAAAAATAGTAAAATGAGAAAATTAAAATTAATGATTTTAATAATTGCTATTTTATTAAGTGGAGTATTTTATTACAAGAGCGTTCTTAATAAGCCATTAAAATCAGACTCAAGTACTATAGAGATAAAGGTAAGTGAAGGAGAAGCTTTTAATTCTGTAATAGAAAAGTTAGATAGCAAAGGATATTTGCGTAATAAATATATTTTAAAGGCAGGAGTTAAACTTGAAGATTTAAATACTAATCTTTTACCAGGAACTTATGAAGTAAAAGAAGATATCTCCTTAGAAAAATTACTAGAAATATTAAATAGTGATGATGCTAATACTAATCAAAGAGTGGTGTCTATACCAGAAGGATATTCTATTGATAATATAGCAAAAAGATTAGAAGAAAATAAAATATGTTCAAAAGAAGAATTTTTAAATGCAATTAAAAATTATACTGTTCCAAAATATGTTAAAAAGAATAGCAATAAAAAGTATAATTTAGAAGGATATCTTTTCCCAGATACTTATTTTTTTGATGAAGATACTACAGCAGATGATGTAATAAAGGCTATGTTAAGTAACTTTGAATCAAAAATAAGTGAGATACAAGATGAAACTGGAATAAAGATAAAAGATGATGATATAGAAACTATAATAACAAAAGCATCTTTAATTGAAAAAGAAACAGTATTAGATGAGGAAAGACCTTTAGTATCATCTGTAATAGAAAATAGATTAGCTAAAAAAATGAAGCTTCAGTTTTGTTCAACTGTAAACTATGTAGTAGGATATGACGGAAAGGAACTATTGAATAATTCGGATATTAATGTTGATTCATTATATAATACTTATAAGAATGAAGGGCTTCCAGTAGGACCTATAACAAATCCAGGTAAGGAATCAATAATAGCTGCATTGAATCCAGCTAAGACTGATTATTTGTATTTTGTTTTATTAAAAGGTCAAGGTGGAAAACAGCATTTTTCAATTACAGGGGAAGAACACGAAAAAGTAAAAAAAGAACAAGGTTATTAAAATGTTAGGAGGATAACATGAGTGGAATAACATACGAATATATGGAGGAATATATAAGGGGGCTTATTCCTGAGAAGGTTGGTACCTTAAAGGAAATAGAAGTTTTTGCAAGAGAAAATGGTGTTCCTATAGTTCAAAAAGAAACAGCTAAGTTTCTAGAATTTATGGTAAGTATGAAAAAACCTTTAAGAATCTTAGAACTAGGAACAGCTATAGGTTTTTCGTCTATTTTAATGTATGAAGCAGCAGGTACAAGTCCTGAAATAGTTACTATTGAAAGAGATGAAAAAATGATTGAACTTGCTAAAGTTAACTTAGAAAGATTTAATTTATCTGATAAGATAAAGATAGAAGAAGGGGAATGTCTAGAAATATTAGAAAAGTTAGAAGAACCTTTTGATTTGATTTTTATGGATGCAGGTAAAGGTCACTACAATCATTTTTTACCACATTGCTTGAGATTATTAAAAGAAGATGGTATTATTATCGCTGATAATGTTCTTTTTAGAGGAATGGTAGCAACTAATGATCTTGTAAAGAGAAGAAAGATTACTATTGTAAAGAGAATGAGAACATACTTAGACATGGTATCAAATGATGAAGAGTTAATTAC
Organism: Clostridium sp.; assembly: GCA_015058405.1. GTDB lineage: Bacteria > Bacillota > Clostridia > Clostridiales > Clostridiaceae > Clostridium. The sequence goes on from SVCL01000152.1 coordinate 10,226, forward strand.
ATCTGTTATCCCTATGGGTGATGGAATAGCAATTACTAGAAGGAGGTAAATGCATTATGAAAAAAGTTAAGAAGCCTGAAATTCTAGCACCAGCAGGAAGTTTAGAAAAGTTAAAAATAGCTATAGATTTTGGAGCTGATGCTGTATACCTAGGTGGAGGAAAGTTAAACTTAAGAGCTTTTTCTAATAACTTTACTAATGAAGAAATGGCAGAAGGGATTAAATACTGCCACGACAGAGGTAAGAAAGTATATGTAGTTGTAAATGTATATGCAAGAAACTACGACTTAGGTGGAGTAGAAGAATATATTAAAGATTTATATGATTTAGGTGTTGATGCCATTTTAGCAGGAGATCCTGGAATAATTGCAGCAGCTAAAAAGGCAGCACCTGATTTAGAAATACATATAAGTACACAAGCTAATATAGTTAACTGGATGTCAGCTAAGTTCTGGTATGAACAAGGTGCTAAAAGAATAGTTTTAGCTAGAGAGTTAACTTTTAAAGAAATAAAAGGATTTAGAGATAACTTACCAGAAGATTGCGAATTAGAAGCATTTGTTCATGGATCAATGTGTATAGCATATTCAGGTAGATGTTTAATATCAAATTACATGTTAGGTAGAGATGCTAACAAGGGAATTTGTGCTAATGCATGTAGATTTAAATATGCTTTAGTTGAAGAAACAAGACCAGGTGAATATTATCCTGTTGTTGAGGATGAAGATGGTACATATATAATGAATTCAAAAGATTTATGTATGATACAACACATTCCTGAACTTGTGGATTCTGGAATAGATTCATTAAAGATTGAAGGTAGAATGAAGAGTGAATTCTACTTAGCATCAGCAGTAAAAGCCTATAGAGAAGCAGTTGATGCATATTGTGCTGATCCAGAAAACTATGAATTTAAAGAAGAATGGATGCATACAGTAAATAGAGTAAGTCATAGACAATATCATACAGGATTCTTCTTCGGAAAAGGTGGAGAACAAACTTATGATGTTTCATCATATATAAGAAACTATGATATAGTGGGAATTGTTCAAAGCTATGATGAAGAAACTAAAACAGCAACTATACTTCAAAAGAACAGAGTTTTTGAAGGTGATACTGTAGAAGTATTAAGAGCACAAACAAAAGACTTTGAAGTAACTTTAAATAATATGTATGATGTTGATAAAAAGACAGAAACAAATGTTGCGAATAGAGCACATATGATATTTACTGCAAAGGTAGAAGTACCTTTAAGGAAAGATGATATGTTAATCAAAGGAAAAAAAGTTTTAAATCTTTAGGAAAAGATGCAAGGAGGATATTAAATGAAGAAGCCTATTTTAATAGGAATTACTGGAGGTTCAGGCTCAGGTAAAAGTACTATAGCAAACGAATTATATGAAGATTTTGGTGGAGAAAACATTGCAATGGTGCAACAAGATGCATATTACAAAGACCAAAGTCATTTAACTATGGAAGAAAGAACAAAGACAAATTATGATCATCCAAGAGCTTTTGATAATACACTTTTAGTTGAACATTTAAAAGCTTTAAAAGAAGGTAAATCTATAGAAAAACCAATATATGATTTTACTATACATAATAGAGCCAAGGAAACTGAACTTGTAGAACCTAAGGAAATTATTATAGTTGAGGGTATACTTATATTAGAAGATGAAAGAATAAGAGATCTTTTAGATATAAAGATATTCGTAGATACTGATGCAGATGTTAGAATAATTAGAAGACTTCTAAGAGATGTTGAAGAAAGAGGTAGAACTGTAGAATCAGTTGTAGATCAATACTTAACAGTAGTTAGACCTATGCATACTCAATTTACAGAACCTACAAAGAAATACGCAGATATAATCATTCCAGAAGGTGGCCGTAATAAAGTAGCAATAGATATCCTTACTACTAAGATGAAAGATATTGTAAAGTAATTACGATAATTTGAATAAAACACTTTCTTTCTGTCAAAGATTAAGACAGAAAGAAGGTGTTTTTTATTTTTGTTCCAACTTATGCAAGAAGAATTAAATATTTATTATTTGTCTTTACTGCCATTTTATTTTTGCTAAGCATTAGGCTTTTTGAGTTGCAGATATATCCAAGTAAAAATGTTGTTAGCAGTTGTAAAAGTAATCAGACAGAAAAAATAAGTGACTATAAGTTAAAAGTTTTAGATAGTAATGGTCAGGATTTATGTACTTATAGCGAAAAATATATTTTAGTTATAGATAAAAAGCCTTTCTTATTAAACAATTATGAAGAAACATTAGAAGATCTCATGACATTAAATTTTATTGCTAAAGGTGAAAATAGTAATTTTAGTTTTGAGGATGTTATGAAGGCTGTAGGAAAAGTATATTATGATATTTCCGAAGAGGCTTATAATAAAATAAATTTATTAATAAACATTAAAGGAATATATACTTATAAATATGAAGAAGAAAATAAAGATTATGCTTGGACGTTAAGCAATATGATTACTAACTCAATAGGAAAAGATGAGGTGGATTCCGATTCTTTTGAAAGTAAGATTAGAAAGATAGTAAAAGATAATGAAGAAGTAAAAGAAAATTTTTATTTAAATGATAGATATATATATGATATTAATGCAAGAAAAGTAGTCAATAATAATAAGAATATAAAGTTAACTATAGATAAAACTTTAAATGATAAAGCTAAAGAAGTATTAAATAGAGAAGAATATAAAGGCTATAAAAATATTGGCGTTATGCTTATGGAAGCAGATACTGGGAAAATTAGAGTAATGACTCAAAAAGATGAAAGTGAAGCTAATATTAATTTGAGTGTAGAGTCTTTAGGGTATGAACCAGGATCTATATATAAGCTTATTACAGCAGCTGCTGCTTTAGATAAGGGATTAGTATCCATGCAGAGTGAGTTTAACTGTACAGGTGTTATATGTAAGAAGAAAGAAATACATGGAAGGTTATCTTTAAATAATGCTTTGGTCAAGTCGTGTAATGATTGTTTAGCTGAGGCAGGAAAGCTAGTAGGATATGATGCTCTTATGGACTATTCTGAGAAATGTGGATTATTTTCAAGAGTGCTTAATATACAAGGGGAGGGAAGAGCAGAATCTAAAGGATTAAAACCTGAGGAAGAAAAAGGACTTAATAATATATCAATAGGCCAATGCATAACTGCAACACCTATTCAAATGCTAGGAGCTATAAATACTATTGTAAATGATGGTATATATATAAAACCTTATATAATAGATGGAGTAGTTGATAAGGATAATAATGTTATTGAGAGTTTTGAAAGTGATAAAACTTATAAGGTATTTGATGAAATTGCGTGTAAACTATTAAAAAAGACTATGGTTGAAGTTGTAAACAAAGGAACAGGAATCTTGGCAAAAGTAAACAATAAGGTTATAGGTGGAAAGACAGGGTCTGCTACTACTGGTGATAAAAATACTCACGGATGGTTTGCTGGTTTTTTTGAAAATAATAATAAGTTATATACTATGACAGTATTTGTTCCCGATATTGCAGGAGAAGATTCTAAAAATATAGATCTTGGTGGTGGTGATACAGCAGCACCTATATTTAGAGAAATTGTAAAAAGTATTAGTAGTTAATGATTATGATAAGGTTAATAGGTATATTATGAAACTAAGAAGCTAATAAATAATCTGTCAACAAATAGAGAAAAAGTATAGAAATATTTTAAATTTTGCTTTATTTGTAAATAAAAAATATTTTTGTGAATATTAATATAGTAAACACGGATAGGAGGAGTAAGGTGTTTATAGTAAGTAATGTTTTAGAGCTTATTTCTAACTCCCTATTTTTTACAGGTTATATTAATGGTAATAATACATTTCCTATGCCTTTAAACGAAAAAGAAGAAGAAAAGTATTTAAGAAAATTAAAGGAAGGAGATAAAAAAGCAAAAGGAATACTTATTGAGAGAAATCTCCGCTTAGTTGCACATATTGTTAAGAAATACTCATTCCCTAATAAGGATGTAGATGAACTTATATCTATAGGTACTGTAGGTCTTATCAAAGCTATAGATTCTTTTGATGTAGATAAAGGCACAAGGCTAGCCACATATGCATCAAGATGTATTGAAAATGAAATATTAATGCTTTTTAGAAATAGTAAAAAGCAAAAAAGTGAGGTATATCTGCAAGATCCTATAGGTGTAGATAAGGAAGGGAATGAATTACGTTTGGCATGGTGTATGTATAAATAGAGAAGACGGTATTTTTGAGGGGTAAATGGTATAATATAAGTGCATTATTTTTTCTATTTGGAGGTAGATATGAAAAAGAGAATAATACTTATATTATCCATTATTTTAATTATAGGGTTAATATTTTTTCTTATGAAGTCAGAGGTAATAAAGAAATCTTACAATGGATTTTACATTAATACTGATACTAAAGAAGTTATAGGAACTTGTAAAATAACAATTAATATTTCATTAAAAAAGAAAGCTGTAGATGAGTTTCAAAAGATGTGTAGTTATTATACTGGAACTATTTTTATAGATGATAAAAAATATAAGATTAAAGGAAATACAGCTTTAAATGATGAATTAGAATACATAAAAAATTCTGAAGGAGATAATGAAATAGCCTTCAATACCGAAGTAAAAGATGATATGGAGTATACTTTTAGTATGTATGAGGGATTTGATGAAGATTATATTTTTTTAAGAATGGAAGACGAATTGATTTTACATAAATATAATACTGCAATAATTGGAACTAATGATGATAATGTGCAAGAATTGATAGGAAAGTATATATGCTAGGTAAATTAATAGACATAGGTTAATAAGTTAAGTGAAATCTTGATGCAAGGGCACATTTTTTATACAGAATATATACATAATATGGTATTGTTTATATATAGTTTGAAAGGAGTAGGGGATATGAAAAAGATAGTTTTAGTAATATTATTAATCTTAAGTATTAATTTAGTATCTTGTACATTAGGATTTACGGGAAAAGAAAGTAAATCAAAAATTGAAAGTGTGCAAAATACTTTAGGAAATGAAGAAATAGAAGAGGAAAATAAATATGAATTTAATACTTCTTTAGAGAATGGACATTTCATAAGAAAGATAACTTTTAATGGACAAGAAAATAAAGAGGAAATTTATAATAAAAGCAGCTTAGATAAATTCGTAGATGATACTAATAAAGGTAATAAATCAGAACTTGTAAGTATTGATTATTTATATCAAGATAAAAGATATACAGTAAATAAATTAAGAAAGCTTAAGTTTGATGGCAATAAAATTATAGAAAAATTTTATGATACTGTTAGTGATAGAAATAAATTTGCTTTAACAGATACTGTAGAATATTCAAAGATTAATGTAAGAGATGATGGAGAAAACCTAATTTATGAGTTTTATCTTTATGATAAAGATAATATTGATATAGTAAGTTTTAATAAAAATGAAGTTACAAATTAGTAAAGGTTAGAAGGATGTTATGAAGAAAATAGTTATAGGTTTTATTATTGTAAGTCTATTTATAATTACAATATATTTAACTACAAAACCAAAGGTAATTGAAAAAACTTATAATGGTTTTTATGTTAATGTGAATACTAAAGAGATTATTAAGAGATGCACCATAAGATTAAAGATAAAACATGACAAAGATAGTGTTGATGATAATGGAAAGCTGCTTAGCTATTATTTAGGTCAGATGTTTATAGATGATAAAGAGTATTCTATAAAGGGGAGTACAGCATTAGATGATGAATTAGAATATTACAAAGATAATGAAGGCAATAAGAGAATATCATTTGAAAGCGATGATAGAAGTGGCATTGTTTATGTTTTTGATTTATATGAAAGATTTAATGATGAAACTTTTCATATAGGTTTACAGGATAGAAGATTTAACCCTACAGTTGGTGAAGAAATTATTGCTACGGTAAAAGATAGTATCTAAAGGTGAGAAAGAGCACTAGAGCTATTAGTGGTTATAGTAATAAATCGTGAAAGGATATAAGAATAGTGATAGCCGTGGTTTATGAGATATATCATAAGCTTTACGATATAATTCTCCTTAAAATAAAAAATAAATGTATAATGTGTATAATTGATTTTATTTGTAAAGGGAGGAAAAGTTATGAAGAGTAAACTTTATAATCTTATAGCGGTTATTGCTATAATTATTGCTTTCATAGCAGGGGGAAAAACTGTTGTATTAGCAGTAGATCTTTCACCAGATATACCTAAGGGATATGATGAACCAGGTAAGTATCCACAAGGTAAAGTTGAAAATGTATATTATTATTCAAATGAAACAAGGAGTAATAGAAAGTTAGTAGTATATACTCCACCTGGTTATTCGCCAGATAAGAAATATCCGGTTATATATAGTGTTCATGGTATTAATAATACTCCAGAATCTATTTTTGCTTTTTGGTGTGTTAAGGCTAATACTTTGGCAGATAACCTTATTGGACAGAGGAAAATTCAACCTGTAATCATTGTTGCTTTTGATAATAATAATATTAATTCTCATAATGAGTTATTTAATAATGTTATGCCATTTGTAGAATCTCACTATCCAATTATTAGAGATGCAGATCATAGAGGTATTTATGGTTATTCAATGGGTGGAGGAGTTACTTTTGCAGAAGGAATGGGTAATTTAGATACATTCCATCATGTATGTCCAACTTCAGCAACTCCATTTAATCATCCATCAGATAGAGATATGTTTACAGAAACAGCTAAGAGAAAAATTAAGACATTAGTTCTTTCATGTGGAACAATTGACTGGTGTGGTTTCTATAATGCAAATAAAGCTTCTCATGATTATTGTGATTCTGTTGGGTTCAATCATTATTGGCTATCAGTTCCAGGAGGAAATCATGATGGAGATGTATGGAAGCCAGCTATGTGGTATTTCTTACAATTAGCATTCCCAGCTGATGGTGTAACACCACCAAAAGATCAAACAACAAATGGAGAAGTTCCTGGAGAAATAGCTAATTTAGAAGAGGGATGGTATTATATTAAAAATATTAATGCTGAAAAATATTTACAAGTTAAAGGTAATATAGCTAAGTCTTCAACTAATATTGAGCTTAGATCAAAAGATAAGTCAGAGGGGCAAAAATGGTATTTGAAAAAGTCTCAAAATGGATATGTTACATTAAAGAGTGCTTTAGGTGAATTTATGGTTGATGTAAATGGTGCAGAAAATAAAGATGGAGCTAATGTACAAATATATAATGGACATTCAGGAGATGCTCAGCAGTTTATGATAAAAACATCAAATACAAATGGAGAATATGTAATTACAAGTAAGTGTAGTAACTTAACAAAGGTTTTAGATGATTATAATAGAAGTAAAGAAGAAGGAACAAATGTATGTCAGTGGAGCTATAATGGACAAGCTAATCAAAGATGGGCTTTTGAACCTGTAAAGGAAGAGGCTAAAGGAGAAACAGTTAAGTTAGCTGATGGCTGGTATAAGATTAAAAATGTACATGCAGACAAATATCTTCAAGTTAAAGATAACAAGGGGATACCTACATCAAATGTAGAACTTAGTTCCTTAAGTGATTCAGAAGGTCAAAGATGGTATTTAAAGAACTTGGATGATGGATATATTACATTAACTAGTGCTTTAGGTGAATACATGATAGATGTAAGTGCAGCTGAAAATAAAGATGGAGCAAATATTCAAATTTTTGACGGATTTTCAGGAAATGCACAACAATTTATGTTAAAGTCATCTGATACAAAGGGAGCATATATAATTGCAACTAAATGTAGTGAGCTTACTAGAGTTTTTGATGACGCTAACTTTAGTAAAGCAGATGGTGCAAATGTATGCCAATGGAGCTATACTGGACAAACTAATCAAAGATGGGTTTTTGAAGAAGTTAAGTAGATATAAGATAGCATATATTTAAAAGTGATTTAATAAAAGCATCTTGATAAAATATAATTCAAGATGCTTTTTAAAGAATTCTTAAGGTAATAATTTAGGGTATATTTTTATGCTGAATTCATTATTTTTTTCATTATGAAGTTTTAAATATTTTACCTTATATAAAATAGATTTCATAAGTTCATTTTTGGCTTTTATATTAGTACTATTTTCATAGGCGTCTATTATATTTTCAAAGTAGAACATATTTTTTTTATGGGTAGAATGAATTTTAATTAAATTATTAATATCTTCTATATATTTATTTATTGAATTAATCCTATCTGAAATAATTTTAGAACGTTCTAAGAACATTTTTTCTGTATATACCTGTCTTTCAAGCAAATCATATAGTTTGTTTTTTTGTTTTTGTAGTGTGGATAGTTCCTTAGTAAGTAAATTAAGCTGATGAATATATATTTTTATATTTTTTTCTTTATTTAAAGTATTTAATTTTATCTTATAATTTTGAAGATATTTCTTTAATTCTGTTACTAAAGTATTTTCTACATAGTTAAATCTAATACTTTTGTTAGAGCATTTATTATTAGTGCAAATTAATCTTTGTACTCCTCTTAAAGTACGCAAAGTCATTTTTTTTCCACACACACTGCAAATAATTATACCAGCTAAAGGATTTACAACTTCTTTAGTATGTTTGCATGGAGAATTAGATTTGTTTTTTATTAAGTTTTGGACTTTGTAAAAAAGTGATTCATCAATTATAGGTTCGTGTTTGCCTTTAGAGATTATCCATTCAGATTTATCCCGAGTTTTTGAAAGTGTTAGTTTTGTAGAATCTTTTGATTTTTTTATTTCTTTTTTTCTCCAAGTTATTTGACCTATATATATAGGATTTTTTAATATGAATAGTATAGATGAAGAATTAAATGCACCATTAGTTTTTGTTTTGTAACCTAAAGCGTTTAGGTAATTAGTAATAAAACCAGCACCATGTCCTTCTGAATACATATTATATATTATCTTTATAATTTTAGATTCTTCTTCATTAACTTCTAGAGTTCTATTCTTGTTAATATAAGTAATGTTGTAACCTAGGGGTGGGTTAGTTGCTATATAATTTCCGTCTTCAGCACTACGTATTCTGCCACCTTGCATTCTTCTATTAATAGTTTTTAATTCACGTCTACTAAAGAATGTTTTAAATTCAGTCATTTCTTCGTCTATTTCATTGTTTAAGTCATAAGTTTTTAGTGGAGTAATGATTTTGGTATTACTTTCTTTAAAGGTATCTAAAATTATTCCTTGATCTTTCATTCCTCCACGTCCTAATCTGTCAATGTCCATAACAAGTACTCCGGTGTACATTTTGTTTTCAACTTCTTTTAGTAATTCTAGCATTTTAGGTCTAAATAAGAGGTTATCTCCTGAAACTATTTCCTCTTTGATTTCAACTATGTTTAAGTTTTGTTCATTAGCAAACTTTAATAATGCTTTTCTATGTTTTAGTAGAGTTTCTCCTTCGCCTAAGTTTTTTTCAATTTCTTCATCAGCACGTGATTTTCTTAAATATATACATATCTTTTCCAATGAGAAATGCTCCTTATGTTTGAAGACTGCTAATAAGCTTATATGATTAGTGACTATATAATATGATAATTTATTTTATATGACATATGTACAAGCTTTTTTGGAATAGAAGTTATTGGAGGTGAAGTTTATGCCAAAGGTAAGTGTTGAAAAACCTGAGATTAGTAAAGAAGAAAATGAAGAAAATTTAAAAATAGTAAAAGAAATATTATTCAAAATAGGAAATGAATTATTAAAAAAGATATAAGCATAAAACATATAACATCATAAATGGAATGAAATTTGTTTAATAGATGTTTTGAGCAGTGAAAAGGATTCAGTTATTGAAAAGGTAGAGAGCAACTTACAGATAAAGGCGTTATATGGTCAAATGCATGAAATTTTAACTGAAAGAGAATGCGATATAGTGGTGATGAGATATGGATTAGAGGATGGTAGATGTAAAACTCAAAGAGAAATAGCAGCCTTGCTAAATATTTCTAGATCCTATGTTTCTAGAATTGAGAAGAAAGCTCTTAAAAAATTAGAAAAAGCATTACGAAGCAAAGTTTAATTTTGTTTTAAAGAAAAATCAGGATTATAATAAAATAAAAGGTATTTATAGGATATATTAATAAACAAAAGAAAAAATATATAATAAAATACGTAAGGGAAGTGATAAAATGAAGAACATAAAAAAGATAATAGCTACATTATTAGTTGCAACTACAGTAAATAGTACAGCAGTTTTTGCAGCTGAAACTACAAAGGTTGATGCAAGTAACAATACTATGGAAAATGTTGTTGTTAATGAATTAACATCAAAACCTGTTAGTATGAGAGGAATTAGTGCTACAAATGCGTGGGTAACAAACGGTGGTGATTGGATATATGTAATAATAAATGAAAAAAAATACGGATTAAAAGTTACTAGTTATGAAAATTACGTTGGTGATGGATATTCTAATGGTGCTTTTCCAGTATGGATATTACAAATTCTTTTAAATCATTATGGTGCTGGTTTAAATGTAGATAGTACATTTGGTCCACAAACAAAAGCAGCAATAAAGAGATTCCAAGATACTCATAGCGGATTAAGTAAAGATTACGTTTGTGGTCCTGCTACATGGAGAGCACTAGCTAACAATTTTTAGTCATTACCAAATAAGAAAAATATATTAAATGTAAAAACTCTACGCCATAACTTTTAAGTTTATAGCGTAGAGTTTTTTATATAAAGAAAATAGTTTGAATATAAAACTAGTTAGTGGAGAGAATATAAAAAAGTTATATCTTTAATAAATTTTGAAGGCTTTTGAGGATTTTTATAGAAAGCTAATAATGGGAGAAAAATAAAAAATGTATAAATTGAAAAATTTATTAATAATGGTTATTGAAGAAGAAGCTTCAGATCTTCATTTAGCAGTAGGTGCTTATCCTGCATTTAGAGTTAATGGAGAGATTTGTTATTTATCTACAGAAAGACTGACTTTAGAAAATATGAATAATCTAATATTTGAAATATTAGGAGAAAAGCTTGAAGTCTATGAAAGACAAGGGGAAATAGATATATCATATTCATTAAAGGGTATAGGAAGATTTAGAGTGAATATTTTTAAAGAAAAATCCTTAGGTGCTATAGCTATAAGAAATATAAGGACGAAATTTTTGTCTTTAGATGATTTAGGATATCCAATTATTTTGAAGAAGTTAACAAAGAAGAAAAGAGGATTAATTATTATATCAGGTCCAACTGGTACAGGTAAATCTACTACTATGGCTGCAATGATAGAGGAAATTAATAATAATAGGAAAGCACATATCATAACTTTAGAGAATCCAATAGAGTATATATATCAGCATAAAAAATGTATAGTAAATCAAAGAGAAATAGGAGAGGATACTAAAGGATATCAAAGTGCACTTAAATCGGTTTTAAGGCAAGATCCTGATGTGATTGTACTTGGCGAAATGAGAGATTATGAAACAATAAGCTTAGCTATAACAGCTGCAGAAACAGGTCATTTAGTTATTTCTACTTTACATACAAGTGGCTCAGCCAAAACTATTGATAGGATAATAGATGTTTTTCCTTCTAGTCAACAAAATCAAATTAGGGAGCAATTAGCTTTGAGTTTAGAGGCGGTGATAACTCAAGAATTAATTCCTAGAAAAGATAAAAATGGGAGAGTTGCAGCATTAGAAATAATGATTGCAACAGAGGGAATACGTAATTTAATAAGGCAAGGGAAAATATATCAAATTAATTCTTTAATACAAACTGGAAATAAGTATGGAATGCAAACTATGGATATGTCGCTAATAGAATTATATAATAAAGGATATATAACAAAAGAAAAAGTAATGGAGTATTCTAGGTATGAAGATACTATAAAAAACAGAGTAAACTAAAAAAATTATTTTATTACTAAATCTTTAAAGGAATTTGTACTTTTATGTTGAATAAAATATTATAGTTTAACTAGCAAGGAGGAGACATATGAGATGCATGATGAAAAAATAGTGGCAGTTGACTTTGGGAGTATTAAGTTATCTGCATCTATGGCAAGTAGAGGAAAAGATGAAATAGAAATTTATGGGTCATCTTTTGTGCAATCTGAAGGAATTGAAAAAGGATTTATTACAAATGAAGATATATGTACAAAAGCTGTTGGAAATGTATTAAAGGATTTAGAAAAATGTACGAAAGAATATATTAAGGAAGTTTATGTGGGAATTTCATCTAGAGGTATTAGAACAGCAGAAGTTTTAGTAGAAATTAATATTGAAGATGGTAAGATAAACTCTGAAGAAATTAAAAGAGTTATTGGAAAAGGGAAAAATGCAGTTAATCTATGTGATGATGAAGAAATAGCTGATTCGGTTATTAATTTTTTTGTAGTGGATGAAAGAGTTGTTACTGAAGATGTTGTTGGTTGGATTGCTCATAATTTAAAAGTTAACTTAACTTTTTTTATAGGTAAAAAATTAGAATTAGAAAAGTTTAAAAGGGTAATCTTAAATAGTGGATACATACTTAAAGGATTTGTAGTTAATATCTTTGCGGGGAAAAATATTTTTTTACAAGGAAGAAATTCAACAGATGTTCATGTGCTTATAGATATAGGAGGAGGAACATCCGATTATTCAATATTTAAAGAAAGTATTCTTAAAAAAATTGGTTGTATACCTATAGGAGGAAATAACATAACAAAAGATTTAGCTATTTGTGCAGAAATACCTATGGGTGAAGCAGAAAAGGTTAAACTTATTTATTCTAGTGAATATGAAGAGGTAGATGAGAAGGATGTTTTAGAGGAATTTGTGGATATAGGGCCGTCTAAAATTTCTAAAAAATTATTTTATGAGGTTATAGAAGCAAGGTTAGAGGAAATATTAAAAATAGTTAATGCAGAAATAAAAAACTCTTCCTATTATCAAGGGATTTGTAGTATAATAATATATGGAGATGGTATAGTATATTATAAAAATATTGGAAATTTAGTCAAAAATGAATTTGATAAAAAGACAATACTTGTTAATAATGAGTATTTAGGGATTAAAGACTCGTTGAATATAACTTCTTTAGCAATAGTTAAGGAAGTAGCAGATAGGTTGAGTATATTTTCTGAAACCTCGGCGAAAGTAAAAGAAGTAGAATATTTATTAAATGAAATGAAAGAAGAAACAGATATATCAAAGAAAACTAAAACTGGAATAGTAGATAGAATAAAAAGTTTTCTAAGGGATATTTTCTAAAGGAGGAATAACTTTGTTAGATTTTGAAGTGGATATGCAAGAATTAACCAACATAAAGGTTATTGGTTGCGGTGGCGGTGGAAGCAATGCCGTTAATAGAATGATCGTAGAGGGAGTAAAAAATGTAGAGTTTATAGCTATTAATACAGATAAACAAGCGTTAATGCTTTCTCATGCTAATCAAAAAATTCAAATTGGAGAAAAGCTAACTAAAGGTCTTGGAGCTGGAGCCAATCCAGAAATAGGTCAAAAGGCAGCTGAAGAAAGTAGAGAAGAAATTACTGCAGCTATTAAGGGTGCTAATATGGTATTCATAACTGCAGGAATGGGTGGAGGTACTGGAACAGGTGCTGCACCAGTAGTTGCTGAAATAGCTAAGTCTTTAGGAATTTTAACTGTAGGGGTTGTAACTAAACCTTTCCCTTTTGAAGGAAAAAGAAGAATGAGATTTGCAGAAATGGGAATTGCTAATCTTAAAGAAAAAGTTGATACTTTAGTAATTATTCCAAATGAAAGATTATTATTAATGGCAGATAAGAAAACAACACTTTTAGATTCATTTAGATTAGCTGATGATGTCTTAAGACAAGGTGTTCAAGCAATATCTGACCTTATAACAATACCAGGGGTAGTTAATGCCGATTTCGCTGATATAAAAGCAGTAATGCTAGATAAAGGATTAGCTCATATGGGTGTAGGTTACGGAAAAGGCGATACTAGAGCTTCTGATGCGGTTAAGCAAGCAATAGCATCACCATTATTAGAAACATCAATAAATGGTGCTACAGGAGTTATATTAAACTTCACAGGTGGCGGAGATTTAGGAGCTTTAGAAGTATATGAAGCTGCTGATGTAGTTAGAGAATCTGCTGATCCAGATGCAAATATAATTTTTGGAGCTGTTATAGATGAAACATTAAATGATGAAATAAGAATAACAGTTATAGCTACAGGTTTTGAATCAGATAATATGATGGGAGTATCAGAAGAAGTTGCACCAAAACAAGTAAGAGTAACTTCAGTGGTAGAAGCACCTAAAGTAAAAGAAGAAGTTTCTGTTACTTCAACAGAAAAGGAAGATGTATCTACTACAACATCTTATGAAGATGATGATTTAGATATTCCAGTGTTCTTAAGAAGAACTAAGAGATAGTAATTATTTATTTGTTTTAAGATAAAAAGATGATTTTTACTTTTGTAAAAATCATCTTTTTTTTCGACTATACATATCAATTATTTCTTATAAGTATAAAGTTATAGAATTATAAAAATTAGTTATTATACAGCTTAAAGAAATTAAGAATAAAAAACTACTTTTTTATTAAGCTTTATTGTTTCTAAATGTAAAAAATATTCAGAAAAAAAAATTATGCCTATATTTTAAAATGACAAAATTTTAAAGACGCTTGCCTTATAATTTATTTAGAAAAGAGGTGAGGGGATGGAAGTTTATTTAGATGTAGTAATAATAGAAAATCTTGTTATAGATTTATTTTTATTATTGATTACTTTTAATATATTAAGATATAAAGTTAAATTTAAGAGGGTAGCACTATCTTCTGTTATAGGTGCAGCTTATACAGTAATTATGGTTTTTCCAAAGCTTAAGGTATTATCTTCGTTTTTATTTCAGGTATTTATAGCATTTATAATGATATTATTAGCAGCCAGGAAACAAAAAATATTTAATATTTTTAAAATAACAGTTGTATTCGTTTTGAACTCAATTATATTTAGTGGAATATGCTTCTATTTTTCACAAATAGGAAATGATTATACTTTTAAAAAGGGGATAACTATTGATAACTTCTCAGCAAAATATATGATACTTAGCTTAATGATAATATACATTATATTTAATAGAACAATTGAATATTTTAAAGACAGGTCAGTAGTTAATAATTTTATTTTTGACATTGAAATAACTATAGAGGGAATAAAATATTATGTTAAAGGATTTTTAGATACAGGTAATGAACTTAGGGAACCAGTTACTAATCTTCCTTGTATAATTGTGGAAGAAAGATTGTTTAAGGACTTTAAAACAAGTAAAAAAGATATATTTTATATAAATTATAGTGCAATAGGATATGATGGAAAGTTAGCAGGATTTAAAGTAGACAAAGTAAAAATTATTAAGGCAGGTGAAAAATTTAGAGAATTGGATGCTATTATTTGTCCATGTAAAGAAGTGCTTAGTAAGGATAATGAATTTAATGCATTGTTATCAAGAGGTGTAATATAGAGGAGGAAATATGACTAAACTATATGTATTAATTAATAGGTTAGCACAAAAGTTCAAATTATTTAAAAACAAACTTCATTATATAGGCAGAAATGAAGCTTTACCACCACCTTTGACTAAGGATGAAGAAGAAGAATTAGTAGGTAAGATTTTAGATGGAGATGAAAAGGTTAGAAGTACATTAATTGAAAGAAACTTAAGATTAGTTGTATATATTGCAAAGAAGTTTGAGAATACTGGTGTTAATATAGAAGATTTAATATCAGTAGGAACCATAGGACTTATAAAAGCAGTAAATACTTTTAACCCAGAAAAAAAGATAAAGCTTGCAACATATGCATCCAGATGTATAGAAAATGAAATATTGATGTATTTAAGAAGAAACAGTAAAGTTAAGGCTGAAATATCTTTTTATGAGCCTTTAAATATTGACTGGGATGGAAATGAATTATTACTATCAGATATTTTAGGAACAGAAAACGATACAGTATATAATCTTATAGAAGATGAAGTAGATAAACAACTTTTATTTATGGCATTAAAAAGTTTAAATGAAAGAGAGAAGGAAATAGTAAAATTAAGATTTGGTTTATTTGGTACTAGAGAAAAGACTCAAAAGGAAGTGGCAGATATGCTTGGTATATCTCAATCTTATATTTCAAGGTTAGAAAAGAAAATTATTAATAGATTAAAAAAAGAAATTAGTAGAATGCTATAGTTTGTCTTTAGTATAAAAGCAAAGCTCTTCGGAAATAATTATAAATGCAGTTAGTATTACTTTCGAAGGGGTTGATTATATTGATCATTAATAAGGTGGAAATATGCGGAGTTAATACCTCTAAACTTCCAGTTCTTAAAGAGAAAGAGAAAAGGGAATTATTAACAAAGATGCAAAATGGGGATAGTTTTGCTAGAGAAATATTTATAAAAGGAAATTTACGTTTAGTATTAAGTGTGATTCAAAGATTTAATAACAGAGGAGAAAATGTAGATGATTTATTTCAAGTAGGGTGTATAGGCTTAATGAAAGCTATAGATAATTTTGATTTAAGTCAAAATGTTAAGTTTTCAACTTATGCAGTACCTATGATAATAGGTGAAATTAGAAGATATTTACGAGATAATAATTCAATTAGAGTTAGTAGATCTTTAAGGGATATTGCTTATAAAGCATTAGTGGTAAGGGATAAGTTAGTAAAAGATAATAATAAAGAACCATCTATTTCTCAAATATCAAAAGAACTTAATTTGCCCAGGGAAGACGTGGTTTTTGCTTTAGATGCTATTCAAGACCCAGTATCATTATATGAACCTATTTATCATGATGGCGGTGATGCTATATATGTTATGGATCAAGTAAGTGATAATAAAAATACAGATGAGAATTGGTTAGAGAATATATCTATTAAAGAAGCTATGAAGAAACTTACAGATAGAGAAAAATTAATATTAAACCTTAGATTTTTTAATGGTAGAACTCAAATGGAAGTAGCAAATGAAATTGGTATTTCTCAAGCTCAAGTTTCAAGGTTAGAAAAGACAGCTTTAAAACATATGCGTAAACACGTATAAAAGGATGTTGCAAATTTATTTTGCAACATCCTTTTATTATGCATAAATAAAAAAATATAATAATACAATTTACTATTAAGTATACATAAGGAGGATGATGTAATGGAAGAAAACTTAAATTCTATAAATGCAATGAAGACAATGGAAGTAATTGATATTAACACTGGAAGTAAACTTGGATTCATAAGTGATATAAAAATTGATTGTGAAGAGCAAAAGATATTATCTATATTATTGCCCGGGGAAAGTAAAGGGTGGTTTAGTAAAATTGATGATGTTGAAGTATTATGGAAAGATATTGTTAAGATAGGCATTGACGTAATATTAGTAGATGCAAAAGGTAGAGATATAAATAATATTTCGGAATAAAGCTAGATAAATGGGGAAAAAATATGTATAATGTTTTTGTGAATGATAATAAACTAGAAAGGCGCGAAATTTATGAAATGTCCCTTTTGTTCGTATGAAGAAAGTAAGGTTGTTGATTCAAGGTCAACAGATGATAATAACACTATTAGAAGACGAAGAGAATGTTTAGGTTGTGGTAAAAGATATACTACTTATGAAAAGGTAGAGGATATTCCTATATTGGTAGTAAAAAAAGATTCTACACGAGAAAACTTTAATAAAGAAAAGATTGTAAATGGGTTAATAATTGCTTGTCAAAAAAGACCTGTATCTAGAAAACAAATAGAAGATATTGCAGATTATATAGAAAGAAAAATATCTAATAAAATGTTGACTGAGGTGCAAAGTGATCTTATAGGAGAAATGGTTATGGATAAACTAAAAGAAGTTGATGAAATAGCATATGTTAGATTTGCATCGGTATATAGGCAGTTTAAAGATATAAATACATTTTTAGAAGAGATTAAGAATTTGATGACTACTTAAATGAAAGGGAGCTGCTGAAGGCATCAGTAAGCCCTTTTTTGTTTAAAATATATTTTTTATGTATAAATAATAGTCTCTATATATTATTGGTTTATTTAAATAAAAGTTACAAAAAGTAGGAGCGAATAGTGTGAATAAGATAGAGTTAAAAGAATTAAAGAAGTATAAAGATTTTTTAGTAATTGAAAATGAAAAAACAAAGATAATTTTTTCGACAGCAGAAAAAGATAGAAGTTTTAATAGAAATACTGAAGAAGGAATTAAAGAATTAAATGGCTTGAAAAATGAATTTGGTGTAAATGAAGTTGTTTATTTAAAACAAGTACATTCTGATATTGTTTATGAGTATAATGGAAAAAATGGTGAGGAAACTATTCAAAAAGAAGGGGATGCCCTAGTTACTAATGTACCTAATAGTATAATAGGTGTATTTACTGCTGATTGTGTTCCTGTAATATTAATAGATGAGGAAAAGAAGGCGGTTGCTGCTATTCATTCTGGATGGAAAGGGACGTTTAAATCTATTACTAAAAATGCAATAGATATTTTATCAAATAAATATGGTTCAGATGTTAAGAATATTAAAGCATATATAGGACCACATATAAGACAATGTTGTTATGAAGTTTCAAATGAATTAAAAGATAAGTTTATAGAAGAAAAATCAATAGATGAAAAGATTTTGTTTAATGGTAGAAACTTAAGCATGGAGGAATGTATATTAAGTGATCTTAGGGTTTCAGGGGTAAAGGAAGAAAATATAAATTCATTACAATTATGTACTCATTGTTCAAAGGATATAAAGTTACATTCTTATAGAAGTTCTAATGGGGCATACGGAAGACTATTTTCTTTTGTAATAATAAAATAGGGGGAAGATGATGAGTAAAAAGAAGGTACTAATAGTAGATGATGAAGAACATATAGTTGAATTATTAAAATTTAATTTGATTAATAGTGGATATGATGTAATTGCTTCTAACAATGGGATAGATGCGGTGAAAATTGCAAAGAAAGAAGTTCCAGACTTAATTCTTTTAGATCTTATGCTGCCTGGAATGGATGGATATGATGTTTGTAAAAATATAAAAGGTGCAGAGGAAACAGAAGGTATAGGAATAATAATGTTAACAGCTAAGGATGAAGAGCTAGATAAAATTTTAGGCCTTGAGCTTGGAGCAGATGATTATATAACTAAACCATTTTCTATAAGGGAACTTTTAGCTAGAGTAAAGGCTGTCCTTAGAAGAAGTAGTGCGAATAATACAAAATCTATAGAGTCTGAAGATAAGTTTAAGGCAGGTAAGCTTCAGGTTAATTTTGAACGAAGAGAAGTCTTTGTAGATAATAAAAGGGTAGAATTAGCTTTAAAGGAATTTGAATTGCTTGAAATATTAATAAAAAATAAGGGGAAAATCTTAAAAAGAGAAGTACTTTTAGACAAGATATGGGGATATGAATATATTGGTGAAACTAGAACTGTAGATGTACATATAAGATATCTTCGTAAGAAGATAGAGGAAGATGATAAGAATCCTAGGTTTATAGAGACTATAAGAGGAGTAGGATATAGATTTAATCCAGGTGAGGAAGATGAAAGGTAAAATTTTAACATCTGTAATAATAACAGTTATTTTTGCACTTTTAAGCTCTACTACTTTATTAATGCTTATTTCAAATTTTCATGAGATAGGTAGAACAAAGGAAATATTAAAAAACTTAAATGAATATTCCAAAACCATTGAAAAAGGAAATGAACAAGTTTTAGATAATTACAAAATAAATGGGGTAAATGTTAGATGTAGTTTGATTAATGAAAAAGGAATGGTTCTCTATGATAGTATTGGGGACATTGAAGAAAATCATGGTAATAGAGATGAAATTAAAAAGGCAAAGGAAACAGGGGAAGGTTTTGCAGTAAGAAATAGTAGAACTAGCAATAGGCAAATGGTATATTGCGCAACTCTCTTAGATAATGGTTATATATTAAGAAGTGCAATTCCAGTAGATACAATTAGCTTTTTTAATGAAGGCACAGTGATATATTGGGTGATAGTTCTTGTTGTAGTTTTAGCTTTTTCAATATCGCTTTCTTTAAAAATTATACGAGCTATAGTAGAACCGTTAAATGACTTGGAAGATGTTACAGCTAAAATAGCTAATGGGGATTTACATATGAGAGTTACTAATACAGGTAATGGTGAGATAGGCTCTTTAGGAAGAACATTTAACAATATGGCGGATCAACTTCAAAGTCAAATTAATAAAGTAATGGACAGGCAAAATAGATTAGAGTCTATTTTAAGTTGTATGGAAAGTGGAGTTATCGCTATTAATCGTAGAGGTAAAATAATAACAATAAATCCTTATGCTAAAAGGATTTTTGGTATTAGGAGAGATATTACAGGAGAGAATATTTCCTCTTATGATGAAGAATTTAATATACTTAAGTTCTTACAAGATGAAAATGTATCTGAAAAGGAAGTTAAGATTTATAAACCTATTGAAAGGGAACTTAGAGTAAAAAAAGCAACTATGATATATGATTTTGAGAAAATTGGTAAGGTTATTACTGTTCAAGATATTTCAGATATTAAAAGGCTTGAAAATATGAGAAGTCAATTTGTAGCTAATGTTTCTCATGAATTAAAAACTCCATTAACTTCAATTAAAGGTTTTGCAGAAACGCTTAAATATGTTGAAGATGATGAAACTAGAAAGAAATTTTTAGATATAATTAATAAAGAATCAGAAAGATTGACTAGGCTTATTAATGATATATTAGTACTTTCTAAGATAGAAAGTGAAGGTATAGGGGATGAGGTAGAATTCTTCCCTAACTCTGAAATTGAGGATGTTGTGCATATGGTTAATGCTGTTGCTGAAGAAAAAAATATTGATATAATAGTAGAACAAAGTAATGTTAATCTATTATATGGTGATAAAGATAAGTTCCTTCAGTTAGTATTAAATTTAGTTGAAAATGGGGTTAAATATTCTAATGAAGGTGCAACAGTAATTATAAGAAGTTATAGTGATGGAGAATTCTATATAATAGAAGTTGAGGATAATGGAATTGGAATACCTGAAGAAGATTTACCTCACATTTTTGAAAGGTTTTATAGAGTAGATAAGGCTAGAAAAAGCGGGGGGACTGGTCTTGGACTTGCTATAGTAAAACATATTGTTAAATGTTTTAATGGTGAAATTAAAATCAGCAGTAAGCTAGGTATAGGAAGTAAGTTTGTTGTTAAAATAAGACATATATAATAGTTAGAAGTTAATATTTTAAAAAGAAAACACAAGGATTTTTTCCTTGTGTTTTCTTTTTAAAATATTATTTTGGGGAAAATAATAATGATTAAATTTATTCTATGTTTATATAATAAACGTTTTGTGTGTCAAACAAGTGACAAGTAATCAGAAAGTACAATTTTATATTAATATGAATAATATTAGAAGTTTTTTTAAATACTATAAGATGATGTAGTTTCTAAAATAATTATAAAGGTGGTAAAAAGTACGTATGAAGAAAAGTTGCTTAAGGAAGATAATAAGCTTAATAATGGTAGCTAGTAATTTGGTATTGCTTTCTTGCAGCTCAGATGAATATAAAACTGAAAATTCTAAAATTACTATTTCTGGCTCAACCTCAGTAGGACCCCTTATGGAAAAGATGGCAGAAGACTTTGAAAAATTAAATGAAGGTGTTGTTATTGAGGTTAATCAAACAGGATCATCAGCAGGAATTAAAGATGTAATAGATGGTGTATCTAAAATAGGAATGTCTTCTAGAGATCTAAGTGTAGATGAAGAGGGAAAAGTAGAAGGAATAGTGATGGCATATGATGGTATTGCTGTCATAGTAAATAATGAGAATCCTATAATAAATATATCAAAAGAAGAGGTTAAAGATATATTTACAGGCAAGATAACCAATTGGAAAGATGTTGGTGGTGAGGATTCAGAAATAGTAGTAGTATCTAGAGAAGATGGCTCAGGCACTAGAGCTGCATTTGAAGAAATAGTTGAATATAAAGCAAAGGACTTAGTTAGAGATGCTTTAATTTCAGATGGATCTGGGAATATTAAAGTAATTATAAGTCAAAATAAACATGCAATTGGATTTATTTCTTTTGAGTATTTAGATCAAAGTGTAAAAGCTTTAG
Organism: Clostridium sp.; assembly: GCA_015058405.1. Taxonomy (GTDB): domain Bacteria; phylum Bacillota; class Clostridia; order Clostridiales; family Clostridiaceae; genus Clostridium. The sequence goes on from SVCL01000152.1 coordinate 32,349, forward strand.
AAGTAGATAATGTTAAGGCTACAGCAGAAAATGTTATAGAGTCAAGATATCCTATATCAAGAGGTTATTTAATGGTTGTAGATAAAACAAATCTAAGTGATATAGATACAAAGTTTATAGAGTGGATATTAAGTGATAATGGTCAGGACTTAGTTCAAAGCTATGGTTCAATAAAAATAAGATAGTATTAGAAAGGTGTAATATATTTTGGATGGAGTTAATGAAAAAAGTAAGAAGAATAAATATTTGCTTGAGAAAATTTTTGGGAAAATATTTTTATTGAGTGCTTTAATTGCGGTTATTAGTTTAATTTTAATAATAGCCTTTGTGTTTTATAAGGGATTAACTCCTTTTGTTTCTAAGGGATACTCCTTTATAAGTTTTTTATTTGGAAGTGATTGGATACCAAGTGCTGAAGTTTTTGGGATATGGCCAATGATTTTAGCAACTTTATTGGGAACTTTTGGTTCATTAATTATTGGTGTTCCTATAGGAATATTTACAGCTGCATTTATTGTTGAAATTGCACCTAAAAAATTAGCTGATATTATTTCTAGAGCTGTAGAGTTATTAGCAGGTATACCTTCTGTTTTATATGGTATATTTGGCTTAGTGGTTATAGTTCCTGAAATTCAAAAAGTGTTTAATACTTCTAAAGGACAAAGTTTATTAGCAGTAATTATTGTTTTAGCAATTATTATGCTTCCAACCATAGTAACAGTATCAGAAACAGCTATTAGATCTGTTCCTAACGCATATAAAGAAGGTTCTTTAGGTCTTGGCGCATCTCATACTGAAACTATATTTAAAGTTATTTTACCTGCAGCAAAATCAGGTATATTAGCTGCAGTTGTACTTGGAATAGGCAGGGCAATAGGAGAAACTATGGCAGTTATATTAGTTGCAGGTAACTCACCTATTGTTCCTGATTCTATAATGTCTAGTATAAGACCTTTAACAACTAATATAGCTTTAGAGGTGGGATATGCATATGGTACTCATCAAGAAATGTTATTTGCAACAGGTATAGTATTATTTGTATTCATAATCCTGTTAAATTTACTGATTTTAAAACTTTCTAATAGGAAAGGTTGATTAAGTTATGAGAAAGATAAGAGAATGTTTTTTGAAAGTATTATTATGGGGTTCCATAGTAATAACTCTTGGGATGCTTATATTCATACTTTCTTACATATTTATAAAAGGTATAAAAGTATTAAGTTTTGACTTTTTGTTAAAGGATTACTCACCTTTAGGAGATGGAGGAGTAATGCCTATGGTTATTACAACTTTATATATGGTTGGTTTATCTATATTGGTATCAACTCCAATTGCTATACTCGCAGCTATATACTTGCAAGAATATGCAAAACAAGGAAAGTTAGTAAAAACAATTAGGTTTGCTACAGAATGTTTATCTGGAATACCATCTATAGTTTATGGATTATTTGGAGCAGTGTTTTTTGTAGAGTATTTAAATATGGGATATTCTATTATAGCAGGTGCACTAACTGTTTCTATAATTATTTTGCCTGTAATTATTAGAACAACTGAAGAATCTTTGAAATCTGTTCCTAATGCATACAAAGAAGGGTCTTTAGGTCTTGGAGCCACAAGGTTACAGACTCTTTATAAAGTTGTAGTTCCAAGTGCTGTTCCAGGTATTTTAGCAGGAACTATATTAGCTATAGGAAGGGTAATAGGAGAATCAGCAGCTATATTATTAACAGCAGGAACAGTTGCTAAGGTTCCAAAGAGTATATTTTCTAGTGGTAGAACACTAACTGTTCAAGCTTATTTAGTTACAAAAGAGGCAGGAGCAATTAATGAAGCATGTGCAGTGGGAATTATATTAATAGTTATAGTTTTTTTATTAAATACGTTAGCAAGATATATAAGCAGAAAGATAAATAAAGCTAATTATTAAGTTAAGGAGCAAATGAGAATGACAGATGCAAAGATAAAGGTTAATAACTTTAATTTATATTATGGGAAAAAACATGCATTAAAAAATATAAATGTTCAGTTAAAGGAACGTAATGTTACAGCTTTAATAGGACCATCAGGTTGTGGAAAGTCAACTTTTTTAAGGTCAATTAATAGAATGAATGATTTAATACCTATAGTCAAGATTGATGGTGAAATCTTTATAGATGGAAAAGATATATATAAGGATACAGATGTTATTGAATTAAGGACTAATGTAGGAATGGTGTTTCAAAAGCCAAATCCATTTCCTATGTCTATATATGATAATATTGCTTATGGACCAAGAATTCATGGTATAAAGAATAAGGGAAAATTAGATGAAATAATAGAAAAAAGTTTAAAAGGTGCGGCCTTATGGGATGAAGTGAAAGATAGATTGAAAACAAGTGCATCAGGATTATCAGGAGGACAACAACAAAGACTGTGTATTGCTAGAACTATAGCTGTATCTCCAGATGTTATTTTGATGGATGAACCAACATCAGCCTTAGACCCTATATCTACTGCTAAGACAGAAGAACTTATACAAGAGCTTAAGAAAAAATATACTGTAGTTATAGTTACTCATAATATGCAGCAGGCAGGTAGAATAGCAGATGATACAGCTTTCTTTTTAAGTGGAGAAATTATAGAATTTGATAAAACAGATAATATTTTTTATAAACCTCGAGATAAGAGAACAGAAGATTATATCACAGGAAGATTTGGATAAAGGAGAAGGAAGTTATGACTAGATTATCTCAAAAAAACAGAATTAATAGTATTAATGATAAGGTTCTATTAATGTCTGATCTTGTTCAAAAGCAAATTAAAGATGCTATGGAAGTTTTGAAAAATCATGATATAGATAAATCTGATGAGGTTATAGAAGGTGATGATGAGGTAGATAAACTTCAACAAATTATAGAAGAAGAATGCATAATTTTTATAGCTACAGAACAGCCTTTAGCAAAAGATCTTAGAAATATTTTTACTGTAACAAAGGTTGTAACGGATCTTGAGAGAATGGCAGATTATGCAGTTGATATATGTAATCTTGTAAAAAAGAAAAAGGTAACAAGTAAAAAATATTTAGATGAAGCCATGCCTCTTTGGGAATTGGATACTATGGTTAGAGAAATGATAGATGAAGTAATTAAAGCTTTTATAGATAGAGATATGGATAGAGCCATTAAACTTTATAAAAAAGACGAAGAGGTAAATGCTTTATACGGTAAAATTTTTGATGATATAACAGCTGTAATTAGAGAAAGAGGAACTACAGGGAAAACAGCTCAATTATTATTTGTAGCAAGATATCTTGAGAGAATAGGTGATAGAGTAACTAATATCTGTGAAGGAATAATATTTGTTAAGAAGGGAAAATATGTAGATTTGAATGATTATTAATTCAATATTAAATACTAATGTAGGGAGCTAAAAAATTGATATGCTCCTATTTTTATGAAGGGATATTTGATTTTTATTATTTTTTATAACTTTATAAATATTATATATGTATGAATAATTTAGCTTAGTGTAAAATTACTGTAGGAAAAAAATAAAAGAGACTAGCTCCGTATGTTATTATTAAATTACAACCAAAAAAAACATACAAAGGAGCTAACCTCATGAACATTATACAACAAGTAATTGAAAAAATCACTA
>SVCL01000153.1 GCA_015058405.1 Clostridium sp.
ATATTTTAAAAGAAAGAATAGACAAGATATGTGGAGGAGTGTAAAAGCTTCTCTATTTTTTATATTTAATTTTAGGAGGAATAGTATGGATCAATTAAAAGGAAGTATAGCAATACTCGGAACAGTATTTACATGGTTATTTGGAGCTTGGGACATGGCTTTGATAGTCTTAATTTCATTTATGGCGTTGGATTATTTAACAGGATTAATTAAAGGTTGGTTTAATCAAACATTAAGTAGTGATGTGGCAAGTAAGGGGATAGCAAAGAAAAGTTTAATATTTATCATATTAATAATTGCTGTATTGTTAGATAGGCTATTAAATGTAGATACATGGGTATTTAGAACACTAGTATGTTATTTCTATATTGAAAATGAAGGTATAAGTCTAGTTGAAAATATTGGAGAATTAGGAGTTCCTATGCCTAAAAAGTTAAAGGAAGCATTAGTTCAATTGAAGAATGAAAAGAAGGATTAAGGTAATTTAGAAAGGAAGTAAAGCATGGATTTAAGAGAAATTCAATTCACAAATGTTTTAAATCTATGAATGAAAAAGTAGTTATGAAATTATAGATTAATTAAATTTGTTAAATTAAGCTTAGAATAGATTTAAAAGAAAAAATTGACATTAAAGTAAAAATAATATAATATTGTAATATAAAATAAAGAAAGGATGATAAAAATGAATAAAACAATAAAGAAAATAATGGTATCATTAGTAGTTGCATCAGTAGTGACAGTATCATCTGCAGTTGCATTTGCTGAAACAGTTGGATTTGGAACTACATTACCATCAACAGGATATAATAGGATTGCTACTGCTGAAAAACAAACAACTAGTAGAAAGTTTACTCTTCATATTAAAAATGTAGGTAATAGTAATAAGTATAACTTCTGGAGCTTTTTAGATGGTAGAGATCCACAACAAGGACGAATTACATCAATGGGTGAAGGACAAAATACAGGAACTAAATATACTTGGTTTGATGAAGATTATCAATATTCAAGAGTTGGACTAGCAATGAAAACAGGGACATGGGTTTATACCCCAATGTGGATAGAGGGATCTTTTACACCAAACTAAAATTAAGGATAGGAGCTATAAATTTTATAGCCCCTATTTATTAACTTAATAGGAGGAAGCTTAAATGAAAAATTTTTTTTTACATGAGTTTAAGAGATGTTTTTTTTCAAAAGAGACTTTATTTGGAATGATTGTAGTTTTATTATGCCTAGTTATACCATATCTTAATGAAATAAGAATACCATATCTTAATGCCGACGCTTGTATTTATTTTATAAGAATTAGAACAAGTTTACCGGACTGCTATTATCCTGTATTAATGCCTATAATTGCATGTATACCAGCAGCAACTAAATATATTATTGATAAAAAGTCAGGAATATTAAACTATATCTTATTAAAAATAAGAAGAAAAGATTATATAAAAGTAAGATTAATTGTAAATATATTAGTTAGTGGTTTAATGTCAGTAATACCACAAATTATAGTATTAATATTCTTGTTATTAAAATATAAAATAAATGATACTGAAATGGAAGTTTGGGGAGCATTTAATAATATATTTTATGATTCAAGGTTGTTATATGCAATTATTTTGATAATTATTGCTTTTGTTTCTAGTGCTGTTTTTTCAACTTTTGCTCTTGGAATATCGGCTATAGTTGAAAATAAATATTTAACAATATTAATACCTTTTGTATATATGATTATTTCAGGTACAATATTTGAACTAATTGGGATTAATAAGATATTTTCATTAAATACTACAATTTTATTTATGATAGATTGTACTGGAGATTTAACAACAAGTAATGTTATAATATATCAACTAATTTTATTGTGTATAGGAATAGGGATGTTCAATTACTTTGGAGAAAAAAAGAATTATGAATAAGATAGTGAATTATTTTAAAATAAGTATAGGAAAATCTAAGATAACATATTTTGTAATATTTTCAGTGGTAGTTTATAATTTTATATATTACATATCATTTCTACAAAATACCACAGGATTTTATACTAATTGGTATGATCTTGTTATATCTTTATTTTCTTCATATATGAATATAGCATATTTTTACTTCACTATCTTTTTATTATTTATATATAATATAACGTCTAAAAGTGATTTCTATAAATATATATTTTTGAGATTAGGAAGTAAGAAGAAATGGTATTTTTACAATGTAATTAATGTAGTAATTAGCTCTGTATTATTTACAATTTTGATAATTGCACAAACGATTTTAGAGGGGATGGTAACACTTTCTTTTAGGAATAAGTGGAGTGAGTATAGTATACACATTACTAATCCAGAAAGAATTAGATATTTATATTCTCCTGATACTTTTAGCTATGTTATGAATAATATGAAACCTTTAAAATATATAATTATAAGTGTATTTTTTATATTATGTTTTTTTTGTACAATAGGTTTTATATACCTTATTTTTTCTATGGTACTAAAAAATAAAGTTATTACTTTTTTTGGAGTTTTAGCAGTTAACTTAATAAATATATTTACTTATAATTTTGAGATATCTGGATTTATGGACAAGAGTTTCTATTATAATACTGCAGTTATAACAGCAGAACATAAAGTTTTAAATAACTCCATATTCTATGATAGATTTTTATATTGGATTATATTGATTTTGGGGTTAATTATAATAGGAAATATTATAAAAAGTCGTATTGATTTTGAGTATGGAGATAATTAGATATGAAAAAACTTGTCAAATATGTTGAAAACAATATTATTTCAATATTTAGTATAAGAAAGCTTTTACTAGTAACCTTACTTTATAGTTTTTTAAATATAATGACAAATAAATTATATGAAATCAAAACCTTTAATGAATTGATAACTTATTCATTTTATGGTGGAAAAAGTTTGAATGATGTATTAATTATTTCACTTACATGGATTGCAGTGCAGATGATTTTGATGTATATAAATTTAGATTTTATTAATAATGAATTAAATATTAAGATAAAAATGATAATTTGTAGGATAAAAAGTAAAAGGCTATGGGTTGGGAGTGTTTTTATTGCTATATTAATAAGCTGTTTCTTATATTATTTAGTAGGATTAATAATATTAGGGGTATTTAATTGGAGAATATTGTTAAGTAGTTTCGATTATTTATATACAATTAAGGTATTAACATTATTATCTTTATATAGCTTCAGTATTTCAATGATTGGTTTTTTGTTAACAGTAAGTTTAAAACATGAAACAATAATTATTACGATTATACTATTTTGCTATTGTAGTGCTTTATCTATTAAAGGTGAAGTTTCTAAGTATATAATATTTAGTCAAGGAATACTAGAAAGACATTATAACAATATTATTACTTTTCTATGGTCATATTTATTTATAACGATATTCTCAATACTTTTATGCATGGTCGTGAGAAAGTTACTACTAAGGAGGGATATATTATGAGCAATTATGTTATTAATATAAATAATTTAAGCAAAATATCAAATGGAAAAAAGATTTTAGATAATATAAATTTACAAATAGAAAGTGGAAAAATTTATGGAGTAGTAGGTAGAAACGGGTCAGGAAAAACAATGCTATTTAAGGCTATATGCGGATTGATAAAACCAACTTCAGGTGAAATATTTGTTTTTGATCAAGCCATTCACAAAGGAGATTTACCTGAAAATACTGGTGTAATAATAGAAAACCCAGGATTTTTATTACAATATTCGGCATTAAAAAATTTAAAAATGTTGGCAAGTATAAATAATAATATAGATGAAGATCAAATAAAAAAAGCTATATCTTTAGTAGGATTAGATCCTGATGATAGAATACCTGTAAAAAAATATTCATTAGGAATGAAACAAAGATTAGGTATTGCTCAAGCTATCATGGAAAATCCCAAGCTTTTAATTTTAGATGAACCTATGAATTCTTTAGACGAGGATGGAGTTGAGTTGATAAGAAGTATATTATTAGATTTGAAAAAACAATCGGTGACAATTCTTATAGCTAGCCATATAAAAGAAGATATAGAAACTTTATGTGATGAGGTTTATAATATGTCTAATGGAAAGCTAGAAAAAAAGATTTAGCTTAGTGTAAAATTACTGTAGGAAAAAAATAAAAGAGACTAGCTCCGTATGTTATTATTAAATTACAACCAAAAAAAACATACAAAGGAGCTAACCTCATGAACATTATACAACAAGTAATTGAAAAAATCACTA
>SVCL01000154.1 GCA_015058405.1 Clostridium sp.
AAAAATATATTTTTACGAACCTTTATTAAAGTGCGTCAAATTTTAGATTAAAGTTTTTTAGTAACCTAAAATAGATATATTCATCAAAAAAAGGAAGTGCCATTAGCAATTTTTTAAATTGCTAATGCGACACTCCCTTTATTGCAGTACTGTATTTTTGTAATTAAATATAAATTAGTTTCTAAGAACTTCTACCTTATACCCATCTGGATCAGTTACAAAATAGTAATGAGGCTTTTGCCCTGGCAATCCTTTAAGTTCTGTAACTTCATATCCTAAGGCAATTTGGTTTTCTCTACATTCTTCTAGGTTGTCTACACCTACAGCTATATGACTAAATCCATTACCTAAATCATATCCCTCTGAATCGTAATTATAAGTAAGCTCTATTTCATAACCACCTTCTTCATTTGATAGGTAAACTAAAGTAAACTTATACTCTGGAAAATCTTTTCTATTTGTTTCTATTAACCCAAATCCTTCTTTATAGAACTTTAATGATTCCTCTAGGTTTTATATTTATTTTTAATATTTTTCCAATATTCTACATACTTTGAATATGTTTCTTTAAATAATATCTTTTATGTTTTTCGGGACAATCTTCTAGTACACCAAATATTTCGTATCCATACTTTAAATAAAAATCTTTAGCTTGAAAATCAAATGTGTCTAAATGTATTAGCTCACATCCCTTTTTTATAGCTGACTTCTCTACTTCATTAAGTAAAGTAGCTCCTAACCCCTCACCTCTATATTTTTCATCCACAAATAGAGTATCTATATACAAACAATTCCAACAATACATTCTGCTTAAGATACCAGCTATTATTTCTCCATCTTCATTTCTAATAACTTTATTTATATAAATAAAGTCTTGTTCTTGTTTGGATGGCACCTTACTCAAGTTATATGCAACTAATTTATCTATAACTTTTTCTCCTACTTCATTATTACATTCTTCAATCACAAAATTATTCATATATCCCCCATGTTTCAATTGATCATTTTCTTATATTTGTTATTAGTTAACCCAAAAAACATCATCTGTATTATAGTATATACTAAGAATACAACTAAACTATTTTGCCACATAAAATCTCCTTCACTTACTATTGAATATATGTTTTTCAAGAAATAACCTGTTATTCCAATAGCAATTACTGGAGGTACTAAAAATATAGTTGCTAATTCTTTACTTAATAATTTATCTATTTCTTTATTTGTTAATCCTATTTTAATAAGCTGTTTGCTTCTTTCTCTATCTTCTTCAACAGAAGTAATAACTTTAAAATAAAGCATACTTGCACTTCCTACTAAAAGCATTACCCCTAAAAAGCTAAATATAAATAACATAAATCCATTTTCTTTAATTGCTAAGCTAAACTCTTCATCTTTTACTGTAACTGTATTGCTTACATCTTCTCCATAATAATCTTTTAAATCTTCTCTTAATGAATCATAGTCTCCCTTATCTTTTAAATTTATCAGAATCTCATAAGTCTTATTGGAAGTATTAGATTTAAGTTTATTATATTCTTCGTTATTTAGTACTAAAGTAGAATTCCTAGAATATACTTTATCTACATAGAAATTAAACAAGTTATTAATCTTATCAATCCTATTTTCTTTATCAATATAAATATAATCTTTATTTTTCTCTTTAAACTCTGTAACTGACATTCCTTTAGAATCTATATTTATATTATCTCCAACTAATATAAAGCCAGAATCAGAAAATGTATTTCTCTTTGCATCATGTATATAAATCACTTGGTCTTTATTTAATTCAATATCATCATTAGTAAGTTCTTTATAACTATCCTCATTTATTACTAAAATATTATGATAATATTGAAAAACTTCATCATCATATACTCTTAAATCCTTAATATTAATACCTTCTATGGCTTTATAATCTTTCATTTCTCCTAAATATTTTTCTACAATTTTTTTATTATTTTCTTCATTATAACTATTATAATTTAATATAAAACTTACATCATTGGGATATTTCATATTGTTCATATTTTCTGTAGATTTATACGTACTATATCCTGCTGATATAAAAGTTATAGCTAAGATGACCATTATTGAAATGCTTAAATCTATAGTTTAATGAATTTATAAATAAAATATTATTATTATAAATTTTCTTAAATCTCATAAGAAACTTAACTACCCAAGTCATAAAATATCCAATTAAAAAATATAAAGAAATTGCAACGCCTATAAAACATATTAAAATTATATTTCCATCATCTTTTATTTCGCCATTAAAGACTTCTCTAAACAAAAATAATGAACATATAAATATAATTGTTGCAATTCCACCAATTATACTATTAACTTTACCAAGGTTCTTACACTTTTTGGATTTTAATATATCTATTATTGTATATTTTTTTAAATATATGAATTGATATATTATATTTGCAAGAAATATAAATATAGCTATTAATAGCATAATTAATATAGTTTTATAGGATAAAGTTATGTTTAACTCATCTAATCCTAGTATATTTCCTATAGCTAGTTGAAATAGCCTTGAAAATGCACCTCCTGTTATTACTGCCAATATAGATGAACTTAATGATATTATAATATCTTCTAAAGCTAATATCCTTAATATTTCTTTTGAAGTTAAACCAATTGTAAAGTAAACACCAAATTCTTTTCCTCTATACTTAGTAAAACATATAATTGTAAAAATAATAAATGCTATAGAAAATGATAACATTAAAACCAAAATTGAATTAAAGTTAGCTTGTATAGATGTGTTATTAACTTGATCATAAAATTCCGGACTACAACTTAACATAAAAAACATAAATAAAATACATTGTATTATAGTATTCCCCAACAAAAATGTTGTATAATTTTTAATATTATACTTTATGTTCTTAATGATTATTTGAGAAAAATTCATTATTCCATTCCTCCTATAACCATTTGAGATTCTAATATCTTATCAAAAAAATCTTTAGTATTTCCATTAGAGTTTATTTCCAAACGTATCTGCCCATCTTTAATGAAGATAATTCTTTTACAAAAGGATGCTACAAAAGGATCATGAGTAACCATTACAATAGTGGACTTTTTTTCTTCATTTATTCTTTTAAAACTTTCCATGATATTTCTTGAAGATTTTGAATCTAAATTTCCTGTAGGTTCATCTGCAAATACTATTTTAGGCTCCTTTATTAATGCTCTTGCTATTGCTACTCTTTGTTTTTGTCCACCTGATATATTAAAGGGATAACTATTTTTAATACTTTCAATATTTAAAAAGCTTATCAAATCATCAACCTTTTTATCTATTAATTTAGGATTTGCCTTATCTAATGTCATAGGAAAACCTATATTTTCTCTTACTGTTAAACTGTCTAATAAGTTGAAATCTTGAAAAATAAAACCTATATTATTTCTTCTAAATAAAGCAATAGAATCTTTTTTCATATTTACTATATTTTCATCACCAATATATACATCTCCAGAGGTGATTTTATCAATTCCTGCTAGTATATTTAGTAAGGTACTTTTTCCACTTCCGCTAGGACCCATCACCCCTAAAAATTCACCTTCATCAACATTAAAACTTATATTATTAAGTGCTTTTACTGAATTTGCACCTTTAAAAGAATCATATACTTTTATTACATTTTTACAATCCAATACTTTCATCATCTTTACCTCACTTCCATTTTCTTTATCTAAAGTATATTACTGTACTCACAATTCTCAAATGGATTCTCCTTACTTTACCTTACAATCCTGAAAGGTTATTCTGACTTCAAGTAAGAAATTGTAACTTTTGTATACTTTCCTTCTTCAGATTCTATTTCTATATTTTCATTAAGACTTTGGCAAATATTTTTGCACATATATAAACCAACGCCTGTAGACTTTTTACACCTGCGTCCATTACTTCCTGTATAAAATGGCTGAAATACTCGTGTTATTTCTTCTTTTTTTATACCCACTCCGTGATCTTTAATATATAAATTAATTTTCCCTTTAAATTCTTCTGCTTTAAAATAAACTTTACTACCTTCCTTGGAATACTTTATTGCATTACTAATTACTTGATCTAGTACAAAACCACTCCATTTTTTATCTGATAAAATATTAAACTCATCTGAAATATCAACTACTGGAAAAACATTTGAATAAATAAAGTTTCTTTTTTCTGAGTTAATTGAATCTTTAACTATCTCTCTTAAATTAAGCTTTTCTGGAACATAATCTTTTGAAAACTTATCCAGCCTAAAAATATTTAAAGCACCTTCTAAATTTTTTTGAAGAAGCACATTTTCCTCTCTTATATCTTCAATCAAATTTTCTGTTACGCCTTTTTCAAGAGCTAAACTAATAATAGCTACAGATGTTTTCATATTATGTATCCATTCTACAAGTAATTTATCCTTATCTTCTTCCTTACTTTTAAGAGAATATATCTTTGACACATAACTACTATGAATATCATGTATAACATTAAAAATATAATTAAATTCACTATCCTTATCTATTTTATAACTTGGACTTATTCTGCTTTCCTCAAGCCATTTATAAAATTTTCTGTATTTCATTCCTTTACATATCAAATAAATAGTTAAAAAAAATAAAGTGAGTTCTATAGGATATAATATATTCTTTACTCCGTACAAAAGGTTAAAATAAAGTATATTAAACAAGCAAGTAAAAATATATAAAATAATAGCAAGTTTCTCTTTTTTCAAAGTTAATATAATAATTCTACTTAAGGACATAACCTATACCTCTTTTTGTTTCTATAATTAAATTCATACCTTCTTCTTTAATCTTCTTTTTAAGTCTAGTTATATTAACTGTTAGTGTATTATCATCTACAAATTCTTCATCATCCCATAATTCTTCTAACAATTCTTCTCTTGTAATAACTTTACTTAAATTAGTAAAGAATAATTTTAATAACTTATATTCATTCTTAGATAAAGGGATACTTTTGCCATTGAAATTTAATTCTAAACTATTACAACAAAGACTAATATCTTTAACTTTTATGACTTCCCTAGATGGCTGCATTCTTCTAAGTACTGCTTTTATTTTGGCAAGTAATATTCCCATAACAAATGGTTTAGTAACATAATCATCTGCACCAAGGTCCATCCCCCTTATTTGCTCTCCTTCTTCACTTCTAGCAGAAACTATAATAATTGGAGTCTTTATATGATTTCTAATTGATTTTAAATAATAAAATCCATCAAACTTAGGCAAGTTTATATCTAACAAAATCAAGTCATATTTTTTATCTATAGCTTGTCCTAATAAATTATTAAAATCTTCTATAGTTTCAACATTGTAATCATACGCACTTAAATACTCATACATATATTTCACAAGTTTTTCATCATCTTCTACTAACAAAATATTTTTCAAAGTTGTCCCTCCTATTCCCACATAATTATTTATATAAAATACTACCAACATTTATTTAATAAAGATTTTATTAATGTCAAGAAGCTTTTGGTTCTTCCGTATTTATCCGTTTAATGATAACATTAATTTTGCAGCAAGTAATCTTTTACCACACCTTCCATACATAGTTCTTTTAATCATTTTTAATTTACTATTAGTTCCTTCTACAAATCCATTACTTAAATCACTAGAAACAGCATTCTCTATTGCTTCTAAATCTTTTAACAATCCTTTTGTAAAAGATTTAATTTCAGGAATATTAATATCTTTATATTTATCAATAAACACATATAATAATGTTAAACTTTTTTGGAAAATAACTCTCGAAATTCATTAATACATTTTTTTTATATAAGAATATTAGGATAATTTTTACAGATAAAGTCCTTTTCAAATTTAGATATGTTACAATTCATCCATAAATATTCAAAAATATAGCTTCTTTTTAGGTATGTATATTTTATATCACTAGCACCTTTAGGCGTTTTTATGCTATTAAGAACAGGAAGTTACTACTTTTATATGTTTATTATTTTTTAGCCAACTTGACAATGCACTGCCATCTCTACCATCTAATATAGCTATGGTATTATGTGTTTTTCCGTCAACAATAATAGTTCCATAATTATGTCTTTTTTTAAAAGCAAAATCATCTATACCAACTGTACTACTACAACTATCTATTTTCATTGAATTATATTTTTTTATTAATATTTTAATAATAGTATCTCCACTAACCTTTATATTCATTTTTTTAGCGATGCGTGAAGCGCCTTCACAGCTTGTCTCTAATGCTAATGTACATAAAAAATCTGATAAACGTTCAGTCATTCTACTATTGTAATTACTTTTTCATCTTCTAATATACCTATAACCTTTAATTGCTGACGTGGGAAAAAGTTTTGTAAATCTATTGTTGAATTACACATAATAAATACCTCTTAAAAATATGTTTAATATATTATATTGTATCATTAATACGGTAATTTACGGAAGAACC
>SVCL01000155.1 GCA_015058405.1 Clostridium sp.
AATGATACAATATAATATATTAAACATATTTTTAAGAGGTATTTATTATGTGTAATTCAACAATAGATTTACAAAACTTTTTCCCACGTCAGCAATTAAAGGTTATAGGTATATTAGAAGATGAAAAAGTAATTACAATAAATTTAAAATCCCAAACTAATAAATGTATATGTCCTAAATGTAATACTGTATCTACTAAGCACCACGGAACGTATACAAGAAAAGTTCAGGATTTGCCTATATTAGGGAAACAAGTATTATTGAAAATTAACTTCAAATATAAAAGTAGTAACTCGAGATCGTGCAAGTGCTTATGCTAAAGTTATTGAACAAGAATTACCGGGAGCTATGCAAATAGCTGATAGATTTCATATTCATCAAAATTTGCTAGTAGCTATAAAAAAAGCTCTTAATAAAGAAATTCCTTCAAGTATAAAGATTAGAAATACTTCAAAAAGTACAAGAGATTATTCCTCCTGTAAAGAAGATAATAAAAAAAACACTAGAAGTAATGAATAAATTAACAAATGCTGAAAAAGTGCGTTTAAACTTAATATGTAATATTCAGCAGATGAAGAAAGAAGGATATTCAATTAGTGAAATATCAAGGTTACTTGGGAAAGATAGACGTACAATAAAAAGGTATATCACTGGTTCTCCAAATGACTTATGTAAAAATATTAGGGCAAAAAGATATAATCCCTATGAAAATAGAGTAATAAGTTTGGTGAAGAATGGATACATCGAAAAACAAATAGTAGATATTTTAATGCTTGAAGGTTATAAGCTTACAGTAAGTAGTGCTAGGCATATGATTCAAAGGGTTGTTAAGGCAAATAAATTAAAGATAAATAAATATTCTTCGGGTTAGGTTCTGTAATATGTTTTCTATAGAAAATAGAATATATTTATAATAAGTTATTAGAAAGATTAATAATAAAGTTAAGTTTGAATTTGAGTTTTGATATTTTTAGAAGCCAGTTTTTTGAATTTTAGAAAAGTAGTATAATGGTCTTAATAAACTAGAAAAGGATGGTAAAAGGATGATTAGTACAGTATTTAAAAATAATAGAGAAAAACTTATGAAAACAATAGAAGATAATTCTATAGTTATACTTTTTGCAGGAAATGCACCAAAGAAAAGTGCTGATGAACAATATAGTTTTACACCAAATAGAAACTTTTACTATTTTACAGGAATAGAAGAAGAAGAACATATTTTAGTATTAACTAAACTTAATGGTGAAGTAAAAGAATATATGTATCTAAAAGAAATTGATGAAGAAATGGAAAGATGGGTAGGAAAGTCTTTAAGAGATAATGAAGCTAAAGAAATTTCTGCTGTAGAAAATGTTTCTTACAAAAATGCATTTGAAGGATTTTTAAATAGATTATTTAGTGGGGTATCTGATATAAATGTTTATTTAGATATGGAAAGAGATTCTTATAATAGTTTAAATAACATAGTTGGAGTATTTGCAAAAGAACTTACAGAAAAATATCCATTTGTAAGAGTAAAAAACGTTTATCCAAAGGTAGTTCCTTTAAGATTAGTTAAGTCTAAAGAAGAAATAGCAGAACTACAAAAAGCTATAGATATTACTATAGAAGGTGTAAATTCATTAATGAAAAATGCTAAGGATGGAATGAAAGAATATGAATTAGAAGCATACTTTGAATTTGCATGTAAGACTAGAGGTGTAAAGGATTA
Organism: Clostridium sp.; assembly: GCA_015058405.1. Classification (GTDB taxonomy): domain Bacteria; phylum Bacillota; class Clostridia; order Clostridiales; family Clostridiaceae; genus Clostridium. Next base: position 1,712 of record SVCL01000155.1, read on the forward strand.
TGCTTTCAAGACTATAGCTGCAGCAGGAAAGAATGCAACTATATTACATTATGTTGATAATAATAGTGAAATGAAAGATGGAGACTTAATTCTTTTTGATTTAGGAGCTCAATATAATTATTACAATGGAGATATTTCTAGAACATTCCCTGTAAGTGGAAAGTTTACTGAAAGACAAAAAGCAGTTTATGAAGCTGTACTTAGAGTAAATGAAGCTGTTATAGCAGAAATGAAGCCAGGAGTTAAGTTCCTAGAATTAAATAAAAAAGCAACTGATATGATTGCAGAAGAATGTATAAAACTTGGATTAATAAAAGATAAATCAGAAGTTAGAAAATATTACTGGCATAGTATAGGTCATAGTTTAGGATTAGATACACATGATATAACTCCTCCAGATAGAAATACTACTTTTGAAGAAGGAATGGTTTGGACTGTAGAGCCAGGAATTTATATAGCAGAGGAAGGTATTGGAATTAGGATAGAAGATGATGTAGTAGTTACTAAAGATGGTGTAGACGTATTAACTAAGAATATGATTAAATCAGTAGAAGAAATTGAAAATTATATGGCTAATAATTAGTATAAAAGCTTAATATTAGGGTAACATAAATCATATATCATTTATTAAATTAGGAGATGGTTTTAGTGGTTTGTGATACAAAGACAGTATTTTTAGCAGGTGTAGGGATAGTAGCTTTAACATATGATAAAGCAAGTAGTATGTTATCAATGTTAGTTAATAAAGGTAAGCTTACAGTAAGTGAAGGTTTAGAACTTACAGAAGAATTAAAACGAGATGTGAAAGAAACAACTATGCAAGCTAAAGATAGTATGGCTAAAACTATGAATAATATAAAGCCATTAACTAAGGAAGATTTAAAGAATGTTTTAACAGATATGAATTATGCAACTAAAACAGATATTACAAAGTTACAAAGGCGTTTAGAAAGTTTAGAGCAAAAGTAACATAAAAGAGAGTTCCCTTACTTATTTTAAAGTGAGGGAATTTTTAATAGGAGTGATAGTATGAAGAAAAAAGCTACAGATAGATTAAATGAAATTATTAAAGTCTTTGCTTTATATGGTTCAGAGATAATCATAGAAAACAAACTAAAACATACTAAAAGTGCTGCTAAACATTTAAGAAAAGCCTTTGAAGAGCTTGGTCCAACGTTTGTAAAGATAGGTCAAATATTAAGTACAAGAACAGATATATTTCCCAAGGAATATATTTATGAACTTAGTAAATTACAGGATTCAGTAAAGGCAGAAAGTTATGATATAGTAAAACAAACTTTTAAGGAATCTGTACATAAAGAGATAGAAGATTGCTTTGAAAGTTTTAGTGAAAATCCTATTGCATCAGCATCTATAGCTCAGGTACATAAGGGAATACTTAAGGGTGGAGAAAAAGTAGTAATAAAGGTACAGAGGCCTGGGATATATAAAAAGATGAAGTTAGATATTTCTATATTAAGGAGAATAGTAAGACTCACTAGAATAAGTAATCACATTCAAGTTGTTGATTTATTAGATATGCTTAATGAATTAGAAATGACTATAGAAAAAGAATTAAACTTTAAAGAAGAAGCAAATAATATAATAAGATTTAAGGAAAACAATAAAGATGTAGGACCTATATATGTTCCAAATTTAATAGAAGAATTATGTAGTAATAAGATAATAGTATTAGAAGAAATTAAAGGATTTAAAATAAATGACATAGAGAAAATAAGGAAAGAACATTATAATACTGAAGATATAGCAAAAAAGTTAGCATTGTGTTATTGTAAGCAGATATTTGACGATGGATTTTTTCATGGAGATCCTCACCCGGGAAATATTCTTATCTATAATAATAGAATATGTTTTATAGATTTTGGGATAATGGGAGAGTTAGATGCAAATATAATACAATCATTAAATGATGTTATCTTTGCAATAATAACAAAAGATAAGAATATGTTAGTAGATTTTCTTTTAGGGATTGGTATAAAAAGTGGAAGAATTGATAGAGGTAAATTGTTTCAAGATGTATCTTATCTTTTTGATACATATGTAAGTGCAAGCTTAAAAGATATAAAAGTATCTGTTTTCTTTGAAGAGATATTTTTATTAACTAGAAATAATAATATACAATTTCCTAGGGAACTTGTAACTTTATTTAGAGGGTTAGTTATCTTAGAAGGTGTAATAGTAGGAGTAGATGCAAATGTTAATATATTATCGGTAGTAAAGTCTTTTGTTAAAAATAGAGGAAACTTTGATTTGACTAAAATAATGGATGGAGAAAAATTAATTTTATCTACTTACGCATTTTTTAGAGATACCATAGAAATACCTAGTAAAACTATGGAGATATTAAATAGCATTTCTAATGATGGTGGAAAGATTAATTTTAAGATAGCAGATATAGATAAAATATTAAAAAATATTCACGATATGGTGAATAGATTAACTTGTGGACTTATGATTGCATCTTTATTAATAGCATCATCCTTAATAATTAGGAGTTCTAGTGAAGGAATTTCTACTATAGGGGTAGTAGGATACTTGTTTTCAGCATTATTTGCTATTATACTTTTGTTTTCAATGATAAAAGCTAAGAAAGTTAATAAAAAATAAAGTGATCTCTTGAAAAATTTTAAAGATATGCGTATAATTAAAACAAATAGTGAATAAGGAAGAGGTAGAGGCGCGATATTTATTAGTATTATTGTGGACGTAAGCTGGATGAAGTAATAAGAAAGGAACTGTCGCCGAAGCATAGAATTAATGCTTTAATATTCTAATGCTGGGTTTATGCATAATATGTATAAGACTGTCACAAATTATTTTTGTGTTGAGCTATCATTCAGGATTTTTTTAATGTTTATAAAACCTTGAGTGTTACTCGAGGTTTTTTTGTTTTTTACAAAGATGGTTAACCTCTAATTCTTAATCACAAAAAATTAGGGAGGAAATTATGAAAAACAAAAAGTATTTAATGTTATTATCAACTTTATTATTTGTACTATTTTCTTCAACTACCGCTTTAGCAGTAGATGCAGAAACTGTAGCAAGTAATGCTGAACATTTTGGTATATGGACTATAATTCCACCACTAGTGGCCATAGTTCTTGCATTTATATCTAAGAATGTTGTTGTTTCCTTATTTATAGGTGCATTATCAGGGTGTTTTATGCTTCAATTATCAGGTTTTGGAATAGTAGGTGCTATAATTCATTCATTTTTATATTTTGTAGAAGTAGCACTTAAATCTTTAGCTGATCCTTGGAATGCTGGAATTGTACTTCAAGTATTAGTTATAGGAGGAATTATTAATTTAGTATCAAAAATGGGAGGAGCTAAGGCTATAGCAGAAGCTCTTGCAAAGAAAGCAAAAACTCCAAAAAGTACTCAAATAGTAACTTGGCTTTTAGGACTTATAGTATTCTTTGATGATTATGCAAATTCACTTATAGTAGGGCCTATAATGAAACCAGTAGCTGATAAGATGAAGGTTTCAAGGGAAAAGTTAGCCTTTGTAATAGATGCAACAGCAGCACCAATAGCAGGACTTGCAATAATATCTACTTGGATAGGTTTAGAGGTAGGATTAATAAAAGATGCTTTTGATTCAATAGGGCAAGAAGTAGATGCTTTTGGAGTATTCTTACAAACTATACCTTTTAGATTTTATAATATTTTAATTTTAGCCTTTGTAGTAATAACAGCTCTTACTCTTAGAGAGTTTGGACCTATGAGAAAAGCAGAAATAAGGGCTAGAAAAGGGGAACAAGTTTTAAAAGATATTACTTTTGATGCAGAGACAGCTCAAGAAGCTGAAGTAAAAGAAGGTGTAAAGTTAAGCATATGGAATGCAATAATTCCAATCGGTACATTAATAATATCTGCATTAATTAGTTTTTATTACAGTGGATATTCTTCAGTTATGAATGGAGAAGATACAGCACTTCAAGCTATATTTAATAGTTCACTATATTCATTTGATGCAATAAGGACAGCTTTTAGTAATGCAGATGCATCAGTAGCTTTATTCCAATCAGCATTATTCTCAAGTATAGTAACTATTGCACTTGGAGTATTTAAAAAGATATTTACAGTATCAGAAGCAATTGATACATGGGTAGACGGTATGAAAGGATTAATAATAACTGGGGTAATATTAATCTTAGCATGGTCATTAGGTGCTGTAATAAAGGAACTTGGAACTGCATCATATTTAGTAACTTTATTATCATCATCGATACCAAAATTCTTATTACCAAGTGTAATATTTATATTTGGAGCGGTAATATCATTCTCAACAGGAACTGCTTATGGAACTATGGGTATATTAATGCCACTTGCAATTCCATTAGCATATTCAATATCACCAGATATGGGGTATGTAGTAATTAGTACAAGCGCAGTTTTAACAGGAGCAATATTTGGGGATCATTGCTCACCTATATCAGATACAACAATTCTTTCATCAATGGGAGCAGGTTGCGATCATATAGAACATGTTAGAACTCAGATGTGGTATTCATTATTTGTAGCGGTGATTACTATAATATGTGGATATATTCCAGCTGGGCTTGGGGTTCCAGTATACATAATTTTACCTGTTGCAATTGTAATATTAACTGCTTTAACTTATATAATAGGTAAGCCAGTAGACGTAAAATAAGCAATAAATTTTGTTCGGAAAATAATAGAGGGTTATTAAAATAGATTAAAAGTATCTTGGAGTTATTAAAACTCTAAGATACTTTTTTGTATTCATTTCTTAATTAAGATACTGGTGGTGTAACAAATTTATTTACAAGAATAGCTACCACCACGCCTATACTAGTATCAAACATTCTGCCTAAAGCATAATAATATGGGTCCATGGAGTTATAATTACATAGAATAGCAGATATAACTATACATGATATAATTACGGAACCTGGTCTTTTTATTAGTGTACATACGTATATTGCCAAACTTATACATATAGCAGCTATTAAGGCTCTGAAGTTAATAAGAAAGTGAAATTGATTTAGAATAAAAACTGCAAAAAGTCCTATAGCCCCTCCTATAGTAGTACCTAAAAGTCTATTTTTCCCCATGGTTACAGAACTTTCAACGGTATCTTTTAAACACATAACAGCAGCTATACAAGCAAAGAAGCCATTGGTGTTGTTAAAAAAGTCAAAAATAACCATACAGATAAATACTGCTAAAGCTGTTTTTATATTTCTAAGTCCTATTTTAGGTAATTCTATTTTCTTCATATTAATACCTCCGTATTAGATAGAATTATATCATATAAAAAAAGGAAGATGGAATGGGACTTAGTGTAAAATTACTGTAGGAAAAAAATAAAAGAGACTAGCTCCGTATGTTATTATTAAATTACAACCAAAAAAAACATACAAAGGAGCTAACCTCATGAACATTATACAACAAGTAATTGAAAAAATCACTAAGGAC
>SVCL01000156.1 GCA_015058405.1 Clostridium sp.
ATATATGAGAAGAAGGTTGTTCATGGAAAAGGAAATTTCTAGGTTTTACATTAAATATAATGTTTGGAAAAGCATATTCAAATATATCTAAGCAATCATTAAGAAGACATAAAGAAAAACTAAAAGATATTCTAAATAGGTCAAAACCCGTTACTTTGGAACAAAGAATAAATAAACTTAATCAAATGAACATAGGCTGGATTAATTATTACGGAGTTGCCAAATGTAAAGGATATTGGCGAGTAGCTAATAGTGCAATATTAAATACTACACTTACAAATCAATTCTTTACTGACTTAGGCTTGAAAAGCCTAACGCGTCAATATATTAAAATTCATTAAAACTTAAGGAACCGCCGTGTACCAGACCGGTATGCACGGTGGTGTGAGAGGTCGGTAATCGAAATAATTGATTACCTCCTACTTGATTGCTTTTTTGGGGGGGAGAGGGATTTTGAGGAGAAAGGTTCATGTGTGTTTTGAAGAATTTATATATAGGAGGCTTTATTAAATAAATGTTGTTAATGTTTATGAAACCATTATTTTGTCAATAATTTATGAAGAGGTGATAATAGTGGTTGAAATAGATATAAACACCAATAAGGTTGGTTCATATATAAAAGATATGATAAAAAGTGGTATATATAATTTTAGAATGAAAGAAGTTAATAAGTGTCCTAACTGTGGAAATACTCACTATATCAAACATGGATATTTTAAAGGAATACAAAGATATCGTTGTAAAGAATGTGGTAAGACTTTTTCATTGGTTACAAATTCTATTTGGAGCTATTCAAAAAAAGAACCAAACAAGTGGATTAAGTTTATAGAATTAATGTTAGAAAAAAGGACATTAAAGTATTGTTCAAGAAAGTTAGGAATAAGCATAAATACAGCGTTTTATTGGAGACATAAGGTTTTGCATGCTATGACTTTTAGTAAAATTCCAAATTTGTTAATGGGAAATATACATATGACTAAAATTTCAACAAAGGAGAACTTTAAAGGAAATAAGCATATAGATACTGATGTAAGAGAGAAGATTTTTATAGTATCAGCAAAAGGAAGGGAAGATTCAATTTTATGTTTACCTATATGTAAAAAGAGGTGGGATTTTAATAAGTTTAATGAAAAGGTATATAAAAGATTTCATAAAAATTCAACTATTATCCCTTATGTGGACAGATATATTTGTATTATAGCTGAAAAGCATAATAAAAAGTTAGGTTTCAGTAAAAAGATAAATAATGTGAACTTAGACAAATTTATAGGTGGGTTTAATTTAATATTTAAGTCTTGGTTTAGTTCTTTTTATGGTGTAGCTACAAAATATTTAAAAGAATATTTTTGTTGGCTAATAATCTATAATTTAAAAAGAAAAATATCTAATATAAGTTTTTTTAAAGAGCTATTACAGGGAGAATTTTTTGAAAAAATAAAAAGTATAGGAGCATAGTAAGCTTAACAACATTTATTTGAGAAAGCCACTTAAGAAGAAAAATTTTAATTTATGGAAGAGATTTTCGAAGAAAATTATATAGTAAAACAGATAAACTTCATAAATAAACAAATGCTTTCGCAAAAAATACACAATTATTTTGTTGAAATAACAAAAATGATATTTTTTATTACTAAAAGAATAAAAAAACAAATTAGCTTACTAACTAAATTGAATTATGATATTATTTAAAATACAATTATAAAAATCGGAACTTTTCGAAAGGTAGTTGGGAAGTAGTAAATACTGATACTAACGTATTAAAACAAAGTTCTAAAAGTGAAGAAGCAAGAGCTTTTAGAGGAGATGAAACCATTAACTAATGGAGGAGTAAGTCTTATTTCTAGTAAGGTAGTTGCAACTTTTGATGATGTAAAAGTTTCTCCATTAAAGACTATAGAATCAGATTCAGTTGTAGAGGACAAGAAGGATGAAGTAACTGATAATATAGTTGAAGAAGATAAAAAAGAAGATGCTGACATAAAAGATGAAGTAAGTGGAACTATTAACTTAGAAAAATACTCAGTTACTGGTTTTGCAGAAAATGTAGTTAGCGATAAAGTAGTTCCAGCTTCAGTAATAGATGAAAACTCATTAGATTACGTGAAGGTAACAAATGAAGTAGAATTAGCTGACGCTTTAAGAAAAGGATCAAAAGTTAAAGTTATAGAAATAATGAATGATCTCGACCTTGGATGGAACGAAATAGATTCACAAGCTAAAAAGGCTCCTTTTGCACAAAATATAGCACCTTTAACTCATCCTACGTTAAAGAAGACAGGTGTAAGTAGAATAACAGTTGAAAGTTTTAACGACTTAACAATATTCTCAAAAAATGGTTCAACTATTAAACATGCAGGTTTTGTATTTAAAAATTCAAAAAATGTTGTAGTAAGAAACCTACAATTTGATGAACTTTGGGAGTGGGACGAAAGTACAAAAGGTGATTATGACAGAAATGACTGGGATTACTTGACTCTTGAAGGATGTAATGGAGTATGGATAGATCACTGTACTTTTGGAAAAGCTTATGATGGTATTGTAGATTCTAAGAAGGGAACTAAAGGAGTAACTATTTCTTATAGCAAGTTCCTTCCTGGAGATTATAAAAATAATGGATTCTTTACTGCTATGTTTGATGAAATGGAAAAGAATCCCGCAAACTATCCTATGTATTCAACTATAAAAAAACAAGGATTAAGTAAAAAAGATATTATGAGAGTAGCATCTCCACAAAAGAAAACTCACTTAATTGGAGCTAAGGAATTAGATATGTCTAAAGCAATAACTGCTGCTGGATACCACTTTGGATTAACTAGTAATGGTGTTTTATCTACAGAAGGTGGAGCTTTATATATGGAAACATATCATATAGAGGTGATAGTGATACTAAGGAAAGTCCATTATCTCCAGAACCGGCTACTGCTTTAAAGTTTGCTTGGAATGGATTTACTTCATTAGCTTATGACTACACTGTAGAAGAACCTACTGTGTTATTAGATAAATTAACAAGGGAAGAAGGCGCTGGTGCAGGAGTTCTAGAACTTTCTTCAGAAAACTGGATAAAAACAGTTTACTAAAATAATAATATAATTTTAGAAAGATTATATTATTAAAAATATTGCCATAAAAGCACTTATATTTATTGGTTTTTTAAAAATATAAATATAAGTGTTTTTTTATTTATAAAAATATGGTAAAATTTTACATATAGATTAAAGTGTATAAACTAAAAGTAAAAGGTGGTAATAGAATGGCAAAAGCAGGTTTTTTTAAAAAAAGTAGTACTAAGGAAGAAATTAATGATCAAACAGTTTCTAACGAAACTATTAGAAATATAATTAAAAGAGAAGATGAAAAATATGAAGTAAAACAAATAAAGGATATTTTTATAATGGATAGGGATATAACTAAATATATAATTGATAATTTCCCTGAAATATGCATGGATATTAGAGATTCTTTATGGGATTTAGCAGAGACTTTAGAGAATACTATAGATTATATTGAAGATAAATCAAGTACTGTAATAAAGACAGAAAGAAATTTTAAGCTTAGTGAATCTCATAGAAAGAAAGCTATAGAAGTATATGATGTAGTCAAAAAAATAAATGATTATATAAAATGGATGGATTCTGAATTTAGTAAAAAAGAAGAAGTGGTTAAATCTAAAAATGACTCTAATATAGAAGAAGTTAAGGCGGAAATTGGTAAAGAAAAAGAGGCCGAAGTAAAGGTTGAAGAAGTAAAAATTGATAAAAATAATGTTGAAAAAGTAAAACAAGAAGAAAAAGCAGATGTAAAAGAAGAAGTGGTTAAAGATGCTGGAAATTCTATTGCAATATTTGAGGATTTTACTGCTAAGAAACCTTCAGCTTTTAAGATGGAAAATTATTTTGTAAAGGTAACTGATTGGGAAGACCTAGCAGTTAAGGCGGCAGAAATTCTTACTAAAAATTATAGAAATGCTAAAAAGAGATTTGAAAATAGAAATAAGAAAAATAATATAAAGATAGTTAAAAAGAAATCAAAAGAAAATGAATTAAGAGATTCAGTAATTGATATTCTAAATATATATGAAGTTCCTTTAGATATATTTTATGTTTATGTTAAGTAATACTAGACTTCAATTATGTTATGTAATGTTAAGTGATTTTTGCTATAATGTAGGTAACAAATGGAATGGAGTTGAGTTATAAAAATGGATTTAACAGAAAAGATTATAGAACGTGAAGATGTATTTCAAGGTGGATTTTTGAGGGTAGAACATTTAAAGGTAGAATTACCTGATGGAAATACATCAGATAGAGATGTGGTTCGTCATCCTGGAGCAGTAGCGTTATTAGCTTTTGTAGATGATGAAACTGTAGTGTTAGTAGAACAATTCAGAGTAGCTGTGAATAAAACAATGCTTGAAATTCCAGCAGGGAAGTTAGAAAAGGGAGAAGAACCATTAGAAGCAGCTAAAAGAGAATTAGAAGAAGAAACAGGATTCAAGGCAGGTAAGCTTGAGCACTTAGGATATATATTAACAGGTGCTGGCTTTACAGATGAAAAGATACACATTTATAAGGCTACAGAGTTATATAAAGGTGTAAAAGGTGGAGATGATGATGAGTTTATAGAAGTAAAGACTTATAAGGTTGATGAAATAAAGAACTTAATAAAAGAAGGACAGATAGTAGATGCTAAAACTATATCTGCGTTTATGTATTTATAGTTTTGGTGTGGTGTTAGGTTGAAAAAATAATTCCTTTGTTTGCTCCGTTGAGACTGTTTGGTTTCAGGGAGAATTTCTATCATTTTAAAATTAAGTTGGACGGAAGAGCAGAACTCGCAGGAGCTCAAACAACTGCTCTTCAGAGCGTCCAACTTAATTTTAAAATATGAAATTCTAGACCCTTTACCAAAATGCTCAACTCCGCAAACAAAGGAATTATTTTTTCATGCTCACGACACCATAAACTATAAAAGGTAGAGAGTGTGTTTTTAAGTAGAGATGGTTTAAGGGATAGATGTTATGAATGCTATAGTTGCTCCGTTGAGACTGTTTGGTTTCAGGGAGAATTTCTATCTTTATAAAAATTAAATGGACGGAAGAGCAGAACTCGCAGGAGCTCAAACAGCTGCTCTTAAGGGTGTCCAACTTAATTTTAAAATAATGAAATAGGGGAAAAGGAAACTCGACTCCTTGCAGTCGCTGAGTAAGTTCAACTAGCCAAATGTAAAATTTGGAGTTTCACTTAAAAAAATGTTTTGGTATATAGTGATTATTTAAAAGTATACGTCATAACTTATTAATAATGAAAGCTATTAGAATTAAGTAATTCTGAAGCAGCACAGTAAAATCTTAGATATGCATAATTTATAAATAGTAATCATAGTATTATTTAAGAGAAACATTAGGAGGATGAAGAGATGTATAAATTAATTGAGAAAATAAATGACGACTTTAGAGAAAATAGAATTTACTATATAGCCGTGTTACTTTTATTTTGCACTGGAATAGTTGTAGGAGCTTATACAGTAAAATATATGAAAGTTGCAGATATGGAGGATCTTTCAAGTTATTTTACTAGCTTTGTAAATGTAATAGGGGGGCAGGATATTAATTACACTACACTTTTGCTTAGTGTGATCAAAAAGAATTTAATAATAATAGTACCAATAATATTATTTGGATTAACATTCTTTGGTTCACCTGTAATTTTAATAGTAGACTTTTTTAAGGGATTTAGTTTAAGTTATACTTTTACTTTTTTGTTAACTACTTTTGAAGGTAAAGGGTTGCCTTTGGCTTTAGCTTCAGTAATACCTCAAAACATTATATATATACCTGGTTTTATAATTTTGAGTATTATTGCGTTAAAATTTTCTATATTAAAGTTTAAGATGCAAGTTGTAAAAAAGGGAAGTAATAAAAACAATTTTAGCAATAAGGATTTTCTAAACTGTATTGTGGCTATATTAGTGCTTTTTATGGTAGGTATAATAATAGAGACATATATTTGTCCAAGTATAATTAAGTTTGTGGTTTCTAAGTTGTATATTTAAATAGTGGTATAAATGAGATAAAAATATATGGGAAGAGGTATAAAATGTTGAATAATAATGGTGTAGGAGAATGACAATGATAGAAATTATAAATAAGTATAAGAACTATTTGTTGCAAAATGATAAGAGTGAAAATACAGTGTATGCATATGTGACAGATGTTAATCTTTATACGAAATTCCTTGATAAGAAGGAGATGGAATTATATAGTTCTGATAATACTGCAGTTATGGCTTATATCGAGTATCTCTTAAACCAAGGAAAATCAGAAAGATCAATTAATAGAATTGTTATTAGTTTAAGAAGTTTTTATGGATATTTAAAGAGTAAGTCTTTAGTAACAGATATACCTAAGATTAATTATAAAAGTAGCAGAAATAATAAAAAGTTACCACAAATTTTAACTGTAGAAGAAGTTGATAAAATTATAAGGTCAGTAGATAAGGATGGACCTAAAGGAATTAGAGATAATGCATTACTTGAACTTATGTATGCAACAGGAATGAAGGTTTCTGAACTTATTGGAATAAAGGTTGAGGATGTTAATCTTGACTTGTCTTTTGTAAAATGCACTGATAATAAGCATTATGAAAGGTTAATTCCTATAGGTAGAAGTGCTTGCAGAGCTATTGAAGATTACTTAAGTATAAGGGATCAGGTAGCAGAAACAGGTGTTAATAATCTTTTTGTTAATTTAAATGGTCAGAAGTTAACAAGACAGGGGATCTGGAGAATAGTTAAAGAATATTCTCATAGAGCTGGTATAAATAAAGATGTAAATTTGAATACCTTTAGACATTCTTTTGCAGTTCATATGTTACAAAATGGTGCAAATGTACGTGCTGTTCAAAAACTACTTGGTAATCAAGTTCTTACTTATATGGATACTTACTATGAAATTATAAATAGTGATAAGATAAACTTAATATATAAAAAATCCCATCCAAGGGCTTAAAAGATATCAAAATCACGAATTATTATGCATTCTAAGTTGGGCGTATAATTTATGAATAATCAATTGAAAATAGAGAAAACTAAGATTAAATACTAAAGATAATACATACTGATACTTATTTATGGTAAACTTAGGTAAGTGGTTAATAAATATAATAAGCCAACTTGCATGTAAGAAGTTACTTTAATTATTTAGGGGGATATACTTATGAGAATGTACGATTTAATTTTAAAGAAAAGAAGAGGAGAGGAGCTTTCAACTGAAGAAATTAATTTTTTTGTTGATGGATTTACAAAGGGAGAAATACCAGATTATCAGATATCAGCTCTTATGATGGCAATTTTCTTTATGAAGATGAATAAAAGAGAAACAGCAGATTTAACAATGGCTATGGTTAATTCAGGTGATAAATTTAATTTAGATCGAATTAATGGTATTAAAGTGGATAAACACTCTACAGGAGGAGTTGGAGATAGTATTTCACTAGTAACAACTCCAATGGTAGCAGCTTTAGGCATACCAGTTGCAAAGATGTCAGGAAGAGGTCTTGGACATACTGGAGGTACTATAGATAAGTTAGAGTCTTTTGATGGATTTTCAGTAGAACTTTCAGAGGAAGAATTTATTAATAATGTTAATAATATAGGAATAGCAATAGCTGGCCAAACAGCAGAACTGGCACCAGCAGATAAAAAGTTATATGCTTTAAGAGATGTTACTGCAACTGTAGATAACATGTCTTTAATAGCTTCAAGTATAATGAGTAAAAAGATTGCGTCAGGTGCAGATGCTATTGTTTTGGATGTTAAGGTTGGAGATGGAGCATTTATGAAGACTCCAGAAGATGCAAGAAGTTTAGCAAAGGAAATGGTTGATATAGGTAATCATGTTGGAAGAAAGACAGTAGCTGTTATTTCAGATATGGATCAGCCATTAGGTTTTGCAATAGGTAATTCTTTAGAAGTTATAGAAGCTATAAATACTTTAAAAGGAAAAGGGCCTAAAGACTTATTAGAATTAGCCTTAACTATAGGAAGCAATATGGTAGTTCTAGCTGAAAAAGCTAAAGATGTAGAAGAAGCAAGAAAACTTTTATTAGAAACAATAGAAAATGGTAAAGCTATAGAAAAATTAAAGGAATTTGTAAAAGCTCAAGGTGGAAATGAATCAATGATAGATAATACTGATTTATTCCCTAAAGCAAAATATGAAATAGAAGTTAAAGCCAAGAAGGATGGAACAATATCAAAAATACATGCGGAAGCAATAGGCATAATAGCTATGGAGTTAGGTGCTGGAAGAGCAACAAAGGAAAGTATTATAGATTTATCAGTAGGAATAGTATTAAATAAAAAGAGAGGGGATAAAGTTAAAGAAGGAGAATCTTTAGCTACAATCTATGCAAACTCAGAAGAAAAGGGAAAAAAGGCAGTAGAATCCCTTCTTAAAGAAATAATAATATCAGATAACTATGAAGACACTATTCCTCTAGTTTATGACGTTATTAAATAGAAAATAAAATTTTATATATATTATAATTTAACATATAAATATAAAAAGGCCTAAGCTTATTAAAAGAGTAAGTTTAGGCCTTTTATTGATGTGAAAAAATATAAAAATACATAAAGTTATATTTTGTACTTGAATGGAGATAATAAGGGTTGAAAGGAGGTTTATTAAATGAAAAAGAAATACATAAAGAGTATAGCTATTACTATAATTTGCATTTTAACTTTTTTGATGATGCCGTTTAAATCTGTAGTTCACTCTGTAGAAGACGATATTACAAGAGAAAATAAGAAGGTAGAAGATAAAAAGATAGAAGACAAAAAAACAGAAGATAATGGAGAAGCAAAAGCAGAGGAAGAACATGCAAAAGAGGAAGAAGGAGAAGAAGAAAAACCAAAAGACAAGGCAAAGGAAAATGAAAATTCTAAAAGTGAAATAAAGTCAAAAGATAAAGATGAAGTAAAATCAAAAGATGAGGCAAAGTCAAAGAGCGAAGCAAAGGCAAAAGGCGAAGCGAAGAAAGAAGGAGAATCAGGTGGCGTAAGTAGTATAGAAGCAAGATCTGCATTACTTATGGAACCTATATCAGGAAAGATAATTTATGAAAAAAATATTGATGAAAAGTTTGCGCCAGCCTCAGTAACTAAAGTAATGACTATGTTACTTGCAATGGAAGCAGTAGATAGTGGAAAAGTTACTTTGCAAGATCAAGTTACTTGTAGTGAAAATGCTAAAAAAATGGGCGGAAGTACTATGCTATTAGATACTGGAGAAGTTAGAACTTTGGAAGAATTACTTAAAGGTATAGCTATAGCTTCAGGTAATGATGCAGCAGTAGCAGTAGCAGAATATATAGGTGGTACAGAAGCAGATTTTGTTGATCTTATGAATAAAAGAGCAGAAGAATTAGGTATGAAAAATACTACTTTTAAAAACTGTAATGGGTTACCAGCAGAAGGACATGTATCTACTGCTAGGGATATAGCAATTATGTCTCAAGAATTATTAAAACATCCAACTATATTAAAGTATTCAGGAATATATATGGAGACAATTTCTGAGGGAAGAAAGTCACCAATAGAACTTGTAAATCATAATAAACTTGTTAGATTTTTTGACGGTTGTGATGGATTAAAAACAGGATATACAAGTGAAGCTAAGTATTGTATATCAGCTACAGCAAAAAGAAATGGTGTAAGAATGTTATCAGTAATTATGGGAGCACCAACATATAAGATAAGAAATAGAGATGCAGGTATTCTTTTGAATTATGGTTTCTCTAAGTTCCAAGGCAAAAAGCTAGTAGCTAAAGGTGAAGATATAGATAAAGTATTTATGGGCGAAAAGACAGAAAAGTACTTTATGGCTAAAGCAGCAGAAGATTTAGAAGTAGTACTTCCTAAAGGCTCAAATGGAGAGCTAGAAAAGAAGATAGTAATAGAAGAAATGCAAAAGAAGTATAAGACTGGAGATACAGTAGGTAAATGTGAAGTATATCTTGGAGATGAAAAGGTAGGAGAAGTAGCTATCTATTCAGATAGAGATATAGAAAAAGGTGGTATATTCGATTATATCAAATCTAATGTAAAGGGAATATTTGATTAGATAAAAGGTATTTCTTAAAAGATAATTTATTGACATGAAAAAGCAGATAGGTATACTTATTTAAAAAATATTATTAGTATTTTTGTGGTAAGTATATCTATCTTTTATTATTTAAGAAGTTAAGAGTATAAGCTATTATTGGGATATTAGAATAAATATGGGTAATGTATTAGAGAATCTATATAGATGTATTAGAAAATCTATATAATAAAAATAAAATTATCTTTAAAGAAATATTCAATTATATTATAATAAAGGATAGACTCTAGAAATTATGTAGAGGAAAGGGGGATCATTATGGAATTACCAAGTATTAAAATAGATAATTTCGAAGGACCCTTTGACTTGTTATTACATTTAATAAAGAAAAATCAAATGGATATTTATAATGTAGAGATATATAAGGTTACTAATCAGTATTTGAAGTATTTAGATAGAATGAAAGAGATGGATTTAGATATTACTTCAGAATTTATTGTAGTTGCAGCAACGCTTATAGAAATTAAGTCAAAGACATTACTTCCAAAGGTAAAAAAGGAAGAGGAAGAAGAAGACGAGGAAGATATTGAAAAGAAATTATTAGAGAAGTTAATTCTTTATAAAAAGATAAAAGAAGCAACAAATTTCTTTAGGGAAAGGTATACTAGTTCCGGAAGTATTTTCACTAAAAAAGCAGAGATAATAGAGGAATCTAAGGAGCAGGTAGAAACTAATTATGATGATATCTTAAAAAATGTTACATTATTAGATTTATACAATATATATAATAATTTATTAGAGATTTATAGAAATAAGCAAAACAGAGCTAATGTAATTGAGAAAAAAATCTATGTAGATAAGTATAAGATAGAAGATAAGATAGAGTATTTATCTCAAAGAATACAGGCTGGTAAGACAACAGAATTTGATGATTTAATGGTAGAATGTGAATGTAAGATAGAATGTGTAGTCACTTTCTTAGCTTTATTAGAAATGATCAAACAAAGGGTGGTTAAGGTTTATCAAAGTTCTAGTTTTGGAACCATAATTATTGAAAGGTGGCTAGAGGATGAGTAGTTATGAATCTGGGCAATTCGAATTTAATGAAACGTCAAGAAAGGAAACTCAAAAGGCTATTGTAGAGGCTATGTTATTTGCTAGCGGGGCTCCTTTAGGCTTAAGAGATATAGCTGTAAATTTAGAAGTTAATATTAAGTATGTAGAAGATTTACTTAATGAGATGATGGAGGATTATAAATCACCTGGAAGAGGGATAAAGCTTATTAAGGTAAATGGAGAATATCAATTAGTTACTAAAAGTGAACATGGAGATTATATTCAAAAGTTATTAAAGAAAAATAGAAGACAATCTTTATCTCAAGCTTCATTAGAAAGCTTAGCTATTATTGCTTACAAGCAGCCTATAACAAGAATTGATATAGATGAAATTAGAGGAGTAAAGTCTGAAAGTGCTATTCAAAAGCTTGTGGAAAAGGATTTAATTAGAGAAGTTGGAAGACTTGAAGTTCCAGGAAGACCAATACTCTATGGAACTACAGAAGAGTTTTTAAGACAATTTGGCTTGACTGATTTACAGGAGCTGCCTACATTAGACCTTTTTGTATTAGAAGAAGAGGAACAGCTAGCAAATCAATCAAGTAGTGAAGATTAATAAATAAGTGGAAGTATCAAAAGGAATGATATAGTAGTAGATAAGTTATACATTAGATAATTATTTTATCTTTTTTACTATAACATTATAAGTTTAATTGCTTTGATACATCCACTTAATTTTTATTCATTTTTAGTTTCAAAAGAATCTTCTTCTATATTAGTAGGAGCACTAGGACCTAGAGTGGCATAGCTATTACTTGAATCAAATTCATTATTATTTTCTTTTGATGCTTTATGTTTGCATTTGTTAGAATTTGATTTTTTACAGCATGCATCTTTTATTGTATCAATTAATTGTGGAATTGAATCAACAATTCTATCAATTGTAGTATCTTGTGCTACAGGAAGTAATCTTACCATATCATTTTTTACTACTAAGAAGGCTACAGGTTTTACACTAACTCCAGCACCAGAACCTCCTCCAAAAGGATATTTAGAGTCTGCTTTATTAGAAGCAGCACTACAAGGATATTCACTACCACCAGAAGCAAATCCAAAACCAACTTTAGATATTGGAATAATACAACCTCCATCTTTAGTTTCTACAGCATCACCTATAACTGTATTAACATCAATCATTTCTTTTAAACTTTCCATTGTGCTTTTCATTAAACTGTCAACTGGACTATCACTCATTTTCATAACCTCCTTCAATTTTACATTCTTTAATAACCAAAATACCTTTAATTATTAAAAATACCATATAAATAGTTTGCGCCATTGAGATGGTAATTATACTTTTAATTTCAGTGTTAAATATAAATTCATCTTTAAAAACTGGATTTATAGGTAGATTAAATTTTTTTGTTTTAAAGATGATATTAATTATCCAATATAATAAAGGCGCATATGTTGATATAATTCCAAAGCTAATAGCGGTATAATAAGCATCGTTAAGTGAATAATCTATATACCCATTAATATAAATGTGAGGCTTAAATGTATTTTTACTAATGATTTTTATAAGTTCTAAGTAGTCAGGAAAAGAAAAGTCATCAAATAATTTAAGTTTGAATTTTTTTTCTTTAATTTTTGCTTTTTTTAAGGTATCTGAATTTTTAACCTCTTCCTTTACTTCTTCAGCTAAGTTTTCGTCTTTTTTATTTTTTTTTAGTATAGTAAATTTATATATTTTTATGTAGTAATTATTTTTGTCGTAAAATAGTTTAATGGTTAAGGGTATAGGAATTAATGATATTAAAAATATAATAAATAAAATTAATAGAAAAACTTTCATAATATGCCTCCCAAAAATATAACATTCTTAGTATTGCCTTTTACTCCTAAAATAAACTAAATTTTTTTAAAATTTAAGGGATTAAATAAGTAAAAAGTAGCCAAACTAAAGTTGTAGTTTATAATAGTGCAAAATCGCTTGAATAATTTTACAAATGAATAAAACAAAAAAACATTTATGACAAATCCTTGTTATAATTAAGTTCCTACACAAAACAAACAAGGAGTATGCATAAATGTTTCAGAACACAATTATATCAGATGAACTATCAATACACAAATTTTTTAAAAAGATAATTAAGCTCTTATATTGTCGAACTTATTTGGAATGAATCCCAAAACTCTAATCAACCCATATATTTTATTATTGATGATACTATTTCAGAGAAAACAAAGCCCTCGTCAAAGGCTAAAA
>SVCL01000157.1 GCA_015058405.1 Clostridium sp.
TAAAATACAGTTTTAGGAGCTTCAGCTGAAGCTATATTACTTTTCTCAGCTTCGCTTTCGCAAGATTTGCAGGCATAACTATACATAACATGCTCTTCTACAATAAGCTTAGCAGGAATATATTTAAGAATTTCTTTTTTAGATTTAATTCCTATCTCTACAAGATTACTTCCACATTTCTTACACTTTAAGTTTTCGCCTTCTAATTTATGTTCTATTACAACTCTTTCTAAGTTAGCAAGATTATCTTTCTTTCCAGTAACTGAATTTTTCTTAGCTCTTTTATAAGTAATTTCTTCTAAAGTAGGTTCCTTTACCTTTGAATCACTATGTTTTTCTGCTTCATTAAAAAACGATAGTTGATTAGTATCTATTTTTTCACTAGATACACCAAATATCTTTTTATTTCTATTAGCAATAATACCTTTTAAGTATGCTAATTCATTTTTTAAATTATTTATTTCTATATCTTTTGAAGTTAATTCTTTATCTTTTAAACTTAACTCTTCATCTTTTTTATTAATTTCTGCTTCCATATTTTCAACTTTAGCAATTAATAGTTTAGTATTTTCATTAAGTTCATTTGTAATATCTTCGTGATTCATAAGTAACCCCTTTTATCTTGTATTATATACATATTATACCACAAAACTCCTTGAAATTGATTTATTCCAAGGAGTTTTAAACAATTATTTCTAAAAATAATTTGCTTTGGTTACTGGCTTAAATTTTGATTTTGTTCTTATTTCATAACCTTTTAAAAGCCATCGCAATTCTTCAATATTTATTTTTAATGCTTCTTCAGGTGTCGAAGGCCATTTAAAATGGCTACGCTCTAAGCGATGATAATATAACCAAAAGCCTTCATCAAAGTGAAGAATCTTTAGTTTATCCATCTTTTTATTACAAAATACAAATAATGCTTTATCAAAGGGATCAAGTTTCAGCTGATTCTGGACAATCATAACTAAACCATCAATACTTTTTCTTAAATCCGTAACGCCGCAGGCAAGGTAAACTGTATCTACACTATCTATATTAAGCATTTTGTAATAGTTCCTTAATTATTGAATTTATTAATGTAGTTTCACTAACAGGAATAGATATATTTGTATTGGCAATTTGTATATTTATCTTAGATGCAGAAAAAGTTTTTTCTTTCTTAGTAGCGCTAGTTTTTAAATTAATAGCTTGAAGAACTATTGGCTTATCTCGGGCTTCAATTCTTTTTCTATGATAAAAGAATTGGCTGGGATTAATATTACGTTCTTTACAAAATTGTTTTATGGAAATTTTATTTTCAAGAGAAAAATATTCATTTATGTATTTTTCCCAAGTATCATTATTTAATTTTATATACATGAGTAACCTCCAGATAAAATTTATGTTTTTCTTAAATTCTATCAATGTAGTACTCTTGATTTCTAGATACCAAATCTTTGACTCTTACCATCCTTTTAATATTAATTAAAATTTTATACATAAAAAAACTTATTGTACTATTTAAATTAATACAATAAGTTTTTATATACTTAATATTAAATTCAATCAATATCTTTTAAAATTTCTCTTCCCTTTTTCGCTGCTTCTACCCTATTACTAACACCTAGTTTTGAATATATATTAATAATATGCGTTTTCACAGTAGATATAGATATAAACAGTTCCTTAGCTATTTCTTTATTTGGTACTCCCGTGCATAGTACCTTTAATACTTCTATTTCTCTTTCACTAAGATTATACTTATCCTCTTTAAAAGATGTTAATCTAATAATATCCTCTAAGAATATTATTTGTTTTTTATCTAATTTTTTCTTATTTATTTCAAGTAAATTTTGCAAATTATCCTTTACAGAATTTTGCAATATAAATGGCTCTTTATAATTTATTTCACAACCATAATAAATAGCTTCTAACATCATATTATTTAAATATCTTTCATCCAAATCTTTGTCCTTTAAAATATCTATAATATATAATATTATCTCAACAATATAAGACTTATATCTTTTCTTTCTACTTAAAGCTAATGTTTCTTTTAAAATATCAATTCCTATTTTATAATTCTCATCTTTTTCATATTCTGAAAGTTTACATATAACAACAGCATATGTAATCTTATTATCTATATTATTCTTATGAATATCATTAGCATTTTCATATAATATTTTATATTCGTTTAACTTAAAGTAAGATTCTTTTCCACAACCAAGCTCACATCTAAGCTTAAATCCCAAATATAAAAACTCTTCAAATTCATTATCTATATATTTAATCAGCTCTTCAAAGCACTCTATTCCATTTTCCGAGTCTAAGGATACAAAATGATATTCACCTTTATTATACAATACAGACTTTTTATCATTTCTACTTAAATTTTCAAAACTCATACATATATCTAATGCATTTTTTGCTTCTTGTAATTTGCATTGTTTCAAGAAACATCCTATTATTCCTGTATAAGCTTGTAACTCAAATAATTTCACCTTTTTATTTTTAAAATAATCTATAAGCCATAACTGGCATATTTCTGCCTTTTCTATATCGCCTATCTTTTCAAACAATTGTGCTAATTGCATCTTAGCACTAACATATAAATAAGAATCATTAAAATTAAAATTAAAATTAACACATTCATTTAATAAACTATGTGCTTTTTCATACTCACCCTTTAATAACAAAGTTGATGCTATTAAATTATTTATTAAAAGCCTAGATGTATCCGAAATCTCAAGTTTCTTTATTTCCTCTAAATTTATATCAATAAGAGAGATTACATTAATTCCTTCTTTATCAATAAAATTAGGATTGGCCATAAATACTCCCTTAATGTTATTATTTAATTCTTTTAACCTTGTATAGTGATTTTCAAAGTAACAATAATATAAGTAAGTAATTGATAAATCTAGATTCTCTACTATAAACTTAATAGGTATTTTATCTAGAATTTCATAATACTCTTTACTTAATAAGCTATTACAATTTATATTTTGTAATATATCTACTATTTCTTTATATTCTTCACATTTCAAATAATATTTAATACCAATCCAATAAAATTCTTTTTCTGTATAATATCTCCCAAGCTTTGTATATATTTTTTCTTTAGTGTCCTTTTCCAACTTGTTGAATTTACCAATTAAGAATTCTTTAAAAATAGATTGATATCTATATTTATTATTTTTTTCACTTTTAACAATGAAAAGATTCTTAGAAATTAACTTCTCCATAATTTCAATGGAGTTATTGATTTGTAAAATATCATCACATATATCCAAATCAATTGTCTCCATATTAGCAGTAATAAGCAAGAACTTTTTCTCTAAGTCTGATAAATCAGAAAAATATTCTTTTTCTATAAAATCACTTTCATAACTATTACCTTCTTTATTTCCCTTTTTAAAAGATAATAAAGATATCAATATACCACCGATCCAACCTTCTGATCTTTTATAGACTTCATCTATATATTCACTACTTACTTCTTCTTTTAATTCACTCTTAAATAATTTTCTACATTCATCCTTAGTAAAATTCAAATCATCTTCATCAATTTTTATTGCTTCATTTTTAATTATTAAGTCTGTAATATAAAAAGGTTCTTTACTTCTTGATATTAAAATATAATGTATATTAGCTTTTGAATTCTTAATAATTTTTTCAAGTTCTGAAATTATCTCTTCATTTTCGATTATATGCAAATTATTCAAGACTACTACTAACTCTTCGTCTTTCATTTCCTGTAAAAAATAATTTATAAAAGCATCTTTATCAAGTTGATTATAATACTGTAATAAATCCTCTAAAGATTCATTTCCTTTAAGTTTACCTTTAAAAGCTTCTATTATATATCTCCAAAAAATAATTATATTATTAAAATCTTCATATATATTTATCCATATATAATTAAATTTATTTCTATTAATACATGCTGTAACTGAACTACTTTTTCCCGAACATCCTTTTCCTGATATAAATGTTAACTTTTTTTCTTTGCATGAATCAAGTATATTATCTAACTTTCTTAAAATAAATCTTTTAGGTACCTTGGGCATTTCTAGCCTCGAGTTTAATATAATCTCTTCTTTCATTATTCTCCCTCAACACACTTCCTACAGATATCATTAATCAACTATACCATTTTATTTCTAATTAGGCAAAGGTTTTCTCCTGCACAAAAATATTACAATCACAAAAATTATAACAGATAAAATTATTACATTATTGATAATACTTCCTACGCCGCTTTCAACTGCACTAATTAAATTTAAGAATATCTTTTGTGGTAATATGTCACTTATAATTCTTAATAATCCAGAAGGTTTTAAATTACCAAATGCTCCTGATAACAGTGTAGAAGCTATCATTAATACATTACCAGTCATTATTGCAGAGTCTTCATCATCTATTATTTTAGCTATTAAGAATGCAATAGCTGTTGATAAAATTGATAGTACAAGCACTAATCCAAATACTCCAACAAAACCAACTGATATATCTACACTAAATATTAAACAAGCAATTTCTATAAATACATATAATGGAATTGTTAAAACTATTATATTAAACAATATTTGCGATAACATATATTGATAGTTCTTAACTCCTGATGCAAATATTCTTTTTAAGTTTCCTGATGCTCTATCTTGCATATAAAACTTAGTATTTTGCATTGATTGAATGAATATGAAGAAGAATATTAATCCTAATATAGATTCTAAACTTCCTTTTTCATCTTCATCTTCACTTAATACATCTTCACTATTATAACTAGTATATTTATATTCACCATCTTGCATTGAAATAATTCCTGCATATTTTCCCATCATTATCTCAGATTCTTTTGGCTCAGTATCTATTTCTTCTAAGTTTACTTCATCTAAATTAACCATACTTGATACAGCTTCTTTATCAACTCCAATAACTGCTACAGTATCTTTAAAGTTTATTTTTGTAGAAAAATAAACTGAAAAAATAACTGTTAAAGGAATCATTATGAATAGAAGAAAATAATTAGATTTATCTCTTTTAAATCTTTGAAAATTCATTTTTAAAATCATATTAATCTTATTCATTTTCATTTCCTCCCTTATACAAAATCTTCAGTTTTAAATGTAACTTTACATATTCCAGCAATAACTATTGATATGAAAGTTATACCTAAAAGAATAGGTAAAACATTATTGTAATTACCATCATAAATCATTCTAAAAACAGAATTCATAATCCACTTTACAGGGCAAAAGTCAGATATTTTGCTCACTATTTTTCCTAAATTATCTACTTGGAATAAAACCCCCCCTAGTAGAGCAAATAATGTTATTATAATATTAAATAACATATTTGTAGTACCTTCATCTTTTACTATGATACATACTAAAACAGCTAATGTAATAGAAAGTAAAGCTAATGAACTAAACATTAAAAATACTATCTCTGGATGTTCTCCAAACTCAACCTTAAAAAGCAACTTAAATAAAATCATACTTTCTAATAATGATATTAATGAAGCTATATATGTTGATACTATCTTAGATAATACTATTTGATATTTATTTATTGGTGCATATATAAGCCTTAAATTAGGTTTTTTAACCTTCTCTTCCATAAAGGTATTGGCAGCTGTCATTCCTGTACTTAATTGAAAATATATTATTAATCCTATAGCGTAATATCCATAAGAAGAAAAACCTCCAGTGTAATTTCCTTCTGTTATTGATCCTAAAATATATAATAAAACTACAGGCATAACAAATAATGAAAAATCTAATCCTGGCTTTTTTAATATGCTTTCAACCAAATCAAATTTAACTAATCTCAAAAATCTCATATTAATCACCTAATCCCTTAATTTTCTTCCTGTAATATTTAAGAATACATCTTCTAAAGAATTCTCTTCAGTAGTAATTTTCTTTATTTTTTGGTTTTTACCAAATATTACATTTATAATCTTATCTAGGTTATCTATGTTCTTTATAGTAGTTATTTCTAATACTGAATCCTTTAAACTTACGCCTCTAACCCCTTCAATCTTATAGAATTCATCTATTGAGAAGTCACATTCTTCATTTAAAGTAATGATTATCTTTGATTCATTTTCCATTTCTTCTTTTAGTTCTGCTATAGTTGATTCTTTTATTACTTGACCTTTATCTATAATAACTACTCTATTTGCTATAGCTTCTACTTCTTCCATATAGTGAGTAGTATATATTATTGATTTTCCATGCTTTGAAAGTTCCTTTATTGATTCTAAGATAAAGTTTCTTGATTGAGGATCAATTCCTACTGTAGGTTCATCCATGATTATTATGTCTGGATCATGTACTAATGCACATGCTATATTTAATCTTCTTTTCATTCCACCTGAAAATGTATTTGGTAAATCATTTTTCTTATCTTCTAATTTAACAAACTTTAATGCCTTTTCTGAGTTTTCCTTAATTTCTTTACTAGATAATCCGTATATTCCTCCGAAAAATTCTAGATTTTTAATTACTGGTACTTCTTCATAAATTGCAATTTCTTGTGGCACTACTCCTAAAACTCTTTTAAATTTATTATTTGAACTATCTATTTGTTTTCCTTTATATGTAATTTCTCCTGATGTTTTTTCCAATACAGTTGAAATAATATTTATTGTTGTACTTTTTCCTGCACCATTAGGTCCTAATAGCCCTAATATTTCTCCTTCATTAAGTGTAAAGTTAACTCCCTTTAATGCTTCCTTATCTTTAAACTGCTTTTTTAGTTCTTTTACTTTTAAAATTTCTTTCATGTTATCATCACTCCCTTATATAATAATAATAACCAAATCCCCCTTAAAGTTAATCAACCAAAAGGTTGATTTTTAATACTAATCCTTCTTAAACCAAAAATAAAGGTGGAGTACCTAAATGACTTTTTTATCATTTAAGTACTCCACCTTTATGTTTACAAAGCTTATTAAGGTCTTGAGAAAAACTTATTTTTTATAAAGTATTTTATATATATTTTAATAATATCTTTATCTAAAACTGGACACTTAACTTTGCTATCTTTTAAAGCTTCTAAAGTATTTTTGCAATCCATCTTTAACTTGTTATCTTCTTCTGAATTAATAGTCTCCCCAAGTAATGGAATTATAGGTGATATATCACTCTCAATATCTTGTGATACCTTTTCCTTTATAGTAGAATACCACTCTTCATAAGGAACAATATCAATATCATATCCTAATTCAATCAAAGCATCTAATATGTCTTTCCATTTTACCCTGTTTGTATTAACTATATGATAAGCCTTTCCATACTCTTCTTTCTTTTTAGATATTTCTATTATAGCTTTACTTACGTAATCAGCTGGAACCACATCAACTTCTGAATTTATATCAGGAGCTATCTTAAACTCAATAATTGCTTTTACTATTAACCACATAAAATCATTTGGTTGTGATGCTCCATTAATTACATCTCCCCATATTCTACTTATTCTATATATATATACTGGCATTCCCCTAAGAGCAGCATTATTTAAAATATGTTCTGCTACCCATTTACTTTGAGTATAACCTAAGTTTAATTTTTTAGGAGTATTAGGTATTGTATCTTCATATAATACATTTTCAATAGTATCATCATTAGTAAATACATGAGTAGTTGATACATAATGAATGCTCTTCTTCATACCTATATTAGCAAATTTTATCATTTCTATAGTTCCATCAACATTTGCTCCTTTATGTTCTACAAAAGGCTGCATAAAGTTAACTTTACTTCCGTTATGATATATAGTATCTATTCTCATGGATAATTTCTCAAATACTTCTTTCTTTAATCCAAAATATTCTTCAGATAAATCTCCAACTATAATAGTTACCCTATCCATGATATCTTCGCTATCAATTTTATAATTTTCTAAATTTTTCTCTATTCTATTGAAAGCCTCATTCTTATTTTTAGCTCTAACCAAACAATATATTTGAGCAGATGTATTCATATAAAGATATTTTAATAGATAAGCTCCCAAGAAACCTGTTGCTCCTGTAAGTAAAACATTTCTTGGTGCTTTTACTAATTCATCTTTTTCAACACTTCTTATATCAATGTCTAAATTAACATATTGCTCTAAATCTACACCTATACTTTCTTCTTTTAATTTACCTTCTTGTATAGCTTGAATATTCTTAACCATACCTTCTATAGTTGGTTCTTCAAACATCAATTTTAAAGACATATTAAGTTTTAACTCATCATTAACTTTAAATATTAATTGAGTTGCTAATAAAGAGTGTCCACCTATATCAAAGAAATTATCTTTCATTCCTATTTGATCAATACCCAATACAGATTTCCAAATTTCAGCTACTTGTTTTTCTAATTGAGTCTTTGGTTCAATATACTTCTCTTCTAGACTTTGTCTAGTTGTTCCTGGTGCTGGAAGCTTTTTAGTATCAACTTTTCCATTACCTGTTAGAGGAAAATCATTAACTAATAAACAACATACAGGAATCATATAATTCGGGAACTTAGTGCTTAAGAATTTTTTTAATTCTACGTTTAGCTTATACATATCGCTCATTTGATTTGGAACATTTATATATTTTCTCCACGCATCTTCTTCAAAAGATTTACATTCAAAAACATTAGTATATTCAGCTTCATTTTTATTCTTATTCACAAACAATACATTATAACTATCATGAATACTTTCCATATCCATTAATAACCTAGTATCATATCCTAATTCTTGTCCCATTTCACATATTTCATAAGGATCAATAGAAGTTTCATCTACTCCATCAACCATATTTAATAATCTCTTATTTGGAATAGAACTAACTAACACACTATCATTTTCTTTACATTCTAACATTTCTTTTAAATTGTTTAACGAATGTATTTCTTCCCATGAAATTTTATAATTAATGTTATCTGATATTTCTTTATCTAAAGTTAACATTACATCATATCTAAACCTTGTTAATTCGTTATAGAATTTTCCTTTTTTAATTCTTATTTCAACATTGCTTATTCTAGGTAATACTGACTTTAATGAATAGAAGAATCTAGGGTCTATTATTAATTCATGTTCATTCTTTATTCTTTCATCTACTCTACTTGTTAATTGAGTTGCAGAAAGTTTTCCTTTATTTTGATATTGTTCAACTGATTCATAAAAATCTCTTAATAAATCTAAGTTTCTAATATCTCCCATGAATATTTTTCCATTAAAGTCTGTCATATTTACTACTTCCTTCAAAGCACTTATTAAATAATCAGCACTTGGGAAATATTGAATAACAGAATTTATAATTACAAAGTTAACTTTGTTTATATCTTGTTCTCCTAATTTATCTGCAGCAATATTGAATAATTTTATATTGTATATATTTTGAGTATGTCCCTTTAAATAATTAATAGATTCTTCTGATATATCAATACCAGTATAAGACTTACACTTATCTATAATCTTAAATAAAAGCAATCCTGTACCACAACCAACTTCTAATACATTACCTAAATCTTCACCTAATATTTGTTCTACAGTACAGTCTCTCCATTCTCTCATTTCTTCTTCAGCAATAGGCTTTCCATTATATAAACTATTCCATCCTAATATATTAAAAGAATATTCTTCTAATTCTTCATTAGTTTTATAATTTTCATCAAATATACTCTTCCATTGTTGTGCTATATTAATATCTTTATTTTCACCATCTTCTATATGATTACTTTTTTCAGTTACATATGCATATATTTGATTATTACCCATATTATCTTTTCTTGTTATTACTAAAGAATCATCAACTTTCTCGTGAGATTTTAGTGCAGCTTCTATTTCACCAAGTTCTAGTCTAAATCCTCTTACCTTTACTTGACTATCAATTCTTCCTAAAATCTCAATATCTCCATTCTCATGAAGTATTCCTGTATCACCTGATCTGTACATACGAGATTCTTTACTATCAAATTCATTAATAATAAACTTTTCTTTATTAAGTTCACTTCTATTATAATATCCTCGTATTACTCCAGCTCCTCCAATATAAAGTTCTCCTGCAATTCCAAAAGGACATATATTTTTATTTTTATCTAAGATATAAACACTTAAATCAGGAATAGGCTGACCTATAAAACTTCTATTACTTATTACATCTTCCTTAGTAATTACCCTATAAGAAACGTGTACTGTTGTCTCTGTTATTCCATACATATTAACTAAATAAGGTTGTTTATCATCATATTTTTCATACCAATCTTTAAGTACATAATATTCTAGCTTTTCTCCTCCAAAAATTATATATCTTAAAGAATTTAAATATACATTTTCTTTTTCTAAATCTATTTGCATTAATTGTTTGAAAGCTGATGGAGTTTGATTTAATACAGTAACTTTTTCTTTTTGCAATAAAGCATAAAAGCTTTCTGGAGATCTGCTTGTAAGATAATCCACAACAACTAATTTACCTCCGTATAATAAAGCTCCCCATATTTCCCATACTGAAAAATCAAATGCATATGAATGGAATAATGTCCATACATCATTCTCGTTAAACTTGTACCAATCATCTGTTGCGTAAAATAACCTTACTACATTTTTATGTTCTACTAAAGCTCCTTTTGGTTTTCCTGTAGAACCAGAAGTATAAATTATATAAGCAACATCACTTGTATCTACCTTAATATCTAAATTTGTACTTTCTTGTTTTGCTACTTCATCAATTACATCATTAGAATCCATTTCTATTAAAGTTGCATTTATTTCGCCTAACTTACTAACAGAATTTTTCTTAGTTATCATTCTATCCATGTTTATATCTTTTGCTATATATTGTATTCTTTCTTCTGGATAAGAAGGATCTATTGGTACATAAGCCCCACCTAACTTCAATACTGCTAAAATTGAAATTATTGTATCTGAAGACTTGTCCATAAATATACCAATATAATCTTTAGGCTTAGCTCCTAGACTAAGTAAATATCTCGCAAACTTATTAGATTTTTCATTTAACTCTTTATAAGTTAACTCTTCTTCTCCAAACTTTACAGCTACCTTATCTGGATACTTTACTACTACATCTTCAAACTCCTCATGTATACATCTTTTAATTTCATAAGTTGTTTTACTTTTACCGTATTCTAATATTTTTTCTTCTTCATTTTTACTAATAATACTTAGATCCTTTATTAAAGCATCTTGATTATCAACTATATTATTTAGTAGTACAACAAAGTGACTTATAAGAAGTTGTATAGTTTCCTTATTAAATACAGCTGTAGAGTATTCAAAAAATCCTAATAAATTATCATCTAATTCTGTCATTGATAATAGTAACTCAAATACTGCCATTTCATTATATACATTAATTGGTTCTACTTGCATTCCTGTAACTTTAACTTGCTTATATGGAGTATTGTGAAAAACAAAAGCAGTTTGGAATAATAGTGCACCTTCATTTAAATTTCTTTCAGGATTAATCATATCTACAACTCTATCAAAAGGTATATCCTGATTTTCATAAGCTTTTAATGATGTTTTCTTTACTTCTTCTAATAAACTAATAAAGTTTTTATCATTAATTACTTTGTTTCTTATTACAAGAGTATTTACGAAAAATCCTATAAGACCTTCTATTTCCTTCTTATCACGATTTGCAATAGGACATCCTATACTTACATCATCTTCACCACTGTATTTATATAATAAAATGTTCAAAGCTGTAAGTAATATCATATATAAAGTTGAATTTGTTTTATTAGCTATTTCTTTTAACTTCAAATATAAATCTTTAGGTATATTAATTAATTCTCTTGCACCTTTATATGTTGGAAGCTTTTCTCTTTTCTTATCATGAGGTATATATACATTATTTTGAATACCATTTAATTGTTCTTGCCAATAATCAATTTGTTTTTTTAACTTTTCTGATTTTAACTCTTCCTTTTGCCACTTTGCAAAATCTTTATATTGTATAGGTAACTCTTTTAACGAAGGAGTTTTACCCATTACATAACTTTCATATAACTCTACAAATTCCTGTCTAAATACTTCTTGAGACCATCCATCTGAAATTATATGATGTATAACCATAAAGAATATTACTTCATCATCTTTAATTCTAATAACTAATATTCTAAATAAAGGTGACTCTTCTAGACTTATAGGTGTTATACTTTCTTTTCGTATTAGCTCATTTTTCTTTTTTTCTTTATCTTTTTCATCATAATTTCTTAAATCATATACTGGAATATTGAAATCTATATTATCTAGTATTTCTTGTAATGGTTCATCATTTATTACTTTAAATTGTGTTCTTAAACTTTCATGTCTCTTAACTATTTCATTAATACTTTCCTTAATAAAATCTATATTAATATTTCCTTTTAATTTAGCTGCACTAGGAATATTATAAACAGCTGTTCCTGGAACTAATTGTTCCAAGAACCAAATTCTTAATTGAGCATAAGATAATTCAGCTAAATTGTCATCACTTATTTTTATAGAGTTCTCATACTCAAACCCATTTTTCCACTTTTCTAATAATTTTTCTTTATCACTTAAAGTTCTCGCATTTTCTCCCATATATATCATCTCCCTACAAAAGCTTATTCACTTCTTCATCACTCATACTTTCAATTTTTTCATTAATAAGCTGTTCTACAACCTTTGCCACACCAGAAACTGTTGGATTGTCAAATATATCACTTAAATTAATTTCAACCAAATATCTTTCATTAATAAATGATGATACTTGAGTTGCTAAAAGTGAATCCCCACCCAATGAAAAGAAGTTATCATATACTCCTATATTCGCAATACCTAATAGTTCTTGCCAAGTATTAGCTAAATTTTCTTCCACATTATTTCTTGGCTTAACATAAGGAACGTCTAAGAAAGGCCTATCTTTAAAAGTAATTTCTTGCCCATTGTTTCCATAATCGTATATATCTCTATTTAATTTACTATTATTTAAAGATGAGTTTGCATTACTATAATTCTCATATGGTTTAAACCAATAATATTGACGTTGGAATGGATAAGTTGGTAAGCTGACTTTATTTCTTAATCCATTATTCAACAAATCAAATCTTACATTTATTCCATTATTCCACAATTCACTAATTCCTATAAAGAAGTTTCTTAATTGTTTATCTTCATTTTTAGTTTTTGGCATTAACTTTATAGTCTTATTATCCATATTCCACTTATCACTTCTAGAAATCAATGTACTTAATGTTCTTCCTGGCCCCACTTCTATAACTATTGCATCCTTATATCTATCCAATAAATTATTTATATTATCTAAAAACTTAACAGAATATCTTGTGTGTTTTATCCATTCTTCTGGAGATGTTGCTCCTCCTTCACTTATCCACTCACCAGTGTAATTTGATAAATATGGAATACTAGGTTCTTTTAATTCAACCTTCTCTAATACTTTCTTTAGATCCATTAATATTTTTTCAGTTTTTGCTGAATGGAATCCATGAGATGTTTTTAATAATTTTGTATCTATAAATTCATCTTCTAATTCTTCTGATAACTTATCTATTTCTTCTTTATCACCAGAAACTACGCATAAATTTTCTCCATTTATTACTGATAATTCTAAAGAACCTTTTAACTTATCCTTTACCTCTTCAGCACTCATTTCAACAGATAACATAGCACCCTCATCGCATGTTTCCATTAGTTTACCTCTATTAGCTACTACAACTAATACTTCTTCCAAAGTAAACACACCAGAAATACATGCAGCTGTATATTGACCAAGACTATGTCCTATCAACGCTGTAGGTTTTACTCCAATTGACATTAATAATTGTGCTAAAGAATATTCAGTACTAAATAAAGCAATTTGAGTTATCCATGTTCTTTTTAATAATTCTTCATCTTCTCCATAAATAATCTCTTTTATATCGATATCTAGCTCTTTTTTTATTATTTCAGCGCATTTATCCATATATTCTTTAAAAACTTTTTCTGTATCATAAAGCCTTTTTCCCATTTTTATAAATTGTGATCCTTGACCTGGGAAAGCGAAAATAATAGGTTTATCTGTTTTTCTCTTTACTCCTATCCTAACATGCTCTAAATTATCCCCTTCAAGAGCTTCCATAAGTTCTTCTCTATCTTTACAAACAACACTCCATCTATAATTGAATTCTTTTCTACCAGTTTGTAGAGTATAAGCTATATCCGATATCTTTTCATCCTCATGCTCTTTAACATGCTTTAACATCTTCTTAGTCATTTCCTCTAAAGCTGTTTCAGTTTTTGCTGACAAATTAATAATATTCATTTCATTTTCTTTATCAGACTCACTTCTAAGTGGTGCTTCTTCCAAAATAGCATGAGCATTAGCTCCACCAATACCAAAAGAACTAACCCCTGCCCTTCTTACATCCGAACCTCTCTTCCAATCTATTAATTGGTCCGCTACTCTAAAAGGAATACTATTCCAAGAGATATTTCTATTTCCTTCAGTGAAATTTAAAGTAGCAGGTATTTTTTCTTTATTTAATGCCATAGCTACTTTTATTAATCCAGTAACTCCAGCAGCTGCATCTAGATGACCTATACTAGTTTTTACAGAACCTATTTTACATATATTATTCAAATCTCTTCCTGCAAAAGCTTCTTTTAACGCTTCTATTTCTATACAATCTCCTAATTGTGTTCCTGTTCCATGAGTTTCTATATATGAAATACTATTAGGATCAACTTTTGCGTCTTTTATTGCATCTTTTATTACCTCTACTTGTCCTAAAATGCTTGGAGCAGTATAACCTACTTTTCTATTTCCATCATTATTTATTGAACATCCTTTTAATACTGCATATATGTTATCTCTATCTCTTAAAGCTTTCTTTAATCTCTTTAGTATAATTACAGATACTCCATTACCAAATACAGTTCCATTTGCATCATTATCAAAAGCCTTACACTTACCATCTGGAGACATTATTGAACCTTCTTCATATATATACCCTATGTTTTGTGGCACCTTAACTGTACTTCCACCAACAATAGCAATATCACATTCATTATTAATTAAAGAATTTTTAGCTATATTAACAGCAGTTAATGAAGTAGAACATGCAGTTCCTAAAGATACACTTGGACCTTTTACATTTAATTTATATGCAGCTCTTGTAGCTATTGAATTTTCACTATTACTCATATTAATCAAAAACATTTCATTAGGTTTTGATACATTTATCTTGTCCATCAATGAAGTCATCATATAAGTACTCATAGTAGTTCCTGCGAATATTCCTACCTTTAACGACTCATCACCTGGTATATATCCTGAGTCCTCCATAGCTTCCCATGCACACTCTAAGAATATTCTTTGTTGAGGATCTAATACTCTTGCTTCTAATGGTGTAAAGTCAAAAAAGTCTGCATCAAAATACTCTACATTAGCTATGCTAGAATTATAATTTATATGTTTATGATTTTTACTTTCTTTAAAATCAGGAAATAATTCTTTAAAATAATTATCAGTATTAGGTTTTATTGAACAAATTCCTTCTTGTAAATTACCCCAGAATTCTTCTACTGTATTTGCATCTGCTACTCTTATAGACATACCTATAATAGCTATATCATTATCTACATCATTAATATAATCTGTATTTTCTTCTGAAGTCTCTTCTTTATAAGATGTATCACCTCTTAAAAATTTAGATAATTGCAAAACATTTGGATTTCTGAATAAATCCATTACTGATAAATCCACATCATATTTTTCCATAAGTATTTTTCTTAAATCTATTAATTGAATAGAATTACCACCTAAATCAAAGAAGTTATCTTCTACTTCAATATCAGATATATTCAATAAAGATTCCCATATATCTATTAATTCTTTTTCCATATTAGATACTTGTAAGTTTTTCTTCTTTTTATACTTTAATAAATTTCCTTGAACAGAATTTAAATTTCTATAATCAGTTTTTCCTGTAACGGTCTTTGGAATCTTATCAATTACTTTATATAAACTTGGGATCATATAATCAGGTATCATATTTTTTAAAGCATTAACAATATCACTAGAATACATTTCTTTATTATTTTGTAAAACAATATTTGCAACTAGCTTCTTTTCACCTTCATTATCAATAACAGTTACTGCAGCATCTGTTATATTATCAATATTAATAAGGCTAGCTTCTATTTCTCCAAGCTCTATTCTTTTACCCCTAATTTTTATTTGCTTATCTATTCTTCCAATATACTCTATTAAATCATTACTATTTATTCTTCCTAAATCCCCTGTTTTATAAAGCCTTTCATATTTACTATCTTCTATAAAAGTATCTATAAATTTGTTATTATTATCTGAATTTATATATCCTTTTGCTAATCCATCTCCTGAAACACATATTTCTCCTATCATTCCTTTAGGTAAAATATTATTATTTTTATCAACTATAAATATTTCAGTATTTCTTAATGGTTTACCTATAGGTACAAGATTGACATTTATCTTATTTTTAATTTCAAAATATGTACAATCAGCTGATACCTCTGAAGATCCATATATATTTAGTATTGTTTTATTTTCAAATGTATTAAAGAAACTATTTACTAATTCTCTAGATAAAGTTTCTCCACTTATATTAAGTAATTTTAGTGGTTGTAACTTATCATTAACATCTTTACAGCCATTAATTAATACTCTTAATAAAGATGGTGTCATAACAATTCTTGATATATTATATTTATTTATAGCCTTTATTAGTAAATATGGATCATTAATTTCCTCTTGATTTAATACTACAGAAGGTATTCCTTTTAAAAGTGGTACAAATACTTCTGCAACTGAATCTACAAATGATATAGCTGCTTGATGACAACAAACTTCTCCTTCAGCAAAAGGATACTGTTCCCACATCCACTTTACTCTATTAACTATTCCCTTTTGAAGACCTATTACTCCCTTAGGAACTCCTGTAGAACCAGAAGTAAATATTATATATACTGCTTTATCATTGCTATAATTACAACTATCTAAATTACAGTTTAACTCTACTTTTTCTGCATCTTCGATTATAATTTTAGAAATATCTTTTATATCTATTTCTTCTTCAAGTGATTTTGTTGTTAAAACATATTTTATTTTAGCCTCATCTATAATTACTTTTATTCTTGATAATGGATGTTTAGGATCAATAGGTACATAAGCAGCTCCTGCCTTTAAGATTCCAAGCATAGCTACTACTCTTTCTATAGATCTTTCTACACATAACCCAACGAAGTCTTCTTCATTTACTCCACTATTAATTAAACATTTTGCAATATTATCACTTAGTTTATCCAATTCATCAAAGGTTAACTTTTTCTCATTTTGTATTATTGCTACCTCATTAGGTTTTTCTTTAACTACCTTTTTAAATAAACTTATAAGTGTTTCTTCATCATTTAACTCTTTAGAATAATTAACTAATCTACTATCTTCAATCTGTTGTCCCGATAGAACAACATTTTTTAAAGATGTACTAGCATTTTTTATCATAGTTAATGTTACTTCTTTCCAAGCATCTAACATTCTAATAATACTTTTTTCCTCAAACATATCAGATTTATATTCAATTGTAGCTTCTATGCCTTCTTTTGCTTTATTAACATACATAGTAATATCAAGCTTAGAAGAACTTACTGGCAGATTATATCCTTTACTTTCTACACCTTCAATTTCTCTATATTTCCCTTGAACATTTTGAACAAACATTACTTGATATATAGGTGAAATATTATTGTATCTATTAGGTTTTATTTCCTTAACTATTTCATTAAAAGATACTTCTTGATTATCTAAAGTCTCTATAAATTTTTCTTTTACTTGTTCTACTAAATAATTAAAGTTTTCTTCTTCATTAATCTTAATTCTAAAAGGAATAGAGTTAACAAATAAACCAACAACACTTTTACTACTAACATCATTTCTATTTGCCACTGGTATTCCTATTACAATGTCATCTTGACCACTATATTTACTTAAAATTAATGCAAATGTAGATAAGGCCACAGAAAATAATGTAAAATTATTTTCTGCGATATACTTATCAATTATTTTTGATTCATTAACATTAAAAGCTATAGTTTTTTGTTTTCCATTATATGTTTGAAGTTCAGGAACTAACTTATCTACTGGTAACGTAATAAAATCATTAATCCCCTCTAACTCTTCTTTCCAGTACTTTAATTGTTTTTTTATAGAATCACTTTCTTTGTTAGCTTCTTTATTTTCTATTAATTGACCATAACTTTCTTTTATATAAGGTAAATTTGGTTCAACGTTATTTTTATAAGCATTATATAAAGAAACCAATTCATCAAGAATTATATTTATTGAATAACCATCTGTTACTATATGATGAGTGCTTATTATTAATATATTTTTATATTTTTTTATTTTTAAAATATCAACTCTTAATAGTAAGTCCTTTTCGATATCAAAAGGCTTAGTTATGATATTATCAATAACTTCATCTAGTTCATCTTTTTTAATATCAATTTGATTTATATTTAATATGCATTTATTAGCTTCTCTAACCTTTTGTTTTAAGACTCCATCTTCTTTCGCAAAGCTTGTCCTTAGTGCCTCATGTCTCTTAACTATTTGATTAAAACTTTTTTCTAATAAATTAATATCTAAGCTTCCTTCTAAATGCACAGCTGTGTAAATATTGTATGCTGTACTTCCTTTAAACATTTCTTCGAAGCACCAAATATCTTCTTGCTCTAAGCTGGCTTTATAAGTTTTCTGACCATTAATTTTGCTTTTTAGCAATTCTATTAACTTTGCCTTCTTTTCTTCATCTGTTAACTTATTATTAGAATTATTAATATTCATAGCTGTCTCCTTATAGTTACTTATTAAAATTCATTATATCTTTTTAATAATTCATCAATTTCTTTTGATGATAAATTATCTATATTATCAAGTATTTGTTGCTCTGTTAATTGTTCATCTATTTCTTGTGATAATTCTTTTCCTTCATCAATTATTA
Organism: Clostridium sp.; assembly: GCA_015058405.1. Classification (GTDB taxonomy): domain Bacteria; phylum Bacillota; class Clostridia; order Clostridiales; family Clostridiaceae; genus Clostridium. The sequence goes on from SVCL01000157.1 coordinate 19,005, forward strand.
AAGTACTTAAATAGTTAATAGTTGCATCTTTAAAGAACTCTTTTATTGATATTTCACAATTAAACTTTTTCTTTATCTCATCTATTAAAGATATTGCTGATAAAGAATCTCCGCCTAAACTAAAGTACTCATCATATATTCCTACCTTATTTATTCCTATACTTCTCATCCATATAGTAGCTAATACTTTTTCAGTATCATTTCTAGGTTCTACGTACACAGTTGGAATATCAGGTCTTGAATGTTGAATTTTCTCTACTTCTTCATATTCTCTATTTATTGTTTTATCACTATCTTCATTTTTTACATCAATATTTACATCATTTACTTCATCAGGAGAGATCCAGTAATATTCTTTTTCAAATGGATATGTTGGTAATTCTACTCTAAATCTCTTTCCATCATTTAAAACTTCCCAATCTATATCTAAGCCTGCTCCCCATAATTCACTTATAGCAATAAAGAATTTCTTTAATCCTTCAACATCATCCTCTACTCTAGGCATTAAAGTAACTGTTCTGTTATTAATATTGAAGTTTGTATTGCTAGAAATAATATTACTTAATACATTTCCAGGACCTACTTCTACTACATTTATATCTCCATACTTAGAAATTAAATTATTAATATCTTCATTGAATCTTACACAATTTCTAGTGTGTCTTATCCAATACTTAGCTGAAGTAGCTTCTTCATCTTTAATCCAATCCCCAGTGTAATTTGACATATATGGAATTTTAGGTTTATTCATACTAACTTTATTTAAAACCTCAAAAAATTCATCTAATATACTCTCTGTTTTAGCTGAATGGAAACCATGTGATGTTTTTAATAATTTAAACTTTATTTCTGTACCTTCTAATTTTTCTATTAGTTTGTCTATATCATCACTATCTCCAGATACTACACAAGCTTTTTCTCCATTAACAACTGCTAATTCTAAGCTACCACTTAATAATTTTTTCACTTCTTCTTTATTTATAGCTAAAGCTAACATTGTTCCTTTTTTGCATTTTTGCATAATTCTTCCACGATTACTTATAACAAATAGAGCATCTTCTAATGTGAATACTCCAGCTATACAAGCAGCTACATATTCACCTAAACTATGACCAATTAATGCAGTAGGTTTTACTCCACAATCAATTAAGAATTTAGCCATTGCATATTCTGTTACAAATAATAAAACTTGTGTCATATAAGTTTCTTTAATAATATTTTCATCATCACCAAAAAGTACATTTCTTATATCTAAATTCATATCTTTTTGAAGGATATTTGCACATTTATCTATTGATGCTCTATATAACTCTTGTGTTTCATAAAGCTTTTTACCCATTTTTACAAACTGTGAACCTTGTCCAGGGAATGCAAATACTAAAGTTTTTTCCTTTTTAACATTGGCAACACGAACACTGCTTACATCCTTTGATGTTAGAGCATCTATTAATTCATTTCTATCCTTGCATACACAAGTCCATCTATTATTAAATTCTCTTCTACCTACTTGAAGGGTATATGCTATATCAGACAAATCAGTATCTTTATTATTTTCTAAGTAAGCTAAAATATTATTTTTCATATTTTCTAGAGCAGTTTCAGATTTTGCGGATAAGACAAAAGTATTAAAATAATTCTTGCTTTCTTCTTTTTTAATAATTGGTGCTTCCTCTAAAATAACATGTGCATTAGTACCACCTATTCCAAAGGCACTAACCCCTGCTCTTCTTACCTTTTCGCTTCTCTTCCATTCTTTTAATTTATCAACTACATAAAATGAATTATTTTCCCAATCTATGTTTCTATTACCTTCTTCAAAATTGATTGTAGCTGGTATCTCTTCATTTTTTAATGCTAATGCAACTTTTATTAAATTAACAATTCCCGCAGCTGCATCTAAATGACCTACATTAGTCTTAACTGATCCAATACCACAATACTTTTCTTTACTTACATTACCAAAGACTTCTTGTAATGCCCTTAATTCTATAGGGTCTCCAAGATTAGTTCCAGTACCATGAGTTTCAACATATGAAATACTTTCAGGTGAAACTTTTGCATCTGCAATGGCATCCCTTATTACTTCTACTTGGCCTGATATACTAGGAGCTGTATATCCAACCTTTCTATTTCCATCATTATTTATTGCACTACCTTTAATAACAGCATAAATATTATCTCTATCTTTAATAGCAGCATCTAACTTCTTCAATAATACTACTGCTACTGCATTACCAGCCACTGTACCACTAGCCTTATCATCAAAAGCTCTACACTTACCATCTTTAGAGAATATAGCTCCTTCTCTGTATAGATATCCACTTTTTTGAGGAGATACTACTGTACTTCCTCCAACAAGAGCCATCTTACATTCTCCTTTTAGAATAGACTTACATGCTAAATTAACTGCTACTAAAGATGTAGAACAAGAAGTTTGCACAGTTATAGCTGGTCCAGTTAGATTTAATTTATATGCCACTCTTGTTGCAAAATGATCCTTATCATTTAACATTTGCATTTGATAAAAATCAACACTATTAACAACATTATGGTTTTTCAATAAATTATTAAATAAGTAAGTACTTAATGTTACTCCTCCAAATACTCCTATAGGCCATTTATACTTTAACGTATTGTATCCAGCCTTCTCTAAAACTTCATATGAGCACTCTAAGAATAATCTTTGTTGTGGATCGGTTATTTCAGCTTCTCTTGGAGTATATCCAAAGAAGTTTGCATCAAATAATTCTATATCTGATAAGATTCCTCTTCTAGGTACATATAACTCATTAGAACTTAAAGCTGTTTTTACATCTCTAAATTCTGAGATACATTCAATTTCATTTTTAAGATTCTCCCAGAACTCCTCTTTTGATTTTGAATTTGGAAATCTTCCTGTAATTCCTATTATGGCTATTGAATTATCTTCTTCATCTGAAGAATTCTTTTCTTCTTTTACTTCTATAGGTTTTACTTTTATATCCTCAACTTTTTCTCCTGATAGCCTTTCTGCTAAAAGTCTTATTGTTGGATATTCAAATAACTCTAAAACAGTTAGTTTTCCTGAATAGAACTTCAAAATTCTTGAATGAACTTGAGCTAATAATAGAGAGTGACCTCCAATATCAAAGAAGTTATCATCTATATCTATATCTTCCTTTTTCAAAACTTCAGACCATATTTTGTGGATTTCTTCCTCTACTCTATTTCTTGGAAGTTCTTTATTTACTTTTACTTTCTCTACTAAAGTATTTTTAGTAAGCTCTTTAAAATCAACTTTTCCATTTATAGTTAATGGTATATTATCTACAATCTTTATGTTAGATGGCACCATATATTTAGGTAATTTTTCACTTAGATATTGTCTTATTTCATCACTACCTAATAACTTTTTAGGTTTATACTTAAACTCTATATTCTTATTTACCTTTTCTTTTACTGCATATAAATAATATATATTTTGTACATTTTCTAATGACCAGTCTTGTTCTACTATTACTTCAAATCCATTTGTTTTTAATAAATCTAATACTTTTTCTAGTCTATTATCAAAATCATGTAACTCTAAAACTACTTGATTTATTCTCTTCCAATGTTCCGGATTAATTCCTAATAGAACTTCTAATTCACTTTTTTCAACATTTATCTTTAATAGATCTATCTTATCCACATTATATTCATCTATTATGTCTGATAATCTTACTAATTTTACAGGTATCTTTATACTTTGAAGCTTATCTTCAATAATCTCTTCTATATCATCTTCTATTTCCTCTTCTATTTCTTCACCATCATCATTATGTTTTTTTACATAAGATTTTACTAATTCTTTTTCTTCATCATAATCTGCATATAATCCTGACAATAAAGAGAACTTAGGATAGAATGTAAATTCTGTTTCCCCTTCTTCTGAAGATACAGCGTAATCAAATACAGTAGAATTTATATTATAAAGTTCACAGTTAATCTTTAATAACTTTCTTATATATGGATTAGGTTCAAAAGAAAATATCTTTACGCTTGGCTCTTGCATAAATGTTTGAAGTGAAAATAATCCTATATTAGCACCTACGTCAAAGATAGTACTATTTTCATTTACATGTATTCCATTTTTGTAATAAGCTATTTTTTTGAATATATCATCATATAAGAAATCTGTTTCATTTCTATTTAAGTGAACTATATTTAAACCATTATCTAGATTATATCTTTTATATCCATCTATTTCTCTTCTATCATATTTATCAGGTAATATATAAGCAGATATTGATTTATCTCCATCTTCATCTAATACTGTTACAGCTGCCTTTTCAATACTTTCATGAGATTCTAACACTGATTCTATTTCGTTTAACTCAATTCTAAAGCCTCTTACTTTAACTTGATTATCTACTCTTCCTTTAAATTCAATGTTTCCATCATTTAAGTATCTTCCAACATCACCTGTTTTATAAATATACTCAGTTACTCCATCGTTAAAAGTATGATTAATAAACTTGTCAGATGTAAGTTTTTCATTATTTAAATAACCTTTTCCTACACCTATACCACCTATATAAATTTCACCATATACACCTATAGGAACTTTATTCATATTCTTATCTAATATATAAACTTTTGTATTCAATATAGGTTTTCCTATAGTTGGATTAATATTATCTTTTATTAATGCTACAGTTGTATCTACAGTACATTCTGATGGTCCATACATATTATAAAAATATACACTATTTATGGATCTCATCTTTTCCCATAAGTTTTTGTTAATATTTTCTCCTCCAATAAGCATTACTAAATTTCTTATTTTACTAAATTCTCTATTATTTAGAAGTAAATCTGTAAACATTGGAGTAGCATCAATTATATTAACTTGATTTTCTTCAATAAAGTTAATAAAACTTTCTGCATCATATCTATTAGCTTCTGGTACTATACATAATGTTCTACCATTAAGCAATTGTATAAGTTGTTTTACTGATGTATCAAAAGATAGAGAACCATTTACCCCTACATTTTGAATGTTTTTATAATTGCAATATATTTCTTTTTCTAATGCTTGAACTAAATTCAAAATAGATTTATGTGTTATTTGTACTCCTTTTGGATTTCCTGTTGTTCCTGAAGTATAAATTACATACATAATGTCATCTGGACTTGATTTAACTTTAGAACTTATTAAGTTTTCATCTACTGAACATACTTTTTGTAAATCTAAAATTTCAACATTTCTATCTATGTCTAAATCAACATCACTTCCATTAACAATAACACCTTTTAGCTTTGCATCATTTACAATATAAGAAACTCTCTCTTTTGGATATGCAAAATCAATAGGTACATAAGTAGCTCCTGCTTTTAATATAGCAATTAATGAAACGATAAACTTTTCAGATCTATCCATATATATACCAACATAATCGCCTCTAGATATATTTTTATATCTTAAATATTTAGCTATATTTTCAGCTTCTTCATTTAATTCTTTATAAGTTAAAACATTATTCATATATCTTACAGCTGGTACATCTTTATTAATTTCAGCTACTTTTTCAAATACATCAATGAATGTTTTTTCATCATCTGAAGCACCATTATTAGAATTTATAGATTCTAATAATGATTTTTCTTTATCTGATATTACTTCAAATTCTGAAATTCTCTTTTCAGGATTGTCTATTACTAAACTCAATACTTTTTCTAAGTTTAAGATAAATCTCTTTATAGTATCTGCATTAAATAAATCAGTTGAATACTCTAGATTTACTTCTAATCCTTTTTCTGTAGTTGTAACTAAAAGTACTATATCAAATCTTGAAGTTCCAAGAGCAATATTAACATTTTCTGATTTTACGTTAGGTAAGCTTATAGCTGCTGAATTTAAATTTTCAAATAAGAATAAAATTTGAAATAATGGAGCACTATTTAAGCTTCTTCCTTTTTGAACTTCATCTACAACTTTTTCAAATGATACTGCTTGATTATCCATAGCCTCAACTATTACTTTAGTTACTCTCTCTAATAATTCAGAAAAAGTTGGGTTTCCAGATAAGTCTCCTCTTAATACTAATGTATTCATAAAGGTTCCTATTATATTTTCTAATTCTTCTGTACGCCTTGTAGATACTGGTGTTGCTAATATAACATCTTCTTTATTAGTATATTTATTAAGCAATACATATACTGCTGCTAAAACAGTTACATATGCTGTTACTCTATTATCTCTACTGAACTTTTTAATCTTTTCAGCTATATCTCCTGTAAATATTGCTGATTCCATACTTCCATTAAAAGTTTCTCTAGCAGGTCTAACTTTATCAGTAGGCATGTCCATACTTTCAGGTATATCCCTTAATTTTTCTTTCCAATATTCTAATTGGTTCTTAATTTCATTTGTATTAGCAACTTTTCTCTCCCAAGCTGCAAAATCTACATAATTAAATTCTTTTTCTCCTAATGAAACTTCTCTTTCATTTATAAGGTCATCATATATTTCATAAATTTCCTTAGTAATTAGCTTTAAAGACCAACCATCAACTACTAAATGATGTGTATTAATTGATAGTATATTATAGTCTTTATCCATTTTTAATAATAAAGCTTTTACTAAAAGTTCTTTCTCTATATCAAAAGGTATTCTAGCTCTTTCTGTTAATATTTTTATAGCTTCCTCTTCCCTTACTTCTTCAGAGAAATCAGATAAATCTATTATTTCTAATTTTACTTCAGTATTCTCATTTATTATTTGATAAGGCTTACCATCAACAGACTTAAAGTTTGCTCTTAAAATTTCATTATTTTTCATTAGAATATTAATACTTTTTTCTAATATGCTAAAATCTATCTTTCCGAATAACTTACTTGTTATAGGAACATTATAGAAAGGGCTTTCTGGCAATAGTTGTTGTAAAAACCATAACCTTTCTTGAGCAAAAGATAAAGGTAACTTTCCATCTTTCGATATCTTTGTTAACTTAATATCTTCAATATTCTCCATATCTTCTTGGCTCAATATATTAATTAATTCCTCTTTCATAAGTGCTATCTTTTTTCTTATTTCATCATTCATCTTGCCTTTAGGAGCTTTATATTTTAACTTTCCGTCTAAAACCCATAAATCAATTCCATAAGTCTTTAATTCATTAATAAAATCTCTACACTTTTTTTCCATTGCTATATTTCGCCTTCTTCCCAATCTTCACTGTAATCTTCACTATAGTCTTCATAATAGCCTATATTTTGTTGCATTTCTTCATTATGCAAACCACCTAATAATGAATGAACCATTTTATAATTTCCATTTAACTTAAATTTGTTTTCAATTTTTTCAAAATCTATTATTCCTACTGGATGAACTCCAAGTCCAATATTAGCACTTACCATATCTAATAATTGTCCTATATATCCAGCTTCTATAGTAACTAATCTTAAAGAATTTTCTCCATATAAAGGTTCAATTGCATCTAAATTAGCTATTAAGAAAATTGAAAATGCTGCTTTTTTAAATACAGGTCTATATACAAATGGAACATAAATATCTTCAGGTATTTCTTCTTTTGATACCAAGTACAACTTATTCTCTTTTGGATTATAATAGTAAATTCCTGATTCTATACCTTCAACTCTATCCTTAGCTATATATACATATGTTTGAACTGCATATAGTTCACCAAATGATGGATATAATCTAGCTTCTTTATTATTGCAAACTCTACTTCTTACAGAATCTAATAATACAGATATAGTTTCTAATTTAATTTTTTCCTTTGAGAATTCTCTACATGCTTGTAAATTAAGTACATCTGGATTTAACTTATTTTTATTACATACATCAAGTAAAGGTATTGATAAAGTTTTTAAATCTTTTCTTAGATATAATTTTCTTTCCTTAAATCTATCTCTCTCATCTAAATCAACTATTATATCTTTTGATTTTTTACCATTTTTATTATTTAGATTTATAATAGTTCTTACTGTTGGATTCTTATAGAATTCATCAAACCTTACCTTTATTCCTAATTTCTTTCTTATAGAATTTATCATCTTTACTATATCAACTGATGTTATTCCTAAACCTAATAAATCAGTATCTTCAGTAATATCTTGTATATCTAATACTTCTTTTACTATATCTAATACATTATTATTTGATATTAGTTCATCAAAATCGTCACTTGAACTTTCACTATTATCTACATATAACTCTAAGATATTAGCTATTGTTGGATTCTTATAGAACTCATCAAATCTTATCTTTATACCTAAATTTTTTCTTATAGAATTTATCATCTTCACTATATCGACTGATGTTATTCCTAAGCCTATTAAATCAGTATTAAGATCTATATTTTCCATATTAATAGCTTTTTTAACTAAATCTATAAGTTTATCTGAAACCTTTTTAGAATTTATATTATTAGTAGTACTTTCTTTTACTTTTTCACTTACCATAGGTAAACTAGCAATATCAATTTTTCCATTTACATTTAATGGCCAAGAATCTATTATCATAACATAGCTTGGAATCATGTATGCTGGTAACTTAGAAGATAAATATTTTATTATATCTTCTTCACTTATCTTGCACTTAGTCTTTAATTTTACATATGCAACTATATTCTTTTGACCATCCTTATCTTCTTTTATAGTTACAACAGAATCATTTACAGATTCATTATCATTAAGTACATTTTTGATTTCACCAAGCTCAATTCTAAAGCCTCTTATTTTTACTTGATAATCCGCTCTTCCTATAAACTCTATATTTCCATCTGGTAGGTATCTTCCTAGATCCCCTGTCTTATAAAGTCTTTTTTGAAGTTCTTCATTCCAAATGAAACTACTTTCTGTTTTTTCTTTATTTCCTATATATTCTTTAGCAAGACCTTTACCTGCTATATATAGCTCTCCTGTAGCCCAAATAGGTTTTTTATGCATTTTATCATCTAAGATATAAAATTCTTGATTTGCTAAAGGCATACCATAAGGTATACTTGTCCATTTATCCTTAATCTCTCCTATTTCATACATTATAGACCAAATAGAAGCTTCAGTTGCTCCACCTAAACTTATTACCTTAATGTCTTTATTTGATAATTTCTTTATTCTATCAGGTAAATTTAGTGGTATCCAATCTCCACTTAACATTACAACTCTTAAGCTATCTGGTAATTTCTCATCACAAGACTCCATATAATCTACTAATAAGTCCATAGTAGTAGGAACTGTATTCCATATGCTTACATCATATTGCTTTAAAAGCATTAACCAATAACTTGGATCTATATTATCTTTGTTCTTAGGTACAACTATTGCTCCTCCTGCATTTAACATACCAAAAATATCATATACTGATAAATCAAAAGAAAGAGAAGATAAAGCAAGTATTCTATCACTTTCATTAACTTTAAACTTACTATTAATATCTAAAACAGTATTCATAGCAGCTCCATGTTCTATTGCAACTCCTTTAGGTTTTCCAGTAGAACCTGAAGTATAAATTATATAAGCCAATTCATCTATATCATAATGTGAATCTAAATTGTAATTACTGTTATCACATTCAACTTCATCTACATATAAGATATTTGCTGCATATGGTAATTGTGAACTTTCCTTATACTTTGATTGAGTTAATATAATATTTATATTACTTTCTTCAAATATAATTTGCTTTCTTGCTACAGGCATATTAATATCAATTGGTACATAAATATTATTAGATTTTAATACTCCTAAAGCAGCAACTATTTGTTCGTATCCCTTTTCCATAACTATTGCAATTTTTTCTTGTTCTTTATTAGAGATATCTTTTATCCATTTAGCCACATTATTACTTAAAGAATTTAATTCTTTATATGTTAAATTTTTATCTTCAGAAAGTACAGCTATTGCATCATCATTTTTATTACCAACTTTCTCTTCTAATCTACATATATCAAATTTATTTTCTGTATCGTTAATCTCCTTTAATAGCTTATTACTGCTTGTTTCTAATCTATTAATATTACAACTATTTTCCCAAGCTTCATCACTATCTATTAATTGTTGTATTCTTAAACAATATATTTCAAACATATAGTCTATTAATTTTTCTGGGAAAATGCTCTCTAAATAATCCCAATGGAATTTTAGTACTCCCTTTTCTTCATATACTTGATTATCTATATAAACTTGTGGTGTTTGACTAATTCCATACACGAATTCACCTAAAGAATCTACTACCGAAACATCTAATCCTAACTTGCTTTGAGTTAAAGTACTAGTAAATACTACAGGCATTAATGCTCTACTACTATCTTTAGTTTCTTTAACTATTTCTCTTAATATGTCTATACCATTAAACTCTCTATTATCTAAGTTATCCCATAGCTTCTCTTGTAATTCTTTAGCTATAACTACAAATGAATCTTTATCTTCCATATCCATATCTAAAAATGTAACAGAAGTAAAATCACCAATTATTTTTTCTACATCTTTATGTAATGGTAATCTATTAAATAAAGTTAAATCTACAGTAAACTTCTTTTCCTTACTCCATAAAGAAAGAACTTCAAAATATACACTTAAAAATATAATTGAAGGAGTAATTGAAAATCTTCCTGCTTTTCTCTTTAATTCTTCCCATTTTTCTTTAGATAAAGTTCCTTGTACTCTCTTAAATATTGGAGTCTTTATATCCTTAGTAGAATTTATTAATGGTAACTTTGGTGCTGGTGGTAAATCTTTAATTTTATTTAACCAATAATTCTTTGCATTTTTATATTTATTTGTTTTTTTAATTTCTGATTCAGATAATACATAATCTCTAAAAGATAATTCTAAAGGTTCTAATTCTAAATATGGATTACTAATAAATCTACCTAATTCGTCAATTATTATATAAATACTTTGAGCATCTGCTATTAACATATCAATACTAAAATGCATTCTTACCTTATTATCAGCAAGTTTAGATAATACAAAATCAAACATTGGATATTCGTTAGTTTTATATACCTTATGTGATAATTCTTCTCTAACCTTTAATATTCCTTGTTCCTTATATGTCTCATTTACAAAATTATTTACTTCTATCTTATACTCTGGAACATTTCTTAATATCCTTTGTGTACCATCATCTTCTATAACAGCTCTCAACATATCGTGTCTTTCTATTACTCTATGTATTGCCTTTTTTATATTTTCCACATCTGCATCTATATCAATTTCAAAATATCCATGTGATCCTACGCTTCCAAGCTCTATTTCATTAGCTCTTCCAACCCAGTAAGCTTCTTGAACCTTATTAAGAGGAAAACTTTCATATCTTTCTTCTTGATTAGGTTTAATTTCAGCTATATTCATTTCATCACTTAAATTATTTTTCTCTTCGTAATTATCTATATAATCACTTAAAAATCTTATTGTTGGATTTGTAATAATCTCTTTTAATGGTATCTTTACTTTAAAGTTTTTATTTATTTCTGTAGCTAATTGTATAGCTAATAGTGAATGTCCTCCTAGTTCAAAGAAACTATCTTCTATTCCTATATTATCTACCCATAATAGCTTACTCCATATAGACACTAATGCTTTTTCAGTATCAGTTTTAGCATATAACTTTTCACTATTGTCTATATATACTTCACTTACAGATGGTAATGATTTTCTATCTACCTTTCCATTATTTAAATGAGGTATTTCTTTAATTTTTATATACATTGTAGGAATCATATATTCTGGTAATAATGTACTTAAAAATTGTTTTAATTCTCTAACATTTAACTCAGCATTATCTTTAATTACAACGTATGCTACCAACCTTAATGTATTCATTGAATCTTTTTCAGCTAAAACTATAGAGTTTTCAATAACATCATTTCTATTTAATGCGCCTTCTATTTCAGTTGTTTCAATTCTTAATCCTCTAAGCTTAACTTGAAAATCTCGTCTTCCTAAGAAATCTATATTTCCATCTGGTAAATATTTTGCCAAATCCCCTGTTTTATAAATCTTTTCTCCATTTTTTCTGAATATATCAGTAACAAAACTTTTATCAGTTAAATCTTTTCTATTTAAGTAACCTCTACCTACAAAGTCTCCACCTATATATAATTCTCCAATAACACCAATTGGAACTCTATTCATATTTTCATCTAATATATAAGTTTGTACATTATTCATAGGCTTTCCTATAGTTACTTTTTCATCTTCTGGTTCACATAAACAATAAGTAACTTGTACTGCTGCTTCTGTTGGTCCATATAAGTTATATAACTTAGAATCTTTTAATTTTTTATAAAAATTATTCTTTAACCTTACAGGAACTTCTTCACCTGTACAAATTACTGCTTTTAATGAAGTACACTCAGATATTCTTTCATCTTCAAGTATTATTCCAAGCATTGATGGAACAAAGTTAGCAACAGTAACCTTATATTCTTTAATTACGTCAATTAAGTAATCACTTACACCTTCAAAGCCTGACTTACTTATTACTAATGTTGCTCCTACGCATAAAGGACAAAACATTTCTGGAATAGATACATCAAATGTATATGTTGTTTTTTGGATTACTCTATCACTTTCATTAAAATTAAAATATCCAATTCCCCAACTTAATCTACTACTTATACCTTTGTGTTCATTCATTGCACCTTTAGGTTTTCCAGTTGAACCTGAAGTATAAATAATATAAGCTAAATTATTTTCTTTTACTTCACTTGGTACATATTCTTTACTTTCACCATTAAATAAATCCCATCCTGAATCTATTGGTATAGCTATATCACTTAATTCTTTTAATAATCCTATATTTTTTTCTTGTGTCAATATAATAGGTGCTTTAGTGTCTTCTACTATATATTCAATTCTTGAAATAGGATATTTAACATCCATAGGTACATAAGCTGCACCAGCCTTTATAACACCTAATATTGCTATATACATTTCAAAAGATCTTTCAAAAAATAAAGCTACTAAACTATCAGGTTTTACCCCTTGTTTTACTAAGTAATTAGCAACTTGATTACTCTTCTCATCAAGTTCTCTATATGTTAATTCTTTATCTTCAAAAATAATTGCTATATTATCAGGAGTTTTTTTAGCTTGTTCAATAAAAAACTCATGTAATAACTTAGGAGTATCAAACTCTTTATCTGTTTCATTTAAACTATCTAACATACTTATTTCTTCTGACGATAGTATATTTATTTCTGATATCTTTTGGCTTGGATTTTGTATTGATTCTTCTAATATCATTAAAAGACTATCTGTTATTCTTTTTATAGTATCTTCAAAAAATAATTCTGTACTATACTCAACTTCTAATTCCATACCATAAGGTAACTTCATAAATTGAAAAGATAAATCAAATTTAGAAGTTCCCATATCAGTAGGAATAATTTTTGCTGTTACATCTTCCAAGTCAATTTTAGATAAAGGCGCGTTTTGAACAAAAAATCCTACTTGGAATAATGGATTATATCCAAGACATCTTTCAGGATGTAAATATTCAACTATCTTTTCAAAAGTTACATCTTGATTCTCAAAAGACTCTAATGAAGATTCTTTACATTTTAATAGAAATTCCTTAAATGTAAACTTAGGATCTATTTCATTATTTATTATTACTGTGTTCATAAATAATCCTATAAGATCTTCTATTTCAGTATGAGTTCTATTAGCAACTGCTGTTCCTACATTTATTGATCTTTCATTAGAATATCTATATAACATAATGTTAGTTGCAGCAAGGAATACCATAAAAGGTGTAACACCATTATCTACTGCAAATTTGTTTATAGCTTCATTTAGTTCATCTGATATTATTCTTCTATATTTAGCACCCTTATAAGTCTCCACTTCTGGTCTTACTTTATCTATTGGTAATTGAATAGGTGCAGTTTTACCTTGTAGCTTTTTCTTCCAAAAATCAATTTGCTTATCTAGAGCTCCTGATAAATATCTTTCCTTTTCCCATAAAGCATAATCAGAATATTGAACTTTTAACTCTTTTAATGGTATTGGCCTTCCATTTTTCAAACTATCGTATATAACGTTCAATTCCTTGAAAAATAACCCAAGTGACCAACCATCAAAAATAATATGATGCATAACAACAACTAGGATGTTCTTTTCATCATCTAGCTTTAATATACTTGCTCTCATTAATGGTGCTTTTCCCAAATCAAATGGTAACCTTATATATTTATCTATATAATCTTGAGCCATTTTATCTTTATCATCTTCAAGGCTCATATCAATGTATGGTACTTCCAATTTTATATTCTTTATTCTTTGATAACTTTCACCATCATCTTCAAAGTATTCAGTTCTAATTATTTCATGTCTTTCAACAATTTTATTTAAAGTTTCTTTAAGTATGTCTACATTAAGCTTTCCTGAAAACTCTAATACAACAGGTGCATTATAAAATGCATTTTCAGAATCTACTTGATTTAAAAACCACATTCTTTGTTGTGATAAAGAAAGTGATAACTTTTCTAAATTATTCGATCTTCTCTCTATTTTATTTTCACGTTTTAAATCTTTTTTATTATTTAACTTCTTTGCTAGATTTAATAATTGCTCTTTAGTTAAAGATTGAACCTTATTTTTAGTACTATCCACAACCATTTACCTCCTAAAACGCTATCAATTAAGTAATATATATTTTGTTGGTTCTAGTTTAGTTAAACTAAACTAGAATCAACATCTTCTATAGCCATAGTTAATAATTCCATTACCTTTTCAGCTATTTCTTCTATAGTAGGGAAACTAAATATATCTCTTAATTGTATTTCAATACCTAAATTTTCTTTTATCCTTGTAGCAAATTTTGTTGCTAAAATTGAATTACCGCCTAACTCAAAGAAGTTATCTCTAACTCCAACCTTATCAAACTCTAAAATATCACAAACTATTTGTACTAAAACCTCTTCTATAGCATTTCTAGGTTCAACAAATTCTGTACTAACTTGAGTAATTTCATAATTAGGTAAAGGTAATGCCTTTTTATCAAGCTTTCCATTTGTTGTAAGCGGGAATTCATTCATAACTATAAAGTTAGCTGGAACCATATAATATGGTACTCTCTCTTTTACATAGTCTCTTATCTCAGGTACAATTTTATCTATGTCTTCTCCTTTATGTGGTACATTAGCATAATATTTAAAATCATCCTTAACTACTATTTCTTGATTTAATAATCTTGTAGCTAAAGGTTTGCTCTTAGGGTTTTGGAATACAACATCAAAGTATTCTCCAGATTCTTTTCCATTCCACATAACAGACACATTATATCCATAAGATTCTCCTAATTCATAGAAATCTTCTGCATAGAAACCTTCTAAGTTAAGATCATCTAAGTATTTTGTTATTTCCTTTTTAGTCTCAGAACTTTGTCCATTCCTTATACTATCTAAAAGCTTAACATTTCTTACTAACATTTTATTTGGTATATTTCTTATAGCTACATTGCTAATATCTTCTTTAAGTAAGCTTTCTACCTTTTCTTTATTTATTTCATCTTTATACCAATCATAATTATTAATATCATAATTATCATTTGAAGAATCTTTTTCTATATACAAGACAACATCAAATCTAAATGGTACCATTTCATTTTCTTCTCTACCTCTCTTAAGCCTAATTTCAACATCGCTTATACGAGGACATCTCTTCTTTAATACGTAGAAGAATTCTGGAGATATTAATAATTCGCTTTCAGCATTTATAGCATGATGTAAATGTGATTGTAAATATAATCTATCTTCATTTTCTTTTGCTTTAAAGAATTCAACAGATCCATGGAATACATCTAATAAATTAAAGTTTCTTGAATCTCCTACAAATATATGACCACCATCTTTAACAGAATTAACTGCTTTTTCAAGAACATCTACTAAATATTCAGCACTTGGGAAACATTGTGTTACTGAATTTATTATTACTAAATCAAAATATCTTTCTTGTATTCCCTCAAAATTATCTGCTGCTCTAGCTAATAAATCTACTTGTGGCATATTGTAAGCATCACTCTTTAATTGTTCCTTAATATAGTCAATTGCAACTGTTGAGAAATCACTTCCTAGATAATATTCAGTTTCTGGAGCAATCTTAAATAATATCATTCCTGTTCCACATGCTATTTCCATTACTTTTTTATGTGGAATTTTCTTTATTGAATTAATAGTATAATCAACCCATTTAACCATATGTTCTTTAGCTATAGGTTTTCCTGTATAACTACTATTCCATCCTGTAATATTTAAAGTTGGATCATCTACTTCATCATCTTTTTTATTACTATATGTTGCATCAAATACTGATTGCCATTGTGATACTCTTTCTTCATCCACTTCTTTATCGCTATCATCATCTTTAGGGATTACGTAAGCAATTATTCTATTATCATCTGAATTAACTTTTCTAAGTTGAACAATACAGTCTTTTACCTCACTACATTCTTTTATGGTTGATTCAATTTCTCCAAGTTCTACTCTAAATCCATTTACCTTTACTTGCTCATCAATTCTTCCAATATAATCTAAGTCACCATTTTCTTTATAACGTGCTAAATCTCCTGACTTATACATGATCTTATTATCATTTTTACTATAAGGATTTTCTACAAATCTCTCTTTAGTAAGTTCTGGTCTATTCAAGTATCCTTTAGATACTCCACCACCTCCAACATACATTTCTCCGACTGCACCTATTGGAAGTAACATTTTATTTTCATCTAAAATATACACTTGTAAATCGTCTAAAGGCTTACCAACTGGAATTCTATCATCTTCTACATCATCAAAGTTTTCTACTACACCTAAAGTTACATGAACTGTAGTTTCTGTAATTCCGTACATATTAACTAATTTTGGAGAATCAAATCCATACTTTCTTACCCATGGTTCTAAAATGCTCTTCTTTAATGCTTCTCCTCCAAAAATAACATATCTTAAATTAAGCTTTTCATCTTGCTCAATATCAATATTTACTAATTGTCTAAAGGCTGATGGTGTTTGATTTAAAACTGTTACCTTTTCATCAATTAATAATTGATGGAATTGCTTTGGTGATCTACTAATCATATAAGGAACTATTACTAACTTACCTCCATATAATAATGCTCCCCATAACTCCCATACTGAAAAGTCAAATGCATAAGAGTGGAAGAATGTCCATACATCCTCATTAGTAAACTTGTAGTAATATTCAGTTGATTGGAATAATCTCACAACATTATAATGACTTATCAATGCTCCTTTTGGATTTCCTGTTGAACCAGATGTGTATAATACATAGGCTGTATCATCAGGATAAACTGTTTGTTTTAACAATTTACATTGATCATTTGAACAATCTATATCTATGTCTATATCTATAAATTTCAAATCTTTCTTTTCAATAACATCATCTTCAATGCCTTTTTCTTTAACAACAATCTTTACATCTGAATCATTAACAATATAATTCAAACGATCTTTAGGATATTTAGGATCTAAAGCAATATATGCTGCACCTGTTTTTAAGATAGATAAAATAGCAACTATCATATGTACTGATCTATCAGTACATATTCCAACTACATCTCCTCTACCAATGTTATTATTTAATAAAGTATTAGCCATATAATTTGAATAACAATCTAATTCTTTATAAGTAAGTTTCTTATCTCCGCATACAACAGCTATTGACTCAGGAGTATCCTTAACCTTTTCTTCAAATATTTCGTGTAGACATTTTTCCTTTGGATAATATTTATCGTTATTATTAAACTTATTTAATATATCTTGTTTATCTTCTTCTGATACTACTTCTATTTCATTAACCTTATAATCTTTATTTTCAGAAATTACCTTTAATATATTTTCATAAGTCTTTATGATTCTATCAATAGTCATATTGTTAAATATTTCACTATCATACTCACAATCTATATATAATCCTTCTTCATTTTCTAAAAGTTCAAATATCATATCTAATTCTGATGTTTCATTATCAATTTGTGCAACTGGTTCTGTAAACTCTATATTTACTTCATTAGAAAAATTAAAGTTTTTATATTTTTCTAAATATGTGTGCATTACAAAAGATATATTGAACATAGGATTTCTATTACCTTGACGTTCTGGCTTAACAGCTTCTACTATCCTTTCAAAAGGATATTCAGCATGTTCAAATGATTCTACAAAATCATCTCTTACAGAATCAAATAAAGTACTTAAACTTTCTTCTTCTGATATCTTTACTCTTAATGGTATGTTGTTAGTAAAGTTACCAAATACATTTTCAAATTCTATATTATTACGATTTGAGAATGTAGTTCCTAAAATTACATCAGATCTTCCTGTCCATCTATATACTAATAAGTTCATAGCTGACAATAAAACATTAAATAATGTTACATTCTTTTTTTTAGCTACTTTCTTTATCTTATCAACTATATCTTTAGATAATTTATAATGTCTTCTTTCTCCTAAATATTGAGTATATTTTTTACGTTTTTTATCACCTTCAAAATAAGGATCTAAATTTGCGTCCTTAAATTTTTCTATCCAATATTTATTATTACTTTCACTTTCTGTTTCAATTAAGTTTTGTTGTTCTATTACAAAATCAACATATGTCTTTTCTAATGTAGGTAATTTATAATCTTCTCCTGAAAGTAATGCATTATAAATTATTTTTAATTCATTTATAAATATTCTTACTATTGACCATCCATCAGCTACTATATGATGCATTATAAGTAGTAAAATATTTTCTTCTTCATTAACCTTTATTACAGAAATATTAAAACTAGTTCCATTGGCTAAATCTATCTTCTTTTTAGCTTTTTCTAACTTTATTTTATCTATTTCTTTTTGAACTTCTTGTGAAGGAATATTACTTAAATCTATTACTTCTATATCACTAGGTGTATTATCAAAAGCTTGTCCAATCTCATCTCCTGATGAAACAAATCTACATCTAAACATCTTATGTCTATTCATGAATATATTTATACTTTTATTTAAAACATCTAAATTTAATCTTCCATTAAACTTAATTCCTATAGGTAAGTTATAAGCTACTGTATCTGAATCCATTTGTTGAAGTATCCAAAGTTCTCTTTGTGATGCTGAAAGTGGATAAACTGTATTGTCTTTTTCTTCAACTTCTTTAACAGTTGTGATATTAGTAGTATCTGTATTAAACTCACCTACTACCTTACTAATTTCTTCATATAATGAATCTATACTACTTTCTAATAATATAGTTTTTAACTTTATGTCTAAATCAAAGTTTTTCTTAATATCATTTCTTAGTCTCATAGCCATTAATGAATCAAATCCTAAAGCTGCTAACTTATCTTTACTATTAATTAGTTCTTTTGAAAGCATTAAATATGATGAAACTGTATTAATTAAGTATTCTTTTAAATTAGTACTCTTTTCTACTGTTTCAGCTTCTTTATTTACTATGACATCATTACTCATATCACTAGCTATTTTATTTTCTTTAACAGGCTTTTTATATTTTGCTTGGAACTTTTCTACTGCTTCATCCCATAATCTTTCTCTATCAAAACAGTAAGTTGGTATATCTATTCTTCTCTCAGTATCTTCTCCCCAAACAATGTTGCATCCTATTACATATAACTTGCTCAAAACATCATTAAAACTATCTACGCTGTTTATCTTTTTAGAAATTGGAACTAAATAATTAATACTATTTTCATTTAATGTTCTATTAATTAAATTTATAGTACTCATATTAGGTCCTATTTCAATTAATGTTTTACATTTTTCTTTTAATATGGATTCAATGGCTTTAGTAAAGTGAACTTTTTCTCTTAAGTGCTTCTTCCAATACTTATAATCTAATAAAGTTCCTTTTTCAAAAACTTCTCCTGTTGAACCTGATATATATTTAATATTAGTTTCTTTAATAGAAAGTGTCTTGACTAAGCTTTCAAAATCATCTAAAACTTCATCCATATAACTTGAATGGAATGCATTATCAATTAATAAATACTTAGTTTTAATATCTTTTTCTTCTACAATATTTTTTAATATTTCTAATTTACTTTCTTCTCCTGCTACTACAGTATTAGAAGTACTATTTATAAGAGCTATTTCTATATCTAAATTATTTTCTTTTATTATTTGTTCCACTTCTTTGGCACTTAATAATAAACTAAGCATTTTTCCTTTTTTACTACAATTATCTATTAATGTTCCTCTCTTAGCTATGAATTCTAAACATTCAAGCCAATCCATACTTCCTGCTGTACATGCCGCTACATACTCACCTATACTATGACCTAATACCCAATATGGTTTTATTCCGTTTACTTCAAAAATCTTAACAATAGCATATTGTAATATGAAAATTATTACTTGCCTAAAAGTAGAATTATCTATATTTTTAGAATTATCATTTCCCAAGAAATAATTTTCAATTACATCTTGAGATAAAATATTTCTTTTTTCTAAATATAAACTACATTCATCAACATACTTCTTGAAATATATATTTTTCTCATATAGCTCTTTACCCATACCTAGATATTGAGAGCCTTGTCCTGAGAATACAAAACCTAGTTTTGTTTCATTATTCTTAACCTTATTTATACTAGATAAATTCTCTAATTTATTTATTAAATCACTACTATCATTAAAATTAACTGCTGCTCTATATTCTAAATCTGCTCTAGCTACATTAGCTGTATAACAGAATTCTCCTAAATCAACGCCTTCATTTTCCTTCAAGTAATTAAAATATTTGTAAGCTATTGATTCTACTGATTTTGAAGAAGCTGCCGATAACTTTAATATTTTTTTATAATCTTTTGTATCGATATTATCTTTAACGTTCTTATCAGTATATTCTTCTAAAATCATTTCTACATTTGTACCACCTATACCAAAAGAACTTATTCCTGCAATTCTCTTATCCTTTGCTCTCCATTTCTTTAAATATGATGCTACTTCTAAATTCATATTATCCCAATCTATATATGAGTTTGGTTCATTAAAGTTTAAACTCTTTGGAATATATTTATTTTTTAAGGACAATACTACTTTAATTAAACTTGCAATTCCTGCTGCTGCTTCTAGATGTCCTATATTTGTTTTAACAGAACCTATAGTTAACATACTACTTTCTATTCTATCTTTACCTAATGCTTCTGAAAGTGCTTCAACTTCAATTGGGTCTCCTAATACTGTTCCTGTTCCATGAGCTTCCCAATATGATATTTGATTCTTATCTATCTTAGCATCTTCTAAAGCTTTTAAGATTACTTTCTTTTGTGCCATTTTATTAGGTGCTGTTAGGCCATTACTTTTTCCATCATTATCTACTGCTGAGCCTTTTATTACAGCCAAGATATTATCATTATCTCTTATTGCTGAACTAAGTTTCTTTAATATTACTACTCCTGAACCTTCTCCTCTTACATAACCATCAGCCTTAGCATCAAAAGTATGGCACTTACCTGTCTTTGATAACATTTGAGCTTTAGATAATCCTACTGTTACGCCAGGATCTAATATTAAATTTACTCCTCCAGCTATAGCCATATCGCTTTCATTATTTTTTATGCTCTTGCATGCTAAATGCACTGATAATAAAGAAGAAGAACATGCACTATCAACGCTTAAGCTTGGACCATTTAATCCTAATTCATAAGATAATCTTCCTGCTCCAACGCTAGCTAAATTACCAGTAACATAATATTCACTAATAGTATTTATATCACTACCTTGCATTAGCTTATAATCTTGACTACTGCATCCAACAAATACTCCTACATTTTTTCCAATTAATGATTTAGGATTATATCCTGCTTTTTCAAGACCGCTCCAAGATAGCTCTAACAACATCCTTTGTTGAGGATCCATATGAATACTTTCACTCTTAGGTATATTGAATAATTTATTATCAAATTCATCTACCTTTTCTATAAACCCACCATATTTACAATAAGTTTTTCCTTCTTCATATATATCTTTACTAAATAATAATTCATTACTCCATCTATCTTCAGGAACTTCTCCTATACAATCAATTCCATCCCTTAAGACTTTCCAAAATTCATCTACATCTCTTGCTCCAGGAAATCTACAATCCATTCCTATAATAGCAATATCATCGCTATCATCTTTATTTTCTAGCTTTTCAGTAGATACAGTACTTATTTCTTGTCTTTCATTATTATTCTTGATATAATCTATAAATTCTCCTATTGTAGATAAAGAATATACTAATGTTACTGGTATATGAATATCTAATTCTCTTTCTAAACTTCCTACCATTTGAATAGTTTCCCTAGAACCTATTCCAAGTAAATCAAATGAATCTTCATATCTAATATTCTCTTTATCTATTTTTGAATATTTACTTATTATACTTAAAATCTCATTTTCCTTATTTTCTTTATTACCTTTCATATCACCATACACCTTTAAAACTTTCAGTTTTTTATCTAAAAATAACTTTTTACACTTATTTCTTTGAATCTTACCACTAACAGTTCTACAGATAGTTCCTTTCTTAACTAAATTAATTTCATTTATCACCACTCCATTATTTTCCAAAACATCTTTTTTAATTTTATAAAAAGTATTTTCTAAATTAAGTGAATTTATTTCTTCTTCACTTACTTCATATATTAAAATAATTCTGTCATCCTCTATTGAAACTACACATCCATTACCACACTTTAATATTTCTACAGATTGCTCTATAGTGTTTTCAATATCCTGTGAATAATAGTTTTTTCCATCACGTATTATTACGTCTTTTAATCTTCCTGTCACATATAAATTATTATCTTTTACAAACCCTAAATCTCCAGTTCTTAAAAACTTATTATTTTTATCATTTCCATAATAGTTTTCAAAGACTTCCTTAGAATTTTTACTATCACCAAAATATCCATTACAAACTGTTTTACCAGCTATCCAAACTTCACCAATCTCATTACTTAAACAAGGCTCTAGAGTATCAGGATTCATAATTTTTACATTCACACTTTTATCTAGTTCACCACAAGATATTATCTCTGCAAACTTACTCTCTAGTGTTTCTTCAACCTTTCCTTGCTCTAAAGCATCTTTATTTAATCTGCACCTATTTAACTTTTCTTTTGAAGTTGCACAAATTATTAAAGTTGATTCAGCCATTCCATAAGCAGAGCCTATAGTATTTTCATTTATTTTGCATTCAGAAAATTCTCTTAAGAATTTATCTACAACCTCACTTTTTATACGTTCTCCACCTAATAAAATGCATTTGCAATCTTCAAGATTTAAACATTTCTTCTCTTCTTCAGAAATAGTTTCACAACATGATTCTAAGATGAAATTTAATGCAGGAGTATGAGTTATTCTATAACGATCTATGACTTGTAACCACTTTAAAGGATCTTTTATTACAGTATCTCTTTTCATAATATAAGATTTATAAACATTATAAATAGGGGAAAATATTCCATCTATTAATCCCCAATCATATATTAAAGGCAACCATGCAAATGTCTTAGAATTATTATCATACTTACAGCATCTATAATAAATCTCACATTGCTCTGCAATATTAGCGTATGTTATCATAACTCCTTTAGGATCACTTGTAGAACCAGAGGTATATTGTATATAAGCTATATCATCATCTAATATTTCTACCTCTTCATACTCTTTACATTTATCAATATTATCCATATTAATCCATACAAACTCTTCTTTATATTCATCAGAAACACTTTCATATGTATTAGAATCTGTTAAGATAATATTTGCTTCACATCTATTTATAATGTTAAGGACATCCGAGCTTATTATGTCATCATTTTTACAATTTAAATGAACAGGTACTACTATATTCCCAGAATACATACATCCCAAAAAACCTATAACATAGCTTGGACATTCATCTAATAATAGTATTACTCTATCTCCCTTATTAGATATTTCTTGTAACTTACCAGCTACCTTTTTACATTTTTCATAAATTTTTTTATAAGTAAGAACACTTTTTACATTGGTTACATCCTGTAAAAAACATATAATTTCTTTGTAAGGATTATTTTGTATATTAAATTCTAGTCTTTCTAAAAATGTATTTTTACCTTTCATAAAAAACTCTCCTAACTAATAAAACATATACTATATAGAATATTCTTCAATTATGGAGCTTTTGGTTCTTCCTAAAGAAGCCTCATAATCTTGTAATATCCTCATTCCTTCCTCCATACCAAATAAATCAAGGACTAAATCAGGTGTATGTATCCAAAGATCCATCTCTGCCATATTTTCCATAGAAACCATTAAGGTTACTACATCTTCTTCACCTATAAAAGTTCTATACACCTCCATCTTATCTCCAAGACCGTTTTTATGCTTTTTATGAGTTTCTACAATCTTCTCAAGACAATTTTCAAATTGTTCTGTTTTTTCTTCTTTTATATAATAATCAAGTTTATAAACATACTTTGAATTCATATCAAAAAACTCTCCCTCTTAATTATTCATTAAATTTACATCCACTATTGTCACAACTAGGAGTAAAGGTAATCAATGTTGTTTCATATTCTTTTATATTAGAATATATTTCTTCTTTTATTGATGTAGCACATTCATCACTATATTCTGGTAGTAATATTTCTTTTATATCCTTTATATAATCTAATCCTGCAAAATTTCTACTAGCCACATATAAATATAATGTGTTATCATCAGCCATTTCTTTATATACAACCCATTTTAAGTTCTTATGATTTTGATTAGCAGATTTTACAACCTTTTTTACTGCTGATTCTATCTCTTTATAACTTTTCATAAGGCTGATCTTAACATAATATATAACCTCAAAAGGCTTATCTTCCTTAACTTCTACATTTTCTAAATTACTAAAATCAGGTACTAACTTTAAAAGTTTTTTATCTTCCATTGTTAGAGAATCTCTAAAATCTTTATATAACTTTTCACCTTCTTCTCCAAAATGTTTTTTTAATATATCTTTATCATCTAATACAATATCAGGATTAAAATCTTCTTCTGCAGGATGAATTCTCCAAACAATTCCTGTTCCTATCCATGAAGCATAACATAGATATCTATTATCCTTATTTTCAGCATTGTTAGCTTCGCCTAACTTAACTAGATAATTATGAACATTTGTTCCTTGTTCTGCTTTATAATCATAATTTACTTGATATATATACTTAGCAGCCTCTTTTTTAAATGGTGCATAATATGGAAATGCCCAATCTACATCTTCCTTTTTCACTATATCTAACATAGTTATTTCCTCCTTTTACTTAAAATCATATTTTTTAATAATTGAACTATATGTTTTATCAATGGCGTAAGAATATTCTAAAAGTATTTTCATACCTTCCTCTTGTCCATAAAATTCTAAAACTAATTTAGGTAAATGCATCCATGTATCCATTTCACTTAAACTTTCCATAGGTACTAAAAATGTAATTATATTTTTTCCACCAATGAAAGTTTTATATAATTTAATATTCTTTCCTAAACCACGCTTATGTTCTCTTTCTGCAATTAATACCTTAGAAAATCCTCTTTCAAATTCAAGTATTTTTCCTGGTGCTATATAAAAGTCAAGCTTGTATAAATATTTTGAACTCATTTCTCTATATACCTCCTAAAAACTTTATTAATGTTCTAACTCTAAAGCTCCACTATTATCACATGGAGGAACAAAATCCATTACTGAAGTCTTATATTTTTCAATTACTTCATATATGCTGTTTCTTATTTTAGATGATTCAACTTCATCATAATAATCACTTAAAATTTCTTTTAATTTTTTGAATAAATCAAGTTCCTTAAATTTTCTTATAGGCATGTATATGTGTAGCTTCTTATTATCTTCTTCCACGTATGTTATCCATTTTAAATTTTCTTCTTTTGAATTAGAGGCTTTAATAACCTTAGAAAAATCATCAATGCTATTTGTATAACTTTCTTTTAAATCAACCTCAAAATAGCATATAAAATCAAAAGGTATCTCCTCTTCTCTATCTTTAACCAAATTAGATAACTCAGGCGCATACTTTAAAATCTTTTTATTAACATTACTTAATGAAGAGTTAAATCTTTCAAATACTTCTTCTCCTTCATCTGCAAATATATCTTTTAATGCCTTTCTATGAGTTAATAGCTTACTCTCATCACCTTTTTCTTTTAAAGGATATATAAGCCATACTGTAGACGCACCAATCCATGAACTATAGCATGCATAAATATTTCCTGATTCATGTTTTTGATTTGCTTCAGCTATTTTAAATGTATATTGATAAAAATTCATGCTTTCTACCATATCATAATCATATGCAATTTGATATATATATTCAGATGGCTTCTTATCATTAGGAGCATAATATGGAAATCCCCATTTTAAATCCCCTTCTCTTATTATTACACTCATCTCTTTACTCCTCTCCCATTAAGCTATATTCCTTAGTTATCATAGTTCTATAGCTGTCTATTCCAC
The DNA here is from genome assembly GCA_015058405.1 of Clostridium sp. Taxonomy (GTDB): domain Bacteria; phylum Bacillota; class Clostridia; order Clostridiales; family Clostridiaceae; genus Clostridium. The sequence goes on from SVCL01000157.1 coordinate 45,498, forward strand.
TTAAATATTGATTTAAATACTCTACACCTTCTTCTTCACCATAATAATCCATGACCATTTCAGGCATATGCATCCAACCATCCATTTTTTCAAGTTTATCCATAATAATAGACATAGTTACAACATCTTTCTCATCACCAAAGAGATTTCTTTCTATTTTCAAAGCATTCTTATGTCCTTTTTCATGTTTTAATAATACTTCTACTATTTTAGAAAAACCTTTTTCAAACTCTTCAGTTTTATCTGTCTTTACATGGAATTCAGTCTTATACAAATAATTAATGTTCATCTGTTCTTTACCCCTTTATAAAATTATTCTATAATATCAAATTCTGTATTATCGCAGTTAGTAACTAATGTCATTAAAGTTGACTGATTTTTTTTCATAATTTTATAAATCTCACTTCTTATATTTGCTGATTCTTCTTTGTTATAATATGAATTTAATATTTCTTTTACACTTCCTATACTATCTAGTTCTATAAAATTCTTTATAGGAATAAATAAATGTAAATTAGTATTATTTTCTTCAGCATATACTATAAAATTAATATTATTATTAGATGCTGCTTCCTTTAATTTTTGTAATTCATTTTCTATTACTTTATAATCCTTAGTTAATTCAATTTCGAAGTAATATATATATGGATATGGTGAATATTCTTCAGTAGTTATACTATTACTTAATTGTGGTATATATTTTATTAACTTTTTATCTTCAGTAATTAGGGTATCTCTAAAATCCTTATTAATTTTCTTTCCTTCTTCTCCAAACTTTTTTTCTAATACTTCTTCATCAGTTAATATATCTTTTGAATCATCTTTAGTATCTAAATCATAAAATCTCCAAACTATCCCTTTTCCAATCCATGAGCCATAACAAATATATGTATTATTACTACTAGCATAATCTTTATTTGCTTCTGCAATTTTTACTAAACATTCATGAAAATCCATTCCAGGACCTACTTCATGATCATATTTAATTAAATATCTGTAATTGGAATTATCTATCTCTTCTTTTTTGTAAAAAGGGAATCCCCATTTTAAATCTTTTTTTGACTCTATTCGTTTCATTAATACCCTCCACTTTTTTACATATTTCTGTATTAAAATAATTTTAACCCTATTATTATGATTATGTAAATATATTTTTTACTTTTTATTCTATATTTTTATTTTTTTTCTTTTAATCCTCTTTTTTACATTTTTTATTATTTTATTAATATTGTCATATATATTAAATTACATGAAATGTATTTGATATTTTTTCTATACATGATAAAATTAATTAGTCGGTATTTTTTACTAAAACTGAACTGTGAATCTATATTAAAAGATTTGCCGAATTATATCCCTAAAAGGAATAAGAACGGAGGAACCACTTTATGGAAGCGACAAAAAAATTAAATGTTAGAAAGTTATCTGTTATAGGTATGCTTTCTGGAATTTCATTATTTATGGGGCTAACAGGAATTGGATTTATACCATTACCATTTATGAAAGCAACCATAATGCATATCCCAGTAGTTATAGGTGCTATTATCGAAGGGCCTTTTGTAGGTGCAATAGTTGGACTAGTTTTTGGATTATTTTCAATTTATCAAAATATAACAGCGCCTTCAATTTTATCACCAATATTTATGAATCCAATAGTAGCTATAATTCCTAGAGTACTTATAGGAATCTTTTCTTACTATTCATATAATTTTATTCAAAGGAGATTCAATAAACCTAAAATAGCTTATGGAGTTGCCGCAGCTATTGGAACACTTACAAATACAATTGGTGTATTAGGTTTAACTTATATATTTTTCTTAAACCAGTATGCTGCATTAAAATCTGTAGGTACTGATGCCGTGCCAGCAATGCTTGCAACTATAGTTGTAACTAACGGAATTCCTGAAACTATTGTTTCTGTATTAATAGTCATACCAGTAGTAACAGGGCTATTTAAAATTTATAAAAAGAAATTTAATTAATTAGATTTTTAACCCAAGTTAGTTTGTACATTCTTCCACTAATACCTATAAAATCATAGTTTATATATTTTTCATTTACACACAATAATAGTGTAAAGCAGATAGGAAAAAGCTTTACAAGAAAAATTAACTCGTTAGAGGAGGAATTGATTATGTCACAAAATAGCGCATTAGTACCAGAAGCAAAAAATGGATTAGCAAAATTCAAAAATGAAGTAGCTAATGAAATGGGGGTTCCATTTACTGATTACAACGGAAATCTTTCTTCTAAACAATGCGGTAGTGTTGGCGGAGAAATGGTAAAAAGAATGGTAGAACAATACGAAAACGGAATTAAATAACGTAAAAAACAAGGGAGTGTCGCATTAGCAATTTAAAAAATTGCTAATGGCACTTCCTTTTTGGATAAATATAGCTATTTGGAGTTGCTAAAAAACTTTGATCTAAAATTTAACGCACTTTAATAA
>SVCL01000158.1 GCA_015058405.1 Clostridium sp.
ATCAAGAGAAAAATATTCTTCTATATATTTTTCCCAAGCATCATTATCTAATTTTATATACATAAGTACCCTCCGAATAAAATTTATATTTTAATAAATTTTATCAAGAGGGCACTTCCAATATCTAGATACCAATTTTTTTACGCTTACATATATACTAGCTTCTTCACATCTCTATATAACTTTTAATGTCCTTCTATCATACCTTTAAAAAGTATATTTTCACTACCATAATAAAAAGAATTTATATTATAATAACTTCTGACACCATTTAGGCAAATATTTATCTTTCCATATAATTTCTCTATTTTCAATGCTCATAATTAATTGAGTTGATCAAATAAATTATTCTTTATCTTTGCATACACAATATCTTTATTGAAATTAGGAGGAGTAGGTTTAAACTTATCACTTTTTTGTAATTCATATTCTTTAATTTGAAACCTTCTTAACTTATCAATATCTATTTCCTCAATAAGCACACAACTATTAAGTCCCCCCTTAGTCTTTAACATTATATGATTATATGAATTTGTCGGTTGCACTAAGCAACTATCTCCGTAATTTGAAGTATTAACTTGTACACAATAACAATGCATATCTCTATTTAACGATTCTATTATATTATCAAAATAATTAATATCTCTATTCCACTCAACAGAAACAAACAAATCTGCTAATGAAAAGAAACTACTTCTATCTATTATTGATGCTATTTCAAAACAACAATAAACAGGTATCCATATATTATTCCATATAAAAAGATTATATTCATTACCTTCAACAAATCCCTTTCTATATCCTTGAATTTGCCTTTTTTCCTCTGGCGAATACCATACCTTAGTTCTTAAGTTAGTATAAACAAACTTATATTCCTTATACTCATAAGGAAACAAAGATGCTATTAAATTATAAACTTTATCTTTTATTTTAATATGTTCTACTCCTGTTATGATTGCCATATTATTTTTTTTACATTCTCTTTCCAATAATCCTAGCCATTCAAATGGAATATAATTCTCAGGTAAAACCAATATATCTGCCCCACCTTTAACTGTTTGTCTAATTATTTCTGATAATTCATTATATCTTCTTAATGAACGATTAGTTTCATCTAGTAATACTCCTTCAAAATTCTTTTCATAATTTCTAGCTGTTGCAATTGCTACCTTAATTTTCTTTTTATCGCCTCTACCTATTTTTATTATATTGTAATTTGGCTTTGAATCAGAACTAATACTACTTTTATTATAACTCTTATCTATTTCCTTAAAGCTAACCAAACTACTTTTTTTCCTTGTTTGTTTTTCATCTGACTTAGTAAACCTTCTAAAAAAATTAATACTATAATATAATTTTTCTATCATAACTGAAACTGATTTAATTTTTAAATGTTTATATGAATCTTCACTTAAAGTCTTTCCTTTAATTGCTTCACTTATAAAAAGCGATTTACTAATATCCTGCATAGTTATTAAATACGGCCTATATCTATATAAATTCTTATTTGCATTATTATTTAATATAGACTTTATTAACGGCAACTCTTCTTCATCTTTATCAAACACAAACTCATCTATATAGTCTATGGTTTTATTTAAATCATTTAAATATAAACTTTTACCGTATAAATCTATTTTCCCTTCATCACTTGCAAACATATCTATTAATATACTAACATTTGACTTTTGTATCATTCGTGTTGATAGAAATCCTCTTCTTATATTATCTATATCATTTAATATCTTTTTATTTTTATCAGTATAAAATTCAATTTTCTTAATTTCTGAATTACTAGAATAGAATTTAAAAGTAGAAAAGTCCTCAATCAATCCTTTAGCTTTCACGCTTATATTATATTTATTCAAAGCTAAAGATACTACACTTTCTATACTACTTTGAATCTCGTCTCCCCATACCAATGAAGAACTTCTAAGTATGCATTAAAATAAATAATTAATGAGCGTATTTTTTATATCTATACTTTTGTTGTTCACCTCTTCATCCTTATTGATCATACTAATAGCATTTATAATATTATCTGTAAAAGACTTAAACTTATCTAACCTCTTATTAACTATACATAAATTTAAAATTGATTCCCATAGCAAGTAATTTTCTATAATTATTGAAGGCTGAAATATTTTTTCTAAATCATCATAAAACTTACTCTCTGAAGCATCTTTTATTAAATTTGCTACTGTTAAATTTTTACCTATAAATTTAGATAGTTCATACTTATCTATCTTAATATCTTCAATTCCTCTCAAAGAATTAATAGACTCATTTTGCTTCAATTTATATATATCATTGTAGTTATCCAAAAAAATATTATTTCCATCAGGTAATAGCCTAAACTCACTAGAATTATTTTTTATTGATTCTTTAAATTTATCTATTAAAGCTTTTGTGCCACCAGCTTTTAAATAAAAAATCTTTATCTTATTATCATTTATCTCCAATTTTGATTCTTTACTAAGTTCATCAAAAAAATTGATTTGATACGTTTTTTCTCCACTTCTTACATTATCATCTTTATTAGGAGTAATTAATGAATTTTTTATTAAATTCTGTTGTTTAAAATCAATAAAATAATTATTTAATATTTCTTCCTTTGAAACATATTCTTTAGATAATAAACTCTTTAATTCACTATTTCCCTTGATTTTGTGCACAATTATCATATCGTCAACATATCGTCCATAATAATCTGGATTAACTCTATCAATTATATTTTTATCAAATTCATCTAAATACCAATTTGCCAATATTGCTGAAGGTAAAAAAACTATAGGCAGAAATATATTTTCATTTTTATCGTTTATTATTCTATGTATTATTTCACTATATTTCTCACATACTTTAAATACTAATTCATTTAATCTTGCATTTTCCTTACTTGCTCCATCTATAAAATTATCAAACATCTCTTGTTTTAAACTAACTGAATAAAAAAATCTTTTTATATCTAACATTATTATTAAACAATCTTCTTTTTCTCTATAACATTTTTCTGCTACTTCTAACCCCTTATCTCTCCAACTTTCATATTCATTGAAATATGGCTTATATAAATAAGGAGACCACTTTTCTGAAATATCTTCATCACTTTCATTAATATCTTCTTGTATTAGCAACCGATTTCCATATGAAGTATCTGCGAATTTTTTATCTATTTTCTTCCCAATCATCTCAATCCAAATAATACTTAATATATGTAATTCAATCGGCATCCCTATCCTATATTGTATATTATCTTTTGTCACTTTAATAATATCTCCATCATGTTCCATATTAATTATTATTTCTTCTTTTTCATTAGTATCTATTGATTTAGGAAACTTATAAATATGTATCTCTTCTAGTTGCTCACTTAAAAAATCATTCCACTTTTTATCTTGTTTACTACTTAAAATGTTATATAAATTTTTTATTCTCTTTTCAAAATCATCTCGTAATTCAAATTGTACAATTTGTTTTCTTAAAATTCCTTCTGCTTTATCAAAGTAAGCATATGATTTTAATTTTCTATAACATATCTTAAAATTTTCAGCTTTCATTTCTCCCTCACTATAACCATATTATTCATTACAATAAAATATTTACCATATAATAATATCATTTTCTTTAATAATCAACAAACAGCAAAAAGGTATGCAAATTGATATGCTCCCTTTATAGTAGACAGTTAAAATAATAAAAACTGCTATTATGAAGGGAGCATTTTGTTATGGGAAGAAAATCTAAGATATCAGATGAAATTAAAATTCAAATAGTAGAAGATTATTTAGCAGGAAAGATTAGTTTACAGAGAACTGCTATAAAATTAGGGATTAATCAAACTGCAATTGCTGGGTGGATACGTAAGTATAAAGCTTTTGGTAAAGAAGGTTTAGTAAATAAAAAATATAATTCATCATATTCTCCTGAAATTAAAACTCAAGCAGTTATTGATTATCTTAATGGTGAAGGATCGTTAAATGATATTTGTATTAAGTATAAAATAATTGCTATTAGTATTCTCCAGAAATGGATTAAGAAGTATAATAGTCATAAGATATTTAAACCTCATGTAGCTAAAGGAGATAAGATTATGACTAACGGAAGAAAAACAACTTATGAAGAAAGGATTGAAATAGTATCATTTTGTATTGCTAACGCTCACGATTATAATTTAACTGCTAATAAATTTAATGTTTCATATCAACAAGTTTATACTTGGGTAAAAAAATACAATAAGGGCGGATATAACGCGCTAGTCGATAGACGCGGTAAAAATAAAGCCTTTGAAGAATTAAGTGAATCAGAAAAATTCTCTGTACAATTAAAGCTTTTAGAAGCAGAAAATAGACGTTTAAAAATGGAGAATGATTTCTTAAAAAAATTAGAAGAGATAGAAAGTAGTTAGATAAATACACTATTTCATCTACAGATAAGTATATTGCAATTAAAGAATTAAATGAATTAGGGTATTCAATATCTGAACTATGTAAATACGCTGAGATTGGACGTGCTTCTTATTATAAGTGGTTAAATCGTTCCGAAACTAAAATAGATAAAGAAAATAAAGTTATTTTAGATGAAATTATTAAATTATACTCACAAGTTAAAGGAATTTATGGCTATCGTCGTATAACGTTGAATATAAATAGACTACTAAATTCGAACTATAATCATAAGCGTATATATAGGCTTATGAAATCTGTAAAACTTACTGCTGTTATTAGGAGAAAAAAGAAAAAATATATTCAAAGCACTCCACAAATTACAGCCGAAAATATATTAAATAGAGATTTTGTAGCTCATAGTCCAAATGAAAAATGGTTAACAGATGTTACTGAGTTTAAATTAACTAATGGAAGTAAAGCTTATTTAAGTGCAATATTAGATCTTGGTGTTTAGCACAAACTATTAGTAATCCATTATAATCATTAAAAAGTAAGCCACACCTAATAAAAATTAACTCTTATACACATAATAAATTGGAAAT
>SVCL01000159.1 GCA_015058405.1 Clostridium sp.
GTCTAGTGATACAAACAATAATCTAACTCCAGCTGAAGTTGCTGGCTTCGCTAGCGATAGCTGTAAGCGTAATTCTTGGTTTGTTGCTGCCTAATTAAAATGCTTTAATATTTTTGATTAACCTGCAAAAATCCCATTCATGTAGATTTATGACAAAAGTTTGATAATATATATATAATACAAGGAATTTTATCTAAATAGAAACTTTACATAATTTAAAAGAAGGTGCATAAAGGGCTTTTGGCTTGAAAAAAAATACAAAATATGCTATGATATGATTATTGAATTATGTAACGAGTTAGGTATATTAGGGAGGTATTATCTATGAAAACAGCACTTTTAGTTTGTGAAGTTATTTTAGCTATAGTAGTAGTTGTATCAATATTAATGCAACCAAGTAAGTCAGATGCATTAAGTGGTTTAGTTCAAGGAAGTAACAATGAGACTTTCTATTCAAAGAATAAATCTAAAACTAGAGAAGTTAGATTAGAAAGAACAACTGTAATATCAATGATATTATTTTCAGCAATAGCTTTAGTATTAAATATACTATAATTTGAGAAATAATTATGTACATAAAAGGTATCTTGCGATTTATAATCGTAAGATACCTTTTTTATTACGATACTTAGGAAGTATAAATAAGGGGCTTATCCTTTTAGGCGTAATAGAATCTTTTTTATCTACTATACGTATACCACCTACAATCTCATTTTCGTACTTTATAAAATAAAAATATGTAAATGGCTGGTTTAATCTAAGAATAACCTTATCTAAAGGCTCATTACCAGGGCTTGTATCCATATCTTGATACTTTTCTAGAAGTTTGGCAAAGGATTCTGATTACATTCTCCATAATAGTTTTGCATCTTTTAATGTTGCTTTTATTAGAGTGATTTCCATAATATAATCTTCTTTCTGTTATATGGACAATTATATCATTATAAAAAATAATTTATATTTAGTTATTTTTTTGGAATAGTGCTCATAGTATGTTAAAGAGATGTAACTAATCTTATGTTGAAAAAAGGGAGATGAACAAATGGACTTATTATTAATACCATCTATTTGCGGTGTAGCCGCCTTACTAGTTACCCTGTTTATAGGAAAGAGCATTGTTAAAGAAAGTGCAGGGGACAAAAAGATGAAAGAAATTGCAAAACATATAGAGGAAGGAGCTATGGCTTTTTTGAAAAAGGAATATAGATATTTAGCTATATTTATAGTAGTAGTTGCTTTGGCAATAGGAATTTTCTTGAAAGTTCAAACAGCTCTTGCTTTTGTACTAGGAGCAATATTCTCTATTTGTGCAGGATATATAGGAATGAGAATTGCTGTAAAATCAAATGTTAGAACAGCACAAGCTGCAAAATCTGGTATGAAAAATGCTTTATCAGTTGCTTTTTCTGGTGGAAGTGTTATGGGATTATGTGTTGTAGGACTTGGAATTTTAGGCCTTGGAATTCTATCGATAGCATTTAATCTAAATACTGAATATATTACAGGTTTTGGACTTGGAGCTTCATCAATTGCCTTATTTGCAAGAGTTGGAGGAGGAATTTATACTAAGGCTGCGGATGTTGGAGCGGACTTAGTTGGTAAGGTTGAAGCAGGAATACCTGAAGATGATCCTAGAAATCCAGCAGTTATAGCTGACAACGTTGGAGATAATGTTGGAGATGTAGCAGGTATGGGAGCAGACCTTTTTGAATCTTATGTAGGTTCAATAATTTCTGCTATAACTTTAGGAAGTGTTCTTACATCAGTTTCTTCAAAAACAGCAGCTATATTCCCATTAATATTAGCATCAATTGGAATTATAGCATCATTAATTGGTATAACAATTGTTCAAGTAAGTAAGGGGGATAAGCCTCAAAAAACTTTAAATCTAGGAACTACAGTGGCAGGTATTTTAGTAGTAGTTCTTGGAGCTATTGAATGTTATCTACTATTTAAGAGTTTGAGATTATTTATTCCAGTAGTTGCTGGATTATTAGTAGGTATGATTATTGGTAAGGTAACAGAAATTTATACTTCAGCAGATTATAAGTCAGTAAAATTAATAGGAAAAGAATCAGAAACAGGACCAGCTACTAACATAATTTCAGGTCTTTCAGTTGGTATGAAATCTACAGTTGTTCCTATATTATTAATTGTTGTTGGTATATTTGTTGCTTACTATAGTGTTGGTGGAAATAATGATTCCATGATTGGTCTTTATGGAATATCTCTTGCAGCAGTTGGAATGTTATCTACAACAGGAATTACAGTTGCAGTAGATGCTTATGGACCAATAGCTGATAATGCAGGTGGTATTGCAGAAATGAGTGAATTAAATCCAAAGGTTAGAGAGATTACTGATAAGTTAGATTCAGTAGGTAATACTACAGCAGCTATAGGTAAAGGATTTGCAATAGGTTCAGCAGCTCTTACAGCTTTAGCGTTATTTGCTTCTTATGCTCAAACTATAAAGCTTGAAAGTATAAATCTTTTAAAACCTGTAACATTAGTTGGAGCGTTTATTGGTGGTATGTTACCTTTCTTATTTGGAGCATTGACAATGTCTTCTGTTGGTAAGGCAGCAGGAAAGATGGTAGAAGAGGTAAGAAGACAATTTAAAGAAAAGAAGGGTATATTAGAGGGAAAAGAGAAACCAGATTATTCAAGATGTGTTGCAATTTCTACTGAAGCAGCATTAAAAGAAATGGTATTACCAGGGGTACTTGCTATAGTAGCACCATTATTAGTTGGTATGCTTTTAGGTGGAGAAGCTTTAGCAGGTCTTATAGCAGGAGCTTTAGTTACTGGAGTTTTAATGGCAATTATGATGGCAAATGCAGGTGGAGCTTGGGATAATGCTAAGAAGTATATTGAAAGTGGAGCTAATGGTGGTAAAGGAAGTTATGCTCATAAGGCAGGAGTTGTTGGTGATACAGTAGGAGATCCATTTAAGGATACATCAGGACCAGCAATGAATATCTTAATTAAGCTTATGACAATAGTTGCATTAGTATTTGCGCCAGTAATACTTGAATTTGGTGGATTGTTATTAAATTTATTTAAATAGTTAAGTTGTTCAGATTGTAGCATATTATATGATTATTAAAAAGTCGCCTATAGCTATAGGCGGCTTTTATTTGTAATGTTTTAAGAAGTTTAGTGCTGGTATGAAGAGTGTTTTAAATAGTTTAGAATTACACATATACAGAGCTTTATTAAATAAATGTTGGTGATTATTTTATGTATTAATAAAAATATATGTTCAAAAAAACTTACCAACATTTATTTAATACAGAATTCAAAGAGAAAAAATTATAAGTTAAAGATATGTTATATTGTCTATGAAAGGCATAGCTGTCACATTTGTAATAGTATATTTTATGTGGAATATTTTCAGAATAATAGATGTAATATAACTATAACAATAATTGATAAGAATTATCAATTAAGAGAGGAAAAGAAAGAAAATTTAAAATAACTGATTCTAATGGCTGTATTTGAAGCTGATAATTATTTTCAATTAGCAAAATAATATGTTATATTATATACATAATTTGATTTTAATTAAGGAGGCAAACATGGCTAGAGAAAGAGGTCCACGTTTCAAGCAATGTAGAAGACTTGGTGTGAACTTTATAGGTCACCCAAAGGCTATGAAGCGTGCAGGAAAAGGAACTTGTAGAAGCGATAAAAAATTATCAGCCTACGGAATAAGACTATTAGAAAAACAAAAACTAAGAGCTTATTATGGAGTGTTAGAAAAGCAATTTGCTAAGTATGTAGATAGAGCTTTCAAGGTGAAAGGAGAAACTACAGGAGAAGCTTTAGTATTAAGCCTAGAATCAAGACTGGACAATCTTGTATATAGAATGGGATTTGCCAATTCCATAAGAGGAGCAAGGCAAATGGTAACACATGGCCATATATTAGTTGATGGAAAGAAAGTTGACATCCCATCATTTAATGTTGTTCCTGGAACAGTAATTTCTTTAAAAGAAAAGTCAAGAAAATCACCTAATTACACCGAATGCGTGAAGAATTTTGTTAATACATTACCTTATATAGAAGTAGACCCTGAAAACTTTACAGGTAAGTATGTGAGAATGCCATTAAGAAGTGAAGTTCCTATAGAGATAGATGAAAATCTAATAGTAGAGTTCTATTCTAAATAATTTTAATAGAAATGTTATTTGCCTAACATCAAATGTTTCAACCTTTTTAAAATTAAAGTATAAATTGCTATTAATTACGAAAAAAAACTGTACAGTGCTGTGTACAGTTTTTTTGTATTAAAAATAAAAAAATACAAATCTTTAGTTATTAATTATAGGGTTATTGTGGTAATATATACTATAGATTAAAAGCAGAAAAAAATGGCTAAAATAAAAATGATGATTTATTTTAGTAGGAGGTAAATGATGGGGATTAAGAAAGCATTACTTGAGTTTATGAGAGAAGAAGCTTATAGACCAATGGATATACAAGAGTTAGTAGCAGTATTTGATATAAATGAAAATGAATATAGAGCATTTAAAAAAGCTTTAAAGACTATGGAAAAAGAAGGTTTAATACTAAGAACTAAAAAAGATAAATTCGCATTACCAGAAAGATTAGGATTAGTAACTGGTACTCTTCAAGCTCACGCTAAAGGATTTGGATTCCTTATTCCAGAAAAAGAAGGAGAAAAGGATGTATTTATTCCAAGCACTTATATAAATGGAGCCATGAATGGTGATAAGATCCTTGTGCAAATAACAAGAGAAGATAAGAATGGTAAAAAACGTGAAGGTGAAGTAGTACAGGTACTAGAAAGAGGAAATACTAAAATAATCGGAGTATATGAAGATAGCAGAAACTTTGGATTTGTAGTAGCAGAAGATACTAGAATTAATCAAGATATATTTATTTCTAAAAGAGATAGAAATGGAGCTAAAGATGGAGATGTTGTAGTAGTTCAAATTACAAAATGGCCAGAAAAGAGAAGAAGTCCTGAAGGTGTTGTAGTAGAAGTATTAGGTCAAAAGGGAGATAAGGGGCTAGATATTCTTACAATAATTAAGAAGTTTGGACTTCCAGAAGAGTTCCCTGACAAAGTAATAAATTATGCAGCTAATATAGAAGAAGAAATAGATTCTAAAGAATATAAGAGAAGAACAGACCTTAGAGATGTTACTATGGTTACAATTGATGGTGAAGATGCTAAGGATTTAGATGATGCTGTATCTTTAGAAGTATTAGATAATGGAAGATATAAATTAGGAGTTCATATAGCAGATGTTTCTCATTATGTTAGAGAAAAGAATCCTTTAGATAAAGAAGCATTAAAGAGAGGTACATCAGTATATCTAATTGATAGGGTTATACCTATGCTTCCAAAGAAGTTATCTAATGGTATATGTTCTCTTAATCCTCAAGTGGATAGACTTGCTTTAAGCTGTTTTATGGTTATTGATAATAATGGTAAGGTTCTTGATAGTGATATAATGGAATCAATTATCAGAACTAATGAAAGAATGACTTATACAGATGTAACTAAGATATTAAGAGATAATGATGAAGCCCTTATAGACAGATATAAAGATTTAGTTCCAATGTTTAAGGATATGGAACAATTATGTAATATTCTAAATAAGAAGAGATTAAAAAGAGGAGCTATAGATTTTGACTTTGAAGAATCTAAGATAATATTAAATGATTTAGGTAAGCCTATTGATATTAAGCCTTATGATAGAGAAATTGCTAATAGAATAATAGAAGAATTTATGCTTGTTTGTAATGAAACTATAGCAGAAACTATGTATTGGGCTAATCTACCATTTGTATATAGAATTCATGAAGAGCCAGATGAAGAAAAGCTTCAAAAGTTAAGAGAGTTTGTATTTAACTTAGGATATGCTATTAAATGGAATGGAGACGTAAAACCTAGAAATCTTCAAGAAATATTAGATAAAGTAAAAGGACAAAAAGAAGAAACAGTAGTAAGTACATTATTACTAAGAAGTATGATGCAAGCTAGATATTCACCAGAGTGTACAGGACACTTTGGATTAGCAGCACAATATTATTGTCACTTTACTTCACCAATAAGAAGATATCCAGATTTACAAATACACAGAATAATAAAAGAATATATAAATGGAAAACTTGATGAGAAGAGAATGAAGAAGCTAACTACTATGGTGGATTATGCATCAAAACAATCTTCCGAAACAGAAAGAGTAGCGCAACAAGCAGAAAGAGAAGTTGATGATCTAAAGAAAGCTGAATACATGTTAGATAGATTAGGAGAAGAATTTGAAGGTATGATATCTTCAGTAACTTCATTTGGTATGTTTGTAGAGCTTCCTAATACTATAGAAGGATTAGTTCATATAACTGCTCTTGACGATGATTATTATGTATATAACGAAAATCATCTTTGCTTAATAGGTGAAAGAACTAAGAAGGTTTATAGACTTGGTGATTCAGTTAAGGTTAAATGTAGCAAGGTAGATATTCCAAATCGTGAAATATTCTTTGATTTAGTAGAAGATGAATATAGTAGAGAAGAAATAAAGGCTTCTAAGGAACTTATAGAAAAGTTACCAGAGGTTAAACAAGAATTAATAGAAGAAGTTGAAGAATCTTAGGATAATAGATTATAATGTATATAAAATAAACCTAAAGTGGGTGAGAGTATGGTAAGAAAGAAAAATAGTAATTCTTTAGCAGAAAATAGAAAAGCTAGACATGACTATTTTGTAGAGGAAACAATAGAAGCTGGTATTGCTTTGGTAGGTACAGAAGTTAAATCTATAAGAAATGGTAAATGTAATTTAAAAGATTGCTATGGAGATATATATAATGGAGAAATATTTATAAAGAATATGCATATAAGCCCTTATGAGCAAGGAAACATATTTAATGTTGATCCATTAAGAGATAGAAAGTTATTACTTCATAAAGAACAAATATTTAGATTACAAGGTTTAGTACAAAGAGACGGATATACAATAGTTCCATTATCTTTATATCTTAAAGAAGGTAAGGTAAAGGTTGCTCTTGGAGTATGTAAAGGTAAAAAGAACTATGATAAGAGAGATGCTTTACTTGAAAAGGCTCAAAAGAGAGATATGGATAGAGCATTAAAGAATAGAAATAGATATTAATAAATTAAAAGTATTGCTGTAATTTTATATTATGGCAATACTTTTTTTCTATAGAAATAAAAAGAGGATTAGAAATATATCTAATCCTCTTTTTATCTTTTACAATTTCGTTGGGTGAAATGTAAAGATGTATATAAAAAAATTGTTGGGCTAATTTATCGTATATATATATATTATAACATTTTTCCATATATGTCCATAGTTAGAAAAGATGTTTATAAATAAAAGAATAGGAAAAATAAAACGATAAAAAACTAATTTTTATATTTGTTTTTAGTTAGGTATCATAGTTTTTTCTGTAGGTTCAGTATCTAATTCAAGAGAATTATGATTATTATTTCTTAAATATTGAATATTATTAGTAGTGTTTATATTTTTGTTACAAGCTGCGGTTGAATCTTTTAAAATTGTAAGTAGTGCCATAGAAAAAAGCAATAGTAAACTAAAAAGGAAAAAAAGCGATTTGACTTTAATGTAGTTTTTTTTAAGTAACGATTCAAGTTTGTATAAAGATAATAACATTTAGCAGGATCTCCTCTCTAAGAACAAAAATAATTAGTATTAATATGTACTGAAATACAAAAAATTAAACTTAGAAAATATACATATAAATTAATAATATTAAGAACTACGGCTTTTTATTTAAAAGTTTGAGGAATATATTGTATAATAAGAAAGAAAGTTTTCAAAAGGAGGGGGATTATGGACTTTTTTTTAGAATACATAAAAGATTTAAATGCAGTATCAATAACAATAAGGTTATTTTTAGCGGCAGTTTGCGGAGGAACTATTGGTCTTGAAAGAGGTCGTAAAGGTCAGGCAGCAGGATGTAGAACTCATATGCTTGTAAGTATGGGAGCAGCTCTTGTTATGATGACTAATATATTTGTAGTTAATGAATATAGTCCTACTTCTGATCCAACGAGAATAGGAGCTCAGGTAGTTAGTGGAATAGGGTTCTTAGGGGCAGGGACAATACTTGTAACAAGTAAGAATCAAATAAGAGGATTAACAACAGCAGCAGGACTTTGGGCATCAGCATGTATGGGGCTTGCAGTTGGAGTTGGTTTTTATGAACTTGCTATAATAGGGAATATATTTATTTTTGCTGCAATAGCTTTTTTTAATAAATTTGATAGAAAAGTATATGGAAATTCAAAGGTTATGGATGTATATATAGAATTTGATGATTCTCATACGTTAAAGAGAGTAATAATTTTTGGAAGGCAAAATCAATATAATGT
This sequence comes from Clostridium sp., assembly GCA_015058405.1. Lineage (GTDB taxonomy): Bacteria > Bacillota > Clostridia > Clostridiales > Clostridiaceae > Clostridium. The sequence continues at coordinate 8,393 of SVCL01000159.1, forward strand.
AGATAATGTTCAAGTTATTAAAAGTAAAAATACTGAACTTTCAAGGACAGCAGCTATTTTTAGAGTTAAAACTAAAGAGAAATGTGAACATTCTCAAATAATAGCTGAATTTAGTGATATAGAAGGCGTTTCATATATAGAGGAACTTTAGAAGGTAAAAAAACCACCAGTGAGGTGGTTTTTTTATGTACTATGTATATATATTAAATTTATTTGTAGAAACTATTTCTTTGTTTATAAGTATATCATATATAAATAATCCAAGTAAACATTTTCTTTGATAAAAATTTAACTAATTTTTTATGCAAAGTGCTTAATTGTGTTAAGAAAATATAGTTGAATAAATTAAAGGGCTGGTAGAGATACTACTAGGGTAAAGGATGTACTATGTTAAGGAGGTATTTTAAGATGGATGACGAAATAATTTGCGTATGTAATGAAGTTACCAGAGGTGAAATAGTTAAAGCTATAAAAGATGGTGCTACTACTGTAGAAGAAGTAGGAGAAGTAACAGGAGCAGGTACAGTTTGTGGATCTTGCATAAATACAATTCAAGAAATAATTGATGAAATAGGATAGTAAGGTGTTATGGTAACTACAAAAAAGTTTTTGTATTTTTAGAAATATAAAAATATAGAAATATAGAAATATATATTACTTTGTTGCATGGTGGGTTTTCAATATTTGATGTTTGTGATAAAAATATTATATAATTTTTTGTTTGAGAGGATTTTTTTATGAATATTGGAATTGTTGGAGCAGGTAATATTGTTTTTGATTTTTTTGAGGCGGCTGGTAAGATTGATGAAATGAATCTGGCTGCTATTTGTGCTACTAAGAGAAGTGAGGAGAAGTTAAAAAAGATTTGTGAAGATTTTAAATTAGAAAAGTATTTTTGTGATTATGATGAAATGTTAGAGGATGATAGTCTTGAAACTATTTATGTGGCTGTACCTAATAATATGCATTATGATTTTTCTAAGAAAGCTTTGCTTAAGGGGAAGAATGTTATTTTGGAAAAGCCTTTTGCTTCTTGTTATGAAGAGGCTGTGGAACTTGTGAATCTTGCTAAAGAAAAAGGTTTGTTTTTGTTTGAGGCTATTACTAATCAATACTTTCCGAATTATACAAAAGTTAAGGAACTTATACCAAGCCTTGGAGATATAAAAATTGTTGAATTGAATTTTTCACAATATTCTAGTAGATATGATGCTTTTAAGAGAGGTGAGATTCAACCTGTTTTTGATTCTGAAAAGTCTGGTGGAGTCCTTATGGATTTAAATGTTTATAATATTCATTTTGTTGTAGGACTATTTGGTGAACCAAAGAATGTTCATTATTTTGCTAATGTTGAAAGAAATATTGATACATCAGGAATTTTAGTTATGGAGTATGAAAATTTTAAATGTTCATGTATAGGTTCAAAGGATTCATCAGCACCTTTATGTGTTAATATTCAAGGGGATAAGGGATATATTAATAGTATTAGCCCTACTAATTCTTTTGATAAATTTAAGTTTGCTCTTAATAAGGAAGGAGCAGAAGAGTTTGATTTAAATGAACATAAAGAAAGATTATATTATGAATTAGAAAGTTTTGTTGATATGGTAAATAAAAATGATCACGAAAAGAATGTGGAACAAATGAATCATTCTTTAAAGGTTATGGAGATTTTAGATAAAGCTAGAAAATATGCTGGTATAAAAATTAAGAATAAAAGTATATAGAGATGTTGATAATAAGGATAATTATATAAAAGGTAGGGAAATATATAATTATGGTTAGGTGATTAATAGAGGATTAATGTTAATTAAAGATTTAATTTCTTAAGTAGCATCAGTCTATATATAACAAGTGTAATTTTAAATATATTTATAATATTTTATTTTTGGTTAAAAATACTTAAATGGAAATTTGAAATATATTTTGGTGAATTAAATAATAACATGGATTAATATATTTGTATTGATAGAAATTACACTAGATTAGCTATTTGACATTGTTAAGCTAGTGAGATATAATCATCTTACTGAAGAAATTAAAACTGAATATCGAAAAAGAAGATAGAGTTTTGATAATTCTTCTTACTTGACATGGGGGCGTTTTGGCTTCGACGGGGGTAAGATGGGTTTGATAAGCGGGCCGAGGAAAACATGGAACCTCGTAAATCATCTATGTATTAAATATAAACGCAGAAGATAATTTTGCATTAGCAGCTTAATATAAGCTACTCATCAGTCCAGGTTGCCTACGGCTTGGGTCGCTGGTGTCATTAAAGTAGGGAACGAAGCCTAGCAAAGCTTTGAGCTAGGGGGGTATCCATGAAGCTAGCAAGATAGTGTCCTGTCTATAGGGCTACTAAGGCGCGAAACTTTAATATATAGACTATGCTCGTAGAAAGTCAGGCTGGTCTGCTTTCGGACAGGGGTTCGATTCAAGAAACAGAGTCGCCTTACATAGTAATATGTAAGTGAAAACTTGGCTTTATCGGTGAAACCGTAGCAAGTAATGTTGCCGGCAATACCGAGAGGTATGTAAAGAAATTTAACAGCCTCGTATCGACTTATAGGTTCCTAAGGCTTTTTAAAAGTTATGGAATACTAGGATGAAAGACATAAACTATACTGAGCTTTCATAATACGCCAAGGAGAATGTAGAGTTACATTCTTAAGATATAGTCAGTACCGGTTATACTTAGAGTTTTAAGTATATTTGTAGAAATAGCGGGTGGCAGACGACCCCTCGCCTCCACCATAAAATCCACGAAAGATATATTAACATATGAGTTATGTTAATATATCTCAGACTGTTGACAACTAACTTCGTTTTCGAAGATAGTTGTCTATTTTTATGTTAAAATATAATTAACTAATATAAGGTGGTGTTTCAATATGATGGGTGTTAAAAAGAAAGCAGATAGAAATTAAATAGAATTATTAAGTATAGATGATCTTGTTTCTAAAAATCATTTAGTTAGAAAATTAGATGCAGCAAATGATTCAATATATATTTGGCATCCGCTCAATGAGACAAACCTTAAAAGAAATTGAAGTCAACTTCGCATATCGCTGGTATATTGGATATAACATGCATGAACAA
>SVCL01000160.1 GCA_015058405.1 Clostridium sp.
AAAAAATATATTTTTACGAACCTTTATTAAAGTGCGTCAAATTTTAGATTAAAGTTTTTTAGTAACCTAAAATAGATATATTCATCAAAAAAAGGAAGTGCCATTAGCAATTTTTTAAATTGCTAATGCGACACTCCCTTCTTCATAGTTATTAGTATTAATTATTATTGTACAATCAAATTCTAGTCCCTTAGTAATATAGGATGGTAATATTACTATTTCCTCTTCTACTTCACTTTCCTTCCCTTTTATAATACCAATAGAATGTTTACTTTTCTTTTTTAACAGCTTATAGAGTTCTTCTGATTCCTTTATATTCTTAGTTATTATAGCAATAGTATTTTTCTCTTTTTTATGAACATCATCTATTATTTCATCTATAGAATTAGCTATATTTTCTTTGGTTGTTTCAACAATCTTAGGTTTTTCACCATGTCTTAACACTGGCCTTGCATTCTTAAGTCCTAAATTTTGTGCTAATAATGATTTCTCAGCAAAATCTATTATTTCTACTGTTGATCTATAACTTTGTGTTAATTGAATATATGTAGCTTTACCGCCAAATAAATCTTCAGTTATATCCTCCCAAACCTTAACACCTTTATAATAATATATTCCTTGTGCCAAATCTCCTACTAAAGTTATTGAATTTCCTTTGGCTAACTTATTAATTAAATGCACTTGAAACGGACTATAATCTTGAGCTTCATCCACCACTATATGTTGAAACTTATCTTCTTCCTCTACTCCATCTAATAACATCTTTATATATAGTAATGCAGCTAAATCATCTTCATCAATAACCTTATTATCATGATTTCTATTATATTCTTCCCTAATAAATTCTTCTAAAACTACTGGTATCTTATTATCTGTAGCCATCTTAAATAAATCTATATCATTAAAAAAGTTCAAATATAAATCCTTAGACTTTATGTCTTTCCAGATCCGGCTGATCCTTGAACAATTATAGGCAAATTCTTAGGCCATCTTATTATGTCATTTTGTTCTTTTTGAATTGTAGCTACAACTTCTTTAAGTTTCTTACCTCTACTTTCTTCTAAGTTAACCTTAAGAAATTCATCAACTAACTCATGCCCCTCTTCTCCATTAATCATAAGTTCATTAATACCTTCATCAAAAACCTCTTTTATAGTGCCATCTCCAAATAAAAACTTTCTTTTTAAACTAAGTTCTCCTTCTATTATTCCACTTGGTGCTTTATATGAAGCCTTTCCTCCTGTACCACTATAATATAAGTCAGCTACCGGTGCTCTCCAATCTATAACCACTTCTTCACAATTTTTAGAATCTGTTATACCTTTTTTACCTATATATAAAGTTTCAGGAAGAGACCTGTATTCTCTAAAATCCACTCTACCAAAGTAAGGTTCATCTAAGCTTTCTTCATAGGATTTTATTTCCCTAGTTAAAACTTCATATACCTTTTCTGTAGTTTCTTTTTCAACATCATATCCCGATTTTTTAGCCAATTCTTTTCTCTTAGCCTCAATCTTCTCTAAATCGTATTTCTTACTTTCAACTTCTGTTTTTATAATATTTCTTTTAGATTTTAGTACCTTGTTTTCTAATATTACGCTATTCTCCATTATATTCACCTCCAAAATTAAGTAACTTTTCAAATATATCACAACAAAATTTATTAATAAATATTTTTTGCATATATTTTAACATTAAAATATATATTTTTTTACATATTAAAAGAAGCTCAATCCACATAAAGATTGAGCTTTTTTAATATAAATTTATTTGCTTTAACTATTAACACTTTTAAATGTATTATAAAAACTAGTTCTTCTAGCCTTTGAAATAGCTTGTACCAAAACTCCTGCTATAACACTGTCTATAGAATGATGTATCATTCCACAAACTCCTGTAACAACTACTAATTGATAAAAATCAAGTCCTACAAAAGGAATTACTACTAAAGCTTCTAATAATCCATGTATTGGAGCTGTAATAATAGCTGCCTTAGCATAATTACTTGAGCTTAATATAATCCTTGCACCTACAAATCCAACTACAATATGAGTAGCTGCTCTACATACAACTGCTATATCTAAACCTGTAAATAAAAATCCTAAAGTTGATCCCACTCCTACTACAACAGCAGTCATTGGTGATATTAACATTGCCATAAACATAGGCACATGAGCTGCAAGTGTTGCACTAAAAGGTGGTATATATACTCTTAAAAAAGAAAATTGTATTGGTATGATTATTGCTAAAGCTGTTAGAAGTGCTGCGTATACCATTTGTTTAGTTCTATTATTCATTATGATTCCCCCTACTTTTTCCTGTATATACACAAGTATATCACCACACTTTTCCATTGTAAATGATAAAAAAAGAGAAGATAGTGTCAAGTTACTTTCGGAAAATAAAAAAAATATTTTTCCGTATGTATAGTTAAAGTCCTCTAACAGCTTTTAAATATCTGCTGCAAGGATTCACTTTACCTGTATTTAATATTATTAAATTATCTAATTTCCCT
>SVCL01000161.1 GCA_015058405.1 Clostridium sp.
GAGTGACAACGAGGACATCTTATTTTATTAGTTTTGTTCATTGATCTTCTCTCCTTTTCTAGGGGGATAATTGGTTCTAGTTAAACTTATTATATTTTCTAGGGTTGAGAAGAGCAATGTTCATATAACTTAACAGAACGATAAAGTATAAAGGGAGAGAATAAAATGAAAAGTTTAAAACAAAAAATTATAATTATAATGTCAGTTTTATCAGTTATTATAACTACTTCACTATGTTTTTTTATATCCAATATTAGTAAATCATATCTCACAGAACTATCTAACACTCAGATTAAAGAAAATCTTTCTGATACTTACAACGCATTTCAATCATATATTAAATTTGATTATGGTAACGTAAATTTAGAAAATGGTATTTTGGTTGATTCTAATGGTAAAAGTATCGAAGGAGACAGTAAAACTGTAGATTCTATATACTCTGACTTTAACGATATCGCAACTATTTTTCGTAAAGACGGTGATAATTTCATAAGAGTCTGTACTAATATGAAATTTGATTCTGGAAACTTAGCACTTAATAGTGTATTAGATAAAAATTCAGAAGCTTATGAAGTACTTTCTAAAGGAGATGAGTTTTCTGGGACTACTTCTATTCTAAATGATGAATACAATACTCTATATAAACCAATTAAAAGTTCTTCTGGCGAACTAATAGGAGCATACTTTGTAGGTGTTCCAACTTCTACTTCTAATAAAATCGTATCTAATGCTACAGGCTCTTTAACAAAGACATCGTTAATTGTAGGTATTATTTGTAATATTATAAGTATAATTTGTAGTATCTTATTAGGAAATTACTTAACTAAAAATTTAAAAGAACTTACAAAACTATCTAAAAGCATCGAAAAACTTGATGTATCTAATAATATTCCTGAAAAATTTTTAAATTTGAAAGATGAAATAGGTGATATGGCAAGAGTTATTAATGTTATAATTACATCTTTAAGAAGTTTTATGAGTGAAGCTAATAGGCTAACATTAAATGTGAACAATCATTCTGATAACCTAGAAACAGGCATGGCACGAGTTTCAGCAACTGCAAATGATATCTCTAATGTTATTGTGCAAATTGCAGACGGTGCTAATAAGCAAGCTAAAGATACCGAAAACGGTACCAATAAAGTTTTAGGGCTTAGCGAATGTATAAATACCACTACCTCTAATATGAAGAACCTTAATTATGATATGGATAAGGTCGTCAATTTCACCAAAGAAGGTATGAATATGCTTTCAGAGCTTAAAGAACAAAATAAATATACAAATGAATCAATGAAAAATATAAGTAAAGTTATAGATACAACAAATGACAAAGCCAAAGAAATTAGTAATGCAAGTGAAATGATATTAAGTATTGCAGAACAAACTAACCTTCTTGCTTTAAATGCAGCTATCGAAGCTGCCAGTGCAGGAGAACATGGTAAAGGATTTGCTGTTGTAGCAGAAGAAATCAGAAAGCTATCTGAAGAATCTAATAGCTTCACACAAAATATTGTAGAAATAATAAATAGTTTAACTACTCAAACTGAAAATGCTGTAACCACTATGAACTCCATGAAAGATACACTAAACGAACAAAATACAATATTTAATTTAACTTTAGAGAAATTCAATGGTATCTCTACAAGTATAGATTCTTCTATAAACGCTCTAAGTACATTAAATAAAACTACAGATACATTAAAACAACATAGAGATTCTATTACAGATATAGTTCAATCTCTTTCTGCTATTGCTGAAGAAAATGCCGCTTCTACTGAGGAAGTTGCTGCCTCTATAGAAGAACAAACTGCTTCAATATCTGAATTTAACAACTCTATTACCGAAATGGGAGAACTTTCTCACAATCTAAAAGAAAGTATATCAAAATTCAAATATGAATAATTACTCAAAAAGAATTCTTAAATACTAAAGATGTTATAACAGTAAAAAAGATAAAATAATTAGCTCCATATAGACTGTTTGATTTTGCTAATTATTTTATCTTTTTTTGTTATAACATTATTATTTTAAGACTTTTAATACAGCACCTTCTATTCCATAAGTTCTTCTCTCATAGATAATAATACCTTTTTCTCTATTCTAGACACTTGTACTTGGCTTATTCCAAGCATTTTGGCAACTTGTACTTGTGTTTTATCCTTGAAATACCGTAATACAATAATTTGTCTAGCCTTCTCATCTAAATTTCTAAGCGCTTCCTTTAAGGCGATACTATTAATCATATCACTATCATCATTACCTTTTTCACTAAGTTTATCAATTAAAAGAACAGGTGCCCCGTCATCTTGATGTATAGTATCATATAGATATTGTAAACTCGAAGAAGATTCAATAGCTAAGATTATATCCTCTTTCTCTATTCCAGAAAAACTAGAAAGCTCATCAATAGTAGGTTCTCTTCCTAATTTTTTAGATAGAATCTCTTTATCAAAATGAATTTTTCTAGCAATACTTTTTACATTTCTACTAATCTTAATCATGCCATCATCTCTTAAGAACCTTTTAATCTCACCCATAATCATTGGTACTGCATAAGTAGAAAACTTAACATTAAATTTAGAATCAAAATTTTTTATAGCTTTTACAAGACCAATACATCCAATTTGAAATATATCCTCATAATCATAACCACGATTCAAAAACTTTTTACTTAATGAAGATACAAGGGGAAGGTTCATTTCTATAAGTTTATTCATAGCCATTTCATTTCCATCTTTAGCCAAGGGAAGTAATTCAGAATTATCTTCATAGTTAAATTCCACTCTCTTAAAATTCTCTTTATCCATTTACCATTCACCTAACTTATTGATTTAAATTTCTTCTTTAATATTACCTGTGTACCTTCTCCCTTTTTACTTATAACATCCATACTATCCATAAAAGATTCCATTACAGTAAACCCCATTCCAGATCTCTCAAGGTCTGGTCTTGAAGTATATAATGGTTCCCTTGCTTTTTCTATATCTTCTATTCCTTTTCCATAATCTATAACCTTAATAACAACCTCATTTTCTATTAAACTTGCCTCAATTACTACCTTTTTATCTTCTTTTCCTTCATAACCATGAATTATCGAATTTGTTACAGCTTCAGACACTGCTGTCTTTACATCAGTTAATTCGTCTAAAGTTGGATCAAGTTGCGAAACAAAGGCTGCTATAGCAACTCTTGCAAAACCTTCATTTTGTGACTTACTGCAAAATTCAATTTTTACTCTATTATCCTCCATTAAAATCCCTCCATTAAATATGATTTAATGCTTCTCTCACATCGTTATAACAATTAATTACTTTAAATAAACCTGATAGTTCAAATACTCTATTAACCCCTTTTTTTACATCTGTTATACAAAGATTTCCTCCAGATTGTTTTAACTTTTTATATCTTCCTACCACTACTCCTATACCTGAACTATCCATAAAGGTTACTCCAGAAAAATTTAATATTACTTTTTTTATATTATCTCTTTCGATTCTATCATCTATTTTCACTCTAACTTCTTCTGCACTATGATGATCTAATTCTCCAACTAAACTTATAATAAGCTTTTCATCTCTATTATCAAAACTAAGATACATATTATGTTACCCTATAGGTTATTTCCCTAGAGTAATTCACCTCCTCTTCTTAAGTCCTTTTTCCATATTTTAACATATTTATAAAACTAAAGTCAATATTTAGTAAAACCTTTTGTTATATTACCAAAAATAATATAATAAGCGAAGCTTGTTGAAATCAACAAAAAACTTCGCTTAATATCATTACTCATCTTTTTAATTTTTTGTATTTAGATTTGGTTTATACTTATCTATCTCTTTGGATATAGCTTTAAAAAAGTCCTCAATAGTCTCATTTTCATCTAATATCATTACCTCTATTGCATCTTCTAAAGTATCCATAGTATAAATGTGAAAGTCTCCTTTTTCTATAGCTTCTTCCACTTCTCTTTTAAGAATAACCTCATCTTTATTACTTGAAGGTATTAAAACACCTTTGCCTTTACTATCCCCTAAAAGATTACACGTATTATAGAATCCCTCAATTTTTTCATTAACTCCGCCTATAGGCTGAACTTCTCCAAATTGATTTATTGAACCTGTAACAGCTACATCCTGTCTAATTCCCCTTTTACTTAAAGCTGATAACATGCATAATAGCTCAGATACAGAAGCACTATCTCCATCTATTGTTCCATAAGTTTGTTCAAAGCTTAAGTGAAAATTGACAGGCAATCTTTTATAAGGATTTATCAAATTACTTATTAACCCAGAAAGTATATTAATAGATTTTGCATGTATACTTCCAGATAAATTACTTTCTTTCTGTATATCAATAATCTTGCCGTCACCAATTGCAACAGTACAAGTTACTCTCATTGGCTTACCAAAACTATAATACCCTGAATTTAATACTGCCAAAGCATTTATTACTCCTATTTTTCGTCCATTAACAGAAATTAATATCTTTTTGTCTTTATACATTGACATTATTTCATTTTCAATAAACTCTTGTTCATATGCTACCTTAACTATGTCCTCCCCCATCATTTCTCTTGTGCCAATACTATTACTAGCTAATAATAATACTTTATCTATATCATTATTATTCAAATTCAACTTATTCTTGTCACTAGATAATCTAAATAAATATTTAATAACTTCCTTTATGGCATCATCGTTAACATTAGTTAAAGAGTGTTTTTTACATCTTTCCAAGATATAATTCTTCAAAGCTTTTCCTTTAATCTCATCATATTTTATAGTTCTAGAAACCTCAACTCTTAAAGGAAATAGCTTCCTAAAATCTTCATCTGCATCATATAAAATATCATAACTTTCATAATCACCAATAATAATTACTTTAGCTTTAAAAGGTATAGCTTCAGGTTTTAAACCATTAATAGACAACAAATCCAAGTAACTTTTACTCGTATTAATATTTACTTTTCCTGTAACTAAAGATTTTTTCAAATAGTAATAACTATATGCATTACTAATTAATTGACTTAACCTTATTATTACACAACCTTCATTTGCTAGTATTAAAGCCCCTGGTGTAATTAGAGATAATTCACTTTTATAGGAACCATTATGATTTTCGTATTCTACATTTCCTATTAAATTTTCTACACTTGGATCTTCTGCATAAATAACCCTAGGTATTTTATAATTGCTATTATCCACTAAAACAGCTAAATCAAATTTATTTAATATTTCATTGATAACTTTTTCATCATCTTCAACATTTATACTATAACACTCCACTAACTGATCTTCTACATTTAAAAATAATTCTTCTAAATATTCATATGCATCATCTTCATCAATAAAATTTACAAGACAAGCTTCCTTTTCAGGCTCAAGTTCGATATTTAAAAACTCTCTATATATCTCCTTAAGCTTTTTAAGAGAAGTAACTTCAATATTTTTTAAATTTTCTAATACAACCTCAGCTCTTTTTTTTAATTCTGCAGCTTTTTCTATAATTACATCCTTTACATCCTCTGGAAGTTCATCATATTCTTTCTCCGTCATAGCTTCCCCTTCTTTTAAGGGTATAAAAGCAAAGCCTCCTGTAGTAGCCTTAACATCAAAACCTTCCTTTTTAGCAATATCGACCAATTCTCCAATATATGCACTTCTCTTAGTATGGATTTCTTCTATTATACTATCTTTTTCTGATTCAGAAGAAGTATTATAAAATTCCATAGCTACTTCAAAATAGCTATTTTTTATATTTTCTACTTCTTCCTTTAATTCTTTTCCTTTTCCATTACTTAAAAAAATAGCCTTGGGTTTTCTAGCATCATCAATTGTTCCATAACAAATATCCTTTGGCTCTTTACAATCTTTATATAATTCTTTTATAAAAGTAATCAATTCATTTAGCTTTTCCTTAGAAAAGGAATCTATCAAATATAAATTATAGCCTTCTTCTTTAATCTTAATTGCTCTTTCTATTTTCTTATAGGCAGATTTTATTTTGGGAATATCTTTAAGTTTTAAATCACCGTCTCCCTCGCTTAAATTAATATTAAACAATACTTCATTTGGAGTTAACTCTTTTTTCATTCTTAATTATTACCCACTTTAAAAACTGCTTTTAACAGTCTTCCCTAAGTAGTTCCCTCCTTTTTAATAATCTACTATATTAATATTCGCAATTGTACGATTTAGATATAACTTTTTTTAAAAATATAAAATTTTACTAAAAAAACCTTGTACTGCCTCAATAATATTTTTCTTAATATTTTAAAATTATATAAAAATAAACCTTGTTTTAATGCATTACTATAATTATTTTATCTTGTCCATTAGTTCTTCAACATCTTTATCTCCTCTTCCTGATAAAGTAACTATTATATAATCATCTTTTTTAAGATTCTTAGCATATTTAATAGCATAAGCTACTGCATGTGAACTTTCTATGGCTGGTATTATACCTTCTTGTCTTGATAAAATCTTAAAAGATTCTAAAGCCTCATCATCTGTACAAGGAACATATTTAGCTCTTCCAGAATCTTTTAGATAAGCGTGTTCAGGTCCAATACCTGGATAATCTAACCCAGCTGAAATTGAATAAGCTTCCTTAGCTTCTCCCTTTTCATCTACAAGACATTTTGTTTTCATTCCGTGAATAACAGCAACTTCCCCTTTAGCCATAGATGCTGCTGTCATTTCTGTGTCCAATCCTTTTCCTGCTGCCTCTACACCTATAAGTTCCACAGTTTTCTCTTCTATAAAATCTGCAAAAGTTCCTATAGCATTACTTCCTCCACCAACACATGCAATAACTGCTTTTGGTAACTTACCTTCTGCTTCTAATCCTTGTTTCTTAGCTTCAACACTAATAACCTTTTGAAATTCCTTTACTATTGCTGGGTATGGATATGGTCCAACTGCAGAACCTAGAACATAAAAAGTATTTTTAGCATCTTTTACCCATTCTTCAAGAGCAAGATCAACTGCTTCTTTTAGTGTTCTAGTTCCCTTTGTTGCAGGAACTACTTTTGCACCTAAAAGCTCCATTCTAAATACATTTAATGCTTGCCTTCTCATATCTTCTTCGCCCATATAAACTATACATTCCATACCCATTAATGCTGCAACTGTAGCTGTTGCAACTCCATGTTGCCCTGCACCTGTTTCTGCAATTACTTTACTTTTTCCCATTCTTTTTGCAAGTAACATTTGACCTAATACATTATTAATTTTATGAGCCCCAGTGTGATTTAAATCTTCTCTTTTTAAGTAGATCTTACCTCCTCCTACATAATTACTTAATCGTTCTGCATAATAAAGAGGATTTTCACGTCCTACATATTGCTTTAAATAATAATTATATTCTTTCAAAAAGGATGGATCATCTTTATATTTTAAAAATGCCTCCTCTAATTCATTTAATACTTCTAACACTTGTTGTGGTACATACTGTCCACCATATTCTCCATAAAATTTTTCCATAATACTTTGCCCCCTAATTATTAAAACTTATTTTTTTATACGCAAAAAAGAGTATATCTATATCCCTTGGGACGATATACTCGTGGTGCCACCCATATTTAGAATTAATAAAATCACTAATTCCCTCATTAACAAAAAGTAAAATTCCTTTTGAATTATACCAAAATAACGTTTGGATACGGCTAAGCTACTCTTAAAAATAATTTCACATCGCATCTACTAAAGCCCATTCCTAATAAGTTCTAAGTACTATGCATCTCACCAAATTCATAGCTCGCTTTAACTTTCCCTTAAAAGTACTATCTTCAGTCAAAGATTTTACATTATTTGTCTTAATATAAGTATATATAATCATGTTATTTTTTGTCAATATTTTTTTCTTAAAATAGCGTCAATTGCTCTATTTTGCTCTCTTTAAAAGAGGATACTGTAACTCCAATAAGTCTTACCTCTTCTTTAAGGTCTTCTGCTAATAATAATTCCTTTGAAATTTCATATATTTCATCTGCATTGCAAATATAATCCTTTAAAGTTCTACTCCTAGTATGACTTTCAAAATCAGAAGTTTTATATTTTAATACAACTGTCCTGCCTGAAATATTTTTACTAATTAATATATCAGATACTTCTTTAGAAAATTCTTTTAAATATAATAATAACTCTTCTTTATCCATAGTATCTTCTCTAAGAGTTCTTTCTTTTCCTACAGATTTTCTTTCCCTTGTAGATACAACTTCACGTTTATCTATACCTCTAATCCTATCATATACTTCAAGCCCCATTTTCCCCATAGTTTCTCCAAAAAACTCTTTAGGTAATTGATATAAATCCTCTATAGTGAAAATGCCCATATTATTAAGTTTAGCTACTGATTTTTTCCCTAATCCAAAAACTTTAGAAATTGATAAAGGCATTAAAATATCTGGTATCATCTCTTTAGTTATTATCATTATTCCATTAGGCTTATTCCAATCTGAAGCAAGCTTTGCTAAAAATTTATTATACGAGATTCCAATAGATAAAGTTAGTCCAAGCTCTTTCCTTACTCTATCTTTAATATATCTAGCTGCCTCTTCACCCGATTTAAATGAACTATCTGTTATGTCTAAAAATGCCTCATCTATAGATAAAGGTTCTATTGCAGAAGTTACTTCTCTAAAAACTTCAAAAATCTTATTAGATATTTCTTTATATCTCCAATACCTAACAGGTACAAATATTCCCATAGGACATTTACTTCTGGCTAAAAATACTGGCATTGCTGAATGTACCCCATATTTTCTAGCTTCATAAGAACATGTACTTACTACCCCTCTTTCTGATGTACCTCCAACAATAACTGGTTTTCCTCTAAGACTTGGATTATCCTTTTGTTCTACAGAAGCAAAAAAGGCATCCATATCAACATGTAATATAATTCTTTCCATAATATAAATTTCTAAGCTAATCCCTCAGAAAATACTCCTTGATTTTTACTAACTAATAAAGAATATACTCCTTTTGATAATAGCTCTTTTAAAAACCTCTCTTTTTTATTTTGTTTACAACACTCTATTAACATTATACCAATAAACACTCTAAAGCTTTTATCCATATAAAATTCATATTCCCCTTCTTCATCACATAAATACTTAATAACTTCATTAAGTTTTCTTATGTATACTTCAGTGTTTTCTTCTATTTCACACGCTCCAAGTAAAGGTAAAAATTGATGACACACCCTAAGTTCTGTCTTTTCAAAACCTTCTAATAAATTATATACATTTTCATCTGCTAAATCATTTTTATTTAACAATAACGTCATACTTAATGCTTGAATACTATTATTAGTAAGTATGCCCTTTTTATCATATCTTAAATATTGTTTCTTTATAAACTCTAAAATTTCTTCATCCGAAACTCCACTCATGGCAAGAAGAGCGCATTCTAAGTAGTCTTCGTGATTTGTAACATTATTATAGTTTTTTCTTATAACATCATACACTTCTCTCATTCTAATCATATACTTTAGCCTATTCTCATCTTTAACATGTTTTACTAAAGAGTAACTTGCTAAAACTAAGTACTGACTGTCTCTAAATCCAAATTCTCTAAGATCATTATAAGTAATATATAATTTTTTTATTACTTCCTCAACATTATTTTCAAAAGCTAATAGAAAGGATAATATATAAAGAATATCTCCCCTAAAAACTGATATTCTTGAAGTTTCCTTTTTAATGGCACTTCTAATTTCTTTTACTTTCTTTATTGGAATATTCTCATTTATACTTCCATAAGTTAAAGCTGCAAAATGATTTATATAATCTCCATCAAATCTTAATTCTTCTTTTGCTAATCTATAGTTATCGATTGTTCTATCACAAACATTAATTAACTTGTCTTTCATTATAAATTCCTCTTTTCACAATAATAGAATCATTACATTTTTATTTTACCATATAATAAAGTAATAAAAAACTTATTTAATTCTTAATATTATTGTAAACCTTTTTCTTGTCATTTGTATGTCATTTTTATTACATTTATTAAGATGGAATTAATTTTATATTGTTGCTATCTCCCATCTAGGCACCTCCCAAAATATTACTTTTATTATAACTATACTATATAGTAAATAAGTTTTTAAGTAATTTATTGAAAAGGAAAAAGATTTAGAAAATATCTAAACCTTTAATATGGCCGTATAAAAAATTTTGTGTAAATAGAATAAAAATAGCTTCTTCTTGGCAATAATCAAAATAACAAATTATTGCAAGAAGGAGTTTTTTGTATGGGAAACGTGTCGAAAGAATTATTAAGAGAATATATTAAGGAGCAA
>SVCL01000162.1 GCA_015058405.1 Clostridium sp.
TTGCTAATGAGGAAATGTACCTGGAGAATCAAGGGTAATTACTAATGGAACTGATGTATTTACAATGCGTCCTTCAGGTAGTACAGGGACTAATAGTAGTAGAATACAAGTTAATTTAGAGCGTCCTGTAGCTGGAGATAATAGAGGAGCCTCTTTAAAGGGGGTTAGACAACCTGTTTCTGTAAATGCAAATGAAATAAGATTTAGTCAAAGCTCAGTTAATGGTGCAGATGAAATAATTAGTAGTATGAAGGCTAATGGTTGGAAAGGGGACCCGATTGATGTTGTTAAAATGAGTGATGGTAAGCTAACTACAATAGATAATACAAGAGTAGTTGCAGCAAGAGAGGCAGGAATAGATGCCCAAGCAATTATTCATGATGCTAATGAGCTTCTACCTGAAAGTCTAATTGATAGATTTACAACTAAAAAGGGTGTTCCTAAGACATGGGGAGAGGCAATTGAATTAAGAATTGGGAAGCAAAAAGCATCATTTAGAAATAATAATCCATTTGGAGCAGATGCTATGGAAAGGATAGGTAAATAATTATGAACATAGAAAGTTTAGAAAGTAAATTAGGAATTGATGGGTTTCAATATCCAGATTCATTTATTAAAGCAATAGAATTAAATTTATTGGATTTTGATTTGTGGTATATAATGGATGAAGAAAGGGTGTTAAATAGATTAAAAGGAGTTAAAGAAAGATATCCTAATAGAAAGTTAATACCTTTTGCAAGACGAGATGACAATGATGATATAGCGTGTTTTGAAGTAGGTAAAGATGAGAAAGTACAAATAATACATGATTTTGCATCAGAAGGTTATGAACAAAGAAATGAATATAATGATTTTTGGGATTGGTTAAAAGATGCAATTAATGAAATGATTGAGTTTAATAGAGAATAAAAAAGGAGATGAGTCATATAAATTATTTAGAATTAAGTAAGGAAATATCATACGCTCTTAGGCATGCTCCTTGGGAATATGAATTGGAATTAGATGAAAATGGATGGGTTAGTGTTGAACAATTATTGACTGCACTTAATGAAAGTGATAAGTGGGATAATGTGACTTTAGAAGATTTAGAGCATATTATAGAAAACTCAGATAAGAAGAGACATGAATTAGTTGCAGGTAGAATTAGAGCTATATATGGACATTCTATACCTAAGAAAATAGTAAAGGAAAGCACTGAACCACCAGCAATATTATATCATGGTACTGCAAGATGTTTTATAAAATCAATAAGGGATAAGGGATTATTACCAAAGGGAAGACAGTATGTCCATTTGTCTAATGATATTCAAACTGCACTGCAAGTTGGTAAAAGACATGATAATAAACCTATTATTCTTGAAATTGATGCTAATAAGGCTTGGTATGAAGGCGTTAAGTTTTATTTAGGTAATGATAAAGTATGGTTAGCAGACAATATACCAAGTAAATATATAAAGGTCACTTCATAATTATATTTAATCTGATAGCATAAAAATATAATTGTTCTAAATGATTAAAATTGGTGGAAAGCATATAAATAAGTTACTGCATAATTATTATAATGCAGTGAAATAAGTTAAAAAGGTTAATGTTTCAGTAAATGGAGCATTAATCTTTTTTTATGTGCAAGAAACTTTTTAAAAGCAAAAAATCTAGGATTGAAAGCTATCGTAATCTGAAAGGTAAGGAAATCCTAGGGTTAATAATTCTACTTGAAAGTTAGTGGAATTGATAACAGTATGTAATTAAGGAATTCCTAGATTATTAAGGCTAGTGACTTTAGAAACTAGTAAAACCAGTATAGAATAGATGCGTAACCTGAAAGATAAGAAAATCCTAGGCTCAATAATTCCACTTAAAAGTTAATGGAATTCAGAACATATAATATGTAGTAGAAAAGCACTAAAAAATAAAAAGAATTGAAAAGATAAAACATAAAAATAATGGAACTTGGAAATAGGAATTTGGGACTCGGAAAGAGGAACGGGGGGATAGGGGGGAACAAGAAACTAGAGGAAAGTAATAATTGAAATAGACCTGAAGTCTATTTCAATAAAATAAATAAGAATAAAAGATTGATAATAAATAATTGAGTAATAGAAATAATATCTATTCAGAATAAATAATAATATGATAATAAAAGAAAATCTAATCAGATAAGAACTAAAGTAATAATCAATGAAGAAATTATAATAAATAACCAATCAATAGATAATAAAATCATTCAATGGAATAAATAACTGAGAATACATACATCAACTAATAAAAATATAGTAAAAACCAACGATAAGTCATCAGAAAAGAGAGATTCAGGAGAATCTGAATAAGAATACTATTCAGATTGAAAAGCTGTAAATAAAGGCTAAATCAACTGAATTTAAGATAAATGATAAATATATATTATAAATTTGATAAAGAGTTAATGTTTCTAATCAAGGAGCATTAACTCTTTTCTATTTAAGGAAGTTGAAGGGAGTAAGATGATGTATCAAATAGTAGAAGATTTCAAGATAAGTCTAATTGAAGATGGAAAGAGTCCTAAAACAATTGAAAGTTATGTTGGAGATATTAAAGCATTTATAGAATTTCTAGGAGATAAAGGAGTTGAATTTAATGGTACATTACAACGATTCTACATAGTAAGCTACAAGAATTTTCTAGTAGATAGTAACTATGAAGTAGCAACAATCAATAAAAAGATAAATAGCATTCATGCATTAAATAGATACTTAGTAGTAACTGGAGCAATGAAGGAAATAGTTGTAGAAAATTCTAAGGACAGAATAAAGATAGCTTATGGTTCAGAAAAACAAGTAGAAGTTTACAGCGATAAGGAGGTTGAGAGGATTCTCTTCTACATTCAGAATGAGGAGAAAGTAAGTAAAAGAAATAAGGTAATTGTGATGCTATTACTTTATACAGGAGTCAGAGTAAGTGAGCTATGTAGCATAAAGATTAAGGACATTGATTTCTTAAACTACTCCATAAAAATCTATGGTAAGGGAGGAAAGTTTAGAGAAGTACCATTGAAATTCGATTTAGCTGATGTAATTAAGGAATACATTAAAGACAGAGATTACAGTGTAAAAGATTCAGAATATCTAATAATAGGTCAAAGAGGAGCATTGAAAAGAGATGCAATAAACACAATGCTAGAAAGATTAACTAAGGACATTGGAATGGTAAATAAATTAAAACCTCATACCTTCAGGCATACATTCTGTACAAGGTTAATTAATAGAGGAGTACCAATTTCAACAGTAAGTAAGCTAGCAGGTCATAGCAGTGTAGATACCACTGCAACATTTTACATTAACAGTAGCAGAGAAGAAAAACTAAAAGCAGTAAATCTACTGTAGGAGGATTTAAGAAATGATAATAATAAATACATTAGATGACATAGAGAAAGCCGAGATAACTCCAAAGGAGTTGAAAGAAGAAATACTACAACATTTTCAAGAAGTATCTGAAAGTGTTGTAGATAAATATTGGAGGATGTACAACTTAAAAGAAGTTGGTGACATAGTAGTTCTTGAAGATGATGATTCAATAGAAGTTCTAAATATATATAACATAATAGACAAGCAATCAAAGAAAATTACATCCATACCAGAGTTCACAGAAATGATTGTGATTAGGGATGTTGAAATAATAAAAACAACTTTCATTCTAGGAGATTCATTCGGAATAACCTTATACCATAAAAGCGGTAAACTAGGCACAGAAAATGAGAATTTTCTAAAAGAATATAAAATATAGGAGGTACAGAAAAGATGGAGATAGCAATACTAATTGCAAGAATAATACTACTAATACTAAGTGGGATGTCATCAGTTGGAGCAGTTGAGGAAGTAGCTAAAGCTAGCGGTGTAGCAAAAGCAACATTGTGGAGTAATCTACCTAATAGGTTCAAGTAGGGCATAATTGGGCAAAGAGTGGGCAGATACAATTTCAATAGAACATAGATAAATCAATGAATTGGGCATAAGGGCAGATTCATTCAATAAAAATATAATAAAAATTAAATAAATAATAAGTGAAAAATAAAAGAAAATCTACTAAGTAATACGCCCATACGCCCAAAGTAAGTAAAATCAAGGGTTACAAGAAAATAAAATCGCCCTGTAAGAGTCCATAAATAGCCCAACAGTAAAAGGTAAATATCGTTGTAACAGTAATATCGTCATGTCAATAATGACGATATTTTCAGTTGAAATAGATGTGATTGAAAAATTGGAAATAGGATAATAAATCATAAAATGAAATTCTAAGAATAAAGGAGGAATTGAGAGATAGATACTAAAAATTAATAAAAAA
>SVCL01000019.1 GCA_015058405.1 Clostridium sp.
AAATATTCATTTATATATTTTTCCCAAGTATCATTATCTAATTTAATATACATGAGTAACCTCCAGATAAAATTTATGTTTTTCTTAAATTCTATCAATGTAATACTCTTGATTTCTAGATACCAAATCTTTGACTCTTACTTTTAAAGTAAGTTTTCAGGATTTAAGCATTTTAGTTCATCTACAACGAATAAACCGTCTTTTCTGATTAATACATCATC
This sequence comes from Clostridium sp., assembly GCA_015058405.1. Lineage (GTDB taxonomy): Bacteria > Bacillota > Clostridia > Clostridiales > Clostridiaceae > Clostridium. The sequence continues at coordinate 222 of SVCL01000019.1, forward strand.
AAAGTAAATTTCTCCTCCGCCGTATTCTGGTCTTTGGATTAAAACTAAATCCCAATGAAGTGCAGAAGTGTTTCCGTTGTATGCATCATCATAGCAGCAACCAGGTGTGAAGTGAATTGACCCTGCTATTTTTTCATCAAATAGAGTATCTTTCATTGGTTCTAAGATATAAGGATTAACTCCAATAGCAAATTCTCCAACATATCTTGCGCCTTCATCCATATCAAATATTTCATTGATTCTTTCTGTATCATTAGCAGTTGCTTCTATAATTTTTCCATTTTTAAAAGTAAGTTTTATATTTTCAAATGTAAATCCATCACGTAATGATGGTGTGTTATAAGTAATTACTCCATTAATAGAATTTTTAACTGGAGCTGAATATACTTCACCGTCTGGAATGTTAGCAGCTCCAGCGCATTTTATTGCTGGTATATCTTTTATGGAAAAGCTAATGTCTGTATCTTTTGCTATTAATCTTACTTTGTCAGTCTTATTCATTAGCCCAACTAAGTTATCCATAGCTTTTGACATTTTAGAGTAATCAAGATTGCATACATTGAAGTAGTAATCTTCAAAAGCCTCTGTACTCATATTAGCAGCTTGTGCCATAGATGGATTAGGGTATCTTAGTACAACCCATCTAGTACTTGGAACTCTTATTTTTCCATGGACAGGTTCTTGAAAGTGCTTGCTGTATAAAGAAAGCTTTTCTGATGGTACATCTGATAATTCTGATGAGTTGGCTCCAGAACGTATTCCTATGTATGCATCCATATCTTTCATTCTTTCAGATTCATATTTTGCCATAAGTTCTAATTGTTCTTTGGATGCACCCATTAGTAATTCTCTATTTATTTCTTTATCTTTTATAGTTACTAGAGGGATAGCCTTGGCATTATAAGCTTCTTTTACTAATTCTTTGATTAGTGCTTTACATTCTCCAATTCCTTCAATTAAAACTTTTTCTCCTTCTTTTAATTTACAAGAATAATTAATTAAGTTTTTAGCTAAAGTATTATATCTTTGATCTTTCATCTTACTACCTCCTGTAAAATATAGTTACATTTAGTATAACATTGTAGATTGATTTTTCAAGGAGAGGTCATAATTTTAAGGTGACAAAATATAAATTAAATAAAGGAATAAAAGGAGGGTACTATGAAGAAGTTTTTTAGGGATGTATTAATAATTATATTAATTGTAACTTTAGCATTCTCGGTTTATAAAATATCTAGCAAATATAAGTTTGATATACTAAAAGATAATGTGGAATGTAATGTTATCTTAAAAAATTGTGAAAAGGCTAGGGCTATTACAATAGATGATAATAATTATAAGTATATTGCCTATAAGGAAAGTATAAAGTCTATAGATAACTTTGGGAAAGAAAAAGTGTTATATAAAAATCAGGATTCTGATATTGAAGATATAGTTTATTGGAATAATAAATTGATATATATATCTGATGATGCTATTCAAAGTTTTTCATTAGAAGATTCTTCGGTGGAAACTTTATGTTGTGGAATACCTAAAGGTGGTAATGGGATAAGTAGAAAGCTTCAGGTAAAAGAGGATAAAATCTTTATATCTATAGGTGCAGCAACTAATTCGGGAATAGCAGAAGGAGAAAATATTGATTTGCCTCCAATAGATTTAGTTTTAAATGATGTTAATTATGGTCAATTTCAAACAGGAATCTTTAAGAGGGTAGGAGTTAAAAATAAAGATGGAGAAAAGGTTAGAGGAGTAAAGATTGGTAATGGAGCAATATATACATTAAATCTTAAGAATAATGAAATAAAACTTTTCTCTAGTGGTATAAGAGGTGTAACAGGTTTTGGATTTAATAGTGAAGGTAATATATATGGAATATTTTCAGGAATGAAAAATGAAGGGTTAAGACCTGTTAATAGGGATAAAGATTATATATATGAAATAAAAGGTGGCAGGTGGTACGGATGGCCAGATTATAGTGGTGGTGATTATATAAGCTCACCTAGATTTAAGGGAGAAACATTAATTAAACCATTATTAAAGAAAACACCAGTAAGATATATGGACCCGCCATTATATCAACATGAAGAAGTTGATTCTCTAAGAGAATTAGCTATTGATACAGATGGGGAAGTATTGGAAAAAAACAGTATTGTGCTTTGGGACAGAAGTAAAGAAATGATTTCAGTTTTTAATAATAAAGGGGTATTTTATAATCTTTTAAAACTTAAAGATGAAAGTAATATAAGTGATATAGTGTATAAAAATAATGAATTTTTAATACTGGATGATGCTTTGGGTTGTATTTATAGCATACATCAAAAGAAAGGAATCTTAGGATTTAAACTTCCTTTATCTATATGGATTTATATTTTTTCTTTATGTTTATTGCTACTTATAATATGTGTTTTGAAATTAAATAAAGGTAATGAAAAGTAATTTTAAAAGATAAGTCTTTCTTTGATTTAAGGGAAGTGGCTTGTCTTTTATTTTTATGGTAAAATGTGGTAAATAGGAGGCGGTGTTATGAAAAAGAAAATAGTTATTAATATGAATGATGTTGAGATTAAAGGTGATGTTTTAGATGTGTCTAGAAAAAATTCAGGAATAATTTATAATCTTTCTAAAGATATTCAAGATGAATTATCAATTGACTATGTAAATGGTGAAAATAAAAATGTATTGAAGCCCAAAACTTATGATGCATGTACATTTTTCTTTAATCTAAATAGTGTGCTAGGTTCAAGAAGAAAAGAATCATTAATTAAAGAGGTTATTAATTATTTAAAAGATAATGGAGAAATATATATTTGGGATATAAACAAAGTTAGCAATGGTTTTGTAGACTATGATATAGAAGTAGTATTACCAGATGGAGAATTTAAAAAGGTATCATTTAATAAATATAATCCTTTCTTATCATGTAAGTTTGAAGAAATAAAGAAAGTTCTTGAAAAATATTCTATAATAGAAGAAACTAAAGTGTGGGAAGATATTTTTTATATAAAAGCAATAAAGGTAAAAGCTTAACAAAAGAAAGGAAGAAAAATATGAAGGTTTTACTTACAGCGATTAATTCAAAGTTTGTTCATAGTAATTTAGCTGTTAGATATTTAAGAGCATATTCTAAAGATTTAGATTATGATTGTAAGATAAGAGAATTCTCTATAAATGATAGAGAAGAACATATATTAAAGGAGATTATTGAAGAAAAACCAGATGTAGTGGCTTTTTCAACATACATTTGGAATGTGGAAATGGTAGAGAGATTATCTAATTTGATTAAATTAGTTGATTCTAATATTGAAATTCTTTATGGTGGACCTGAAGTATCTTATGATTCTAGGTTATTTTTAAGAGATAATGTAGGTGAATATGTTATTGAGGGTGAAGGTGAAAAAACATATAGAGAATTTGTTGAATATAAATTAGGAAATAGAAAGATTGAAGATATTAAGGGTCTACATTATAAAAAAGATGGTAATGTATTATCTAATGGAAGCAGACCTTTAATGTCATTAGATGAAGTGGTCTTTCCTTATGAGGAAGATGAAGATTTAAATAATAAGATAGTATATTATGAAGGGAGTAGAGGGTGCCCTTTTAATTGTAAATACTGTTTATCATCAACAACACATGGGGTAAGATTTCACTCTATAGATAGAGTTTTAAAAGAATTACAATTTTTTATAGATAAAAAAGTAAAGCTTGTAAAATTCGTAGATAGAACATTTAATTGTAATCATAAATATTCAATGGCTATTTGGGACTTTTTAATTAATGCTGATACAGATACTAAATTTCATTTTGAAATATCAGCAGATATATTAAGAGATGATGAAATAGAACTTTTAAGAAATGCTCCTGTAGATAGATTTCAATTTGAGGTAGGAGTTCAAACTACTAATGATGAAGTTTTAAATAATATTAATAGATTTGTCAATTTTAGCGACATAAAGGATAAGGTGGAAGAACTTTTATCTTTAAGAAATATAAAACAACACTTAGATTTAATAGCGGGTCTTCCTGGAGAAGATTATAATTCTTTTGTTAGATCCTTTAATGATGTCCATAGTATAAGGCCAGAAGAGATACAATTAGGATTTTTAAAATTATTAAAAGGTTCTGCCATGAGAGAAGAAGGAGATAAATATTCTATGGCATATTCGCCATATCCTCCTTATGAAATACTAAAAACTGACAAAATATCTTATAAAGAAATATTGATATTAAAGAAAGTTGAGAATGTGGTCGATAAATATTATAACAGTCAAAAATTTAATAACATTCTTAATTATTTTTATGACAAATTTACTACTCCTTATGAGTTTTTTTATGAACTTGGTAATTTCTTTGAGAAAAAAGGCTACTTCAATAGAAATATTGGAAATTCGGAATATTATAAAGTATTTTTAGATTTCAATATGGAAATATTAAATGGAGATAATAAATATTTAAGAGATATTATAAAGTTTGATTATCTTACATTTAATAAGAAGAGAGGTATACCAGAGTATTTAAAAAATAGCGTAGATAAATCTATTGAAGATAAGATAAAGGAAAAGTATAGAGAAGAATATTCTTTCAGAGAATATAGTGTAGATATTTTTTCGTTAGATATGGATTTATATGAAAGGGAACAAAAAATAGTTTCTGAAGATACATATTATTTAATAGGAAATGATGGTAATAAGGTAAAAGTGGATTTGTTATAGAATAATTGCGTTTTTATTGAATGAATTGTTAGAAAAAAATATATGTTAACATTATTAATAAAAAAAGTATTTATTTTCGGCAAGATGTTAAGAAAAATTTAAATTATAAATTTACATAAGAGTATTAATGAAATCAGGATAAATTTGTTGAAAAAAATATTAAATAGTGTATAATAAAAGAGAATAAAAAGTAATTGATACTACATAAAGTATTAATACATATTTTATTCGTATTTTATTCATATAAAAAACAGATTGATGGCATAGAAGGTGGTGATATTTTGGCATTAGATGCAATTAAAGAAATCAAAGAAGCTGAAGCTAAGGCAGATGAAATAATCAAAAATGCTGAGGTTAAAGCAAGAGAAATTGTTCAATTAGCGGTATCAGAAGCTGATAAAAATTACAATACTGTAATTGAAAGCGCTAAGGAAAAATGTAAGAGTATCTTAGATAAAGCCGTAAATGAAGGCAATAAGGCTGCTGAGCCTATATTAGCTAAAGGAAGTACTGATTCTAAGGATATTTTAAATCTTTCTGGAACAAAAAAAGATAATGCTGTTAAATTAGTGGTTGAGAGGATAGTGAAAGTAAATGGCAATAGTTAAGATGAATAAGTTCACCTTGCTAGGATTTGAATCTCAAAAAGCTACACTGCTAGAAAAACTTCAAAACTTTTCAGAAGTAGAATTCATTAACTTACAAAATGAAGAACTTTTAGAAAAGCATGAAGAATTAGCAGATCTTATGAAGGCAGAATCAGGTTCAGAATTTGCAGGGTGCGAAGACAAATTATCTATGGCTAAATCTACTCTGAACTTTTTAGGAGAGTATGTTCCTCAAAAATCAGGATTAAAAGCAATGAAGGAAGGAAAAAGAGAATTAACTTTTAAGGAATTAGAAGAAAAAGTTATGAATAGTAACTGGGAAGCTATTTGCGAAAAAGTTAAGGAAAAAGAATCTCAAATAGCTAGTCTTGAAACTCAAAAGACTAAGCTTGAAGGAATAATTGATTCTATGAGACCATGGGAACAATTAGATGCTTCATTTGAAGATTTAAACTCGATGAAAACTCCTCATTTCTTAGGAACTGTACCTAAGCAATACGAAGAAGAATTAACTTCTGCATTAGGTGAATTCTACTTTGAAGTAATTTCTAGAGGTAATCAAGATATTAATTTCTTAGTTATCTGTGGAAAAGAAAGAGAAGAAGAAGTAACTGAAATTTTAAGAGGATTTGGATTTAGTCAATTCAAAACAGATTTAACTGATGTTCCACTAAAGATAGTACACGATAGTAGGGACACAATAGAAAAACTTCAATCAAAGAAATTCTTTGTATGTGAAGAGTTAGCAGCTTTAGAAGAAGATTATAAGACTTTAGAGCTTGTTAATGAGTATTATGGAAATGAAACTATAAGAAAGAATGCTGTAAGCAATTTCTTAAAGACAAAAAGTATCATGGTTATTCAAGGATGGGTTCCTGTTGAAGAAAACAATAAGTTAACTTCAGTAGTTAAAGAAGTTCTTGGAGAAGATGGTGTTATTTCATTTGAAGAAGTTAAAGATGAGGAAATCGATGATGTTCCTGTAAAGCTTAAGAATAATGAATTAAATCAATCATTTGAAAATATAACTCAAATGTTTAGTACACCTAAATATGATGATATAGATCCAACTCCATATGTTACACCATTTTTCCTATTATTCTTCGGAATGATGGTTGCAGATATTGGATATGGATTATTAATGTTAATTGGTACACTTGTTGCGTTAAAGACATTTAAGTTTGATGAAGATATGAAGAAATCAGTTAAATTCTTCTTCTATCTAAGCTTCCCAACTATAGCATTTGGTGCTGTATATGGTGCTTTCTTTGGAGACTTAGTAGAATTACCTAAATTATTAGATACTAATAAGGACATTATGACTATACTTGCTGTATCAGTAGTATTTGGTATTGTTCAAATCTTTATGGGATTAGGTATTAAGGCAGCAGTACTTATAAAGGCTGGAAAGACAAAAGATGCATTCTATGATGTTGGTGCTTGGGTAATTACTCTTATATCATTAGCATGTGTTTTAGGAGCTAGTGCTTTAGGATTATCTCCACTTGGAAAAAACATCGCTATCGGATTTATGATATTTGGTATGATTGTAATAGTACTTACAGGTGGTAGACAAGAAAAGAGTGTAGGAGCTAGATTAGGGCAAGGTGCTTATTCACTTTATGGAATAACAAGTTACGTAGGAGACCTTGTTTCTTACACAAGACTTATGGCATTAGGTTTAGCTGGTGGATCACTAGCTGGAGCATTCAATCTTATGATAGGTAAATTGCCAGCAGGTATAGCAGTGATTATATTTGGGCCAGTTATATTTGTAATTGGACATATATTCAACTTGGCTTTATCTTTATTAGGAGCATATGTTCATACATGTAGATTACAATATGTAGAATACTTCGGTAAATTCTACGAAGGTGGAGGAAGAGCTTTCTCACCATTTAAAACACAAAATAAATTTATTAATACAAAGAGAAATTAGGAGGATTTTATAATGGAAATGAATTGGGTTCAATTTTTAGTTGAAAATTACGGAGGATTTATATTTGGTGCACTAGGTATTGCATTAGCAGTTGGTTTAGCTGGTATTGGTTCAGCTAAGGGTGTTGGTTTAGCAGGAGAAGCTGTTTCAGGTCTTTTAACAGAACAACCAGAAAAGTTCGGTAAAGCGTTAATTCTTGAATTATTACCAGGTACACAAGGTTTATATGGATTCGTTGTTGGTCTTATGATATTAACTAAGTTAAATGTTGATACTACTTTAGCACAAGGTTTATACTTATTATTTGCTTCATTACCAATAGCTATTGCTGGTTTATTCTCAGGTATCGCTCAAGGTAGATGTGCTGCTTCTTCAGTTGCTATATTAGCTAAGAAACCAGAACACAACACTAAGGGTATCGTATTAACAGCGATGGTTGAAACTTACGCATTATTAGGATTCGTTATATCATTATTATTAGTAGTTCAAGGATTCTAGGACTAGGATTGGAGTAGAGAAACTATGGCAAATGTAAGTAATCTGACTTCTAAAATCCTTAAGGATGCAGAAGAAAGAAAGGAAAGTATTTTAGCAGCAGCTGAAAATGAAAAGGCTAAGATTATTGATAAGAAAAATAACGAAGCCAAAGCATTAGAAGCTACAATGTTAGAAAAAGCTGAAAGTGAAGCAAAGACTAATAAGGAAAGAGTAATTTCTGGAGCTGAACTTAAGGCAAGAAACGAAAAACTTAAAGCAAAGCAAGCAGTAATTAAAGAAGTTTTTGAAAAAAGCGTTGAAGAACTTTGCAATTTAGATGATGCTAGTTATGTAGCATTCATAAAAGATAGTATTCTTTCATTAGGCGTAGCTGGAGATGAAAAGTTAATGCTAAATGAAAGAGGACTTAAGTTAGTTACTGATGCTGTATTATCAGAAATAAATGCAGGACTTGTTGCTAAAGATAAGAAGGGTGCTATAACTCTTGTTAAAGAAGCAAGAAGCTTTAAGGGTGGATTCATATTAGAAAAAGACGGCATTGAAATAAATAATACTTTTGAAGCTTTAGTAAACTCAGTAAAAGAAGAATTGGAGTTCGAAGTAGCAAGAGAATTATTTAATTAAGGAGGTTAACTATGGATAAGATGAAATTTACTCAAGTCATTCCAAGACTAAGAGTATTAGAAACCAGACTCCTTGATAAGGCAAAAATTGACAGAATGATAGATTCAAATTCTGCAGAAGAAGCATTAAAAGTGCTTCAAGAAACAGAGTATGCCAATGTAATGTCTGATGTTAAGAGAGCAGAAGATTATGATAATATGCTAAGTGCTGAACTTAAGAGAGTTTATCATGAAGTATACGATATGTCACCATCAAAGGCTCTTGTAGATATAATGAGTATCAAGTATGATTACCATAATATAAAGGTAATATTAAAGGGGAAATTCCTTCAAAAAGATTTTTCAGAACTTTTAATGTCAGTTGGAATGGTAGATGTTCATAAGCTTAAAAATAGTATTGAAACAGAAAGCCTTTCAGACTTAAATCCAATAATGAGAAATGCAATAGTTGAAGTAATTGAAGACTTTAATGCAAAGAAAGATCCTCAAAGAATTGATATTATTTTAGACAAAGCTATGTTTGAAAATATGAGAGCTATTGCTAAAGAATTAAAAGATGGATTTGTAGATAAATTTATTTCTGCTTCAATAGACTTAACTAACTTAAAGAGTTTATTAAGAGTTAAGAAGCAAAATAAGGATAGAGATTTCTTCTTATCTTTAGTAATTGATGGTGGATTTATAGATAAGGATACATTAGTAGCCTTACTAAATGATGCTGTTGAAAATATTGCAAGTAAGCTTGACTACACTAACTATGCAGATGTATTAAAGTTAGGTGTTGAAGATTATTCAGCAACTGGATCAGCTGGACTTTTAGAAAAGTTAGTAGATAACTACATAATGGACTTAATGAAAGACGCAAAGATGGTTGCATTTGGTGGAGAATCTTTATTAGCTTACATTTATGCAAAAGAAACAGAAATAAAAGTTATAAGAATTATAATGGTTGGCAAGCTTAATAATATTGCTGAAGAAGTAATTAGAGAAAGGCTGCGTGATATTTATGTTTAAGAAAATCGGTGTAGTTGGAGATAAGGATTCTGTATTAGCATTTAAAGCTTTAGGTATAGATGTATTTCCAGTAGTAGAAGCAGATGAAGCAAAAAGAACTATAGACACTATGGCAAGAAATAATTACGCAGTAATCTTTGTAACTGAACATGTTGCAAAAGATATAGAAGAAACTATTGAAAGATACAATAAAGAAGTACTTCCAGCAGTAATATTAATTCCAAGCAATCAAGGAACATTAAATATAGGTATGCAAAGAATTAGCGATAATGTAGAAAAAGCTGTAGGCGTTAATATCTTATAAGAAAGGTAGGTTGTTAAGGTGAAGACCGGAAAGATAATTAAAGTTTCTGGACCTTTAGTTGTTGCTGAAGGTATGGACGAAGCTAATATATATGATGTATGTAAGGTTGGACAAAAGGGTCTTATCGGAGAAATCATCGAAATGAGAGGCGATAAGGCATCAATCCAAGTATATGAAGAAACATCAGGAATAGGACCTGGGGACCCAGTTGTAACTACTGGAGAACCACTAAGTGTTGAATTAGGACCAGGGCTTATGGAAGCCATGTTCGATGGTATCCAAAGACCACTAGATGCATTTATGGAGGCAGCACAATCTGCATTCCTATCAAAAGGTATCTCTGTACCATCATTAAACAGAGAAAAGAAATGGGACTTTAAAGCAACTGCTAAAGTTGGAGATAAAGTAGCACCAGGATATATAATAGGTACAGTTCAAGAAACACCAGTTGTTGAACAAAAAATAATGATACCAGTAGGTATTGAAGGAACTATCAAAGAAATCAAAGAAGGTAGCTTCACAGTTGTTGATACAATAGCTGTAGTTGAAACTGCTAACGGAGATAAAGAAGTTCAATTAATGCAAAAATGGCCAGTAAGAAAAGGTAGACCATATGCATCAAAAATAAACCCTGTTGAACCAATGTTAACAGGACAAAGAGTTATAGATACATTCTTCCCTGTAGCTAAGGGTGGAGCTGCTGCAATCCCAGGACCATTCGGAGCTGGTAAGACAGTTACTCAACACCAAATTGCTAAGTGGGGAGATGCTGAAATAGTTGTTTACGTTGGATGTGGAGAACGTGGTAACGAAATGACAGACGTTCTTAACGAATTCCCAGAACTAATCGACCCTAAAACTGGTCAAAGCTTAATGAAGAGAACAGTTCTTATAGCTAATACTTCAAACATGCCAGTTGCAGCGAGAGAAGCTTCTATATACACAGGTATAACAATAGCTGAATACTTCAGAGATATGGGATACAGTGTATCAATCATGGCTGACTCTACTTCAAGATGGGCAGAAGCTCTAAGAGAAATGTCTGGTAGACTTGAAGAAATGCCAGGGGATGAAGGATATCCAGCATACTTAGGATCAAGACTTGCTGATTACTATGAAAGAGCTGGTAAAGTTAACTGTTTAGGAAACGATGGTAGAGTTGGATCAATCACTGCTATCGGTGCCGTATCACCTCCAGGAGGAGATATTTCAGAACCAGTATCACAATCAACATTAAGAATAGTTAAGGTATTCTGGGGACTAGATGCACAACTTGCATACCAAAGACACTTCCCAACTATCAACTGGTTAACTTCATACTCATTATATCAAGATTCAATTGATAGATGGATGAACGAAAATGTTGCAGAAAACTGGGGTGCATTAAGACAAGAAGCTATGTCAATTCTTCAAGATGAAGCTAGCTTACAAGAAATCGTAAGACTTGTTGGTATAGATGCATTATCAGAAAAAGATAGATTAAAATTAGACGTTGCTAAGTCAATCAGAGAAGATTACTTACAACAAAATGGTTTCCATGAAGTTGATACATATACTTCATTAAAGAAACAATACAAGATGTTAAGTCTTATAAGCTTCTACAGAGCTGAAGCTGAAAGAGCTTTAGATGCTGGAGTTTATTTAAATGATATCTTAGCTATGGAAGATTTAAAGGATAGAATTGCAAGAAGTAAGTATATCCACGAAGATGAATTAGATAAGATGGATCAAATATTTACAGACCTTAAAGCTGCAATAGATAACCTAATAAGTAAAGGAGGGGTAGCAAATGCTTAAGGAATATAGAACAGTTACAGAAGTTGTTGGCCCTTTAATGGTTGTTGAAGGCGTTGAAGGTGTTAAATACGACGAACTAGTTGAAATAGAACTTCAAACTGGTGAAAAAAGAAGAGGTAAGGTACTAGAAGTTAATGGATCTAAAGCAATGGTTCAAATCTTCGAAGGATCTTCAGGAATAAATTTAAAGGGAACTAAAGCTAAATTCTTAGGTAGACCACTTGAAATTGGTGTATCTGAAGATATGTTAGGAAGAGTTTTCGATGGTATGGGTAGAGCTAACGATAATGGCCCAGACATAATACCAGAAAAAAGATTAGATATAAACGGTGAAGCTATTAACCCAATGGCAAGAGACTTCCCATCAGAATTCATTCAAACTGGGGTTTCTGCAATTGATGGACTTAATACACTAGTTAGAGGACAAAAGTTACCTGTTTTCTCAGCATCAGGTCTTCCTCACCAAGAGCTTGCTGCACAAATCGCAAGACAAGCGAGAGTTTTAAATTCTGACTCTAAGTTTGCCATAGTTTTCGCAGCTATCGGTATAACATTCGAAGAAGCTCAATTCTTCGTTGAAGAATTTAACAAGACAGGTGCCATAGATAGATCAGTTCTATTTATGAACTTAGCATCTGACCCAGCTATCGAAAGAATAGCTACTCCAAGAATGGCATTAACTACAGCTGAATACTTAGCTTATGAAAAGGGAATGCAAGTTCTTGTTATCATGACTGATATCACAAACTATGCAGAAGCATTAAGAGAAATATCAGCAGCTAGAAAAGAAGTTCCAGGAAGAAGAGGATATCCAGGATACTTATATACTGACCTTTCTACTTTATATGAAAGAGCAGGAAGACTTAGAGGTAAAGAAGGTTCAATCACTCAAATTCCAATATTAACAATGCCAGAAGATGATAAGACTCACCCAATTCCAGACTTAACTGGATACATCACAGAAGGTCAAATTATCCTTTCAAGAGAATTATACAAGAAAGGTATAATGCCACCTATCGATGTTTTACCATCACTATCAAGACTTAAAGATAAGGGTATTGGTAAAGGAAAGACTAGAGAAGACCATGCAGATACTATGAACCAATTATTCGCAGCATACTCTCAAGGTAAGCAAGCTAAAGAATTATCAGCAATCTTAGGAGAATCAGCTCTATCAGAAACTGATAAGAAGTTAGCTAAATTTGCAGAAGCTTTTGAAGCAGAATATGTATCACAAGGCTTTACTACAAATAGAACTATAGAAGAAACTCTAAACTTAGGATGGAAGCTATTAAAGATGATTCCAAGAACTGAGCTTAAGAGAATTAGAGATGAGTACCTTGAAAAATATCTGCCAAGAGAGGAAGAATAGTCTATGGCAAAGTTAAACGTCAATCCTACTAGAATGGAGCTCTCTAGACTTAAGAAAAGATTAGCTACATCAACTAGAAGTCATAAGTTACTTAAGGATAAACAAGACGAATTAATGAGACAATTCATTAACCTAGTTAAATATAACAACCAACTAAGAAAAGAAGTTGAAGAAAAACTTTCAAGCTCTCTTAAGGATTTCGTTATGGCTAGAGCTGTAATGAGTTCTGAATTCTTAGAAGAAGCTATAGCTTATCCAAAAGAACATATTTCTGTAGAAGTAGGCGAAAAGAATGTAATGAGTGTATCTGTTCCTGTAATGAACTTCAAGAGACAACTTGAAGGAGATGAAGGAAGTATATATCCATACGGATTCGCTAATACATCTTCAGAACTTGACGATACACTTTCTAAGCTTTATGGAATCTTACCACAGCTTCTAGAACTTGCAGAAGTTGAAAAGTCATGCCAACTTATGGCTGATGAAATAGAAAGCACTAGAAGAAGAGTTAACGCTCTTGAATATATGACTATTCCACAACTTCAAGAAACTATAAAGTATATTAGAATGAGACTTGATGAAAATGAAAGATCTGCTACAACTAGATTAATGAAGGTTAAGAGCATGATCGAACAAAGAGCTTAATAAAAATTGATTAAATAAATCCTATAGAATTTAGAAAAATAAAAAAATCTATTCTATAGGATTTTTTTATTTGAATTTAAATGTGAAAATTATATTATTTGTTAATAGTATATAAAAAATTAAAATAAAGCAGTTTAAGCATATTTAATGTATATTTAGGTAAAGCGAGGAAAATGTAATTATAAAAAGATAATATTAATATTTTTGTAATTGATAAAAAAAGTCGAGAATAGTATAATTTCTATTGAGAATTAGAATACCGTAAAGGACAGAGAATTTAAGGAGTAGATTAATAATGCAATATTTAGTACCGTATATAAGTACATTCTTAGTCGTATATTTGGTTATGCCTCAAATTATGAAATTAGCACATAAATTAGAATTTACTGACAAGCCTACTAAGAGAAAAGTACATAAAGGTGCAATACCTCTATGTGGTGGAATAGGTATGTACATAGGATTTTATATAATTTATTTTTTGACTGTACAAGATAATGAAAATGAAAAATTATGGATATTCATAGCGGGGACGTTAATATTTTTAATTGGAATAGTAGATGATTATTATAAAACAAAAGGAAAAGAATTTCCTATATATCCAAGGCTTATAGTTCAAATTTTTTCTGCTATATTAATATTTAATGCAGGTATAGCTTTTAGAGGGTTTACTAATCCTTTTACAGGGAAGTATGTATTACTAGCAACAAGTATACAGTTTTTTTTAACAATTATATGGATTTTTGGAGTTACAACTGTAATTAACTGGTCTGATGGTATGGATGGATTAGCTGGAGGAATTTCATTGATTTCAGCAGGAACATTCTTCTTTGTAGCTATTATTATGAATCAATCACCTCAAGCTATGTTTTCAATAGTTCTTGCAGGAGCCTTAACAGGATTTTTAATGTTTAATAAGCATCCTGCTAGAGTTTTTATGGGGGATTCAGGAGCAAATTTTGTAGGATTTTTACTAAGTATAATTGCGATAGATGGTGCATTTAAGCAAGCTACTATTCTAAGTATATTTATACCTATATTAGCATTAGCTGTGCCTATATTTGATAATATTTTTGTAATAATAAAAAGGTTTCGAGAAGGAAAACCAGTTTATCAAGCAGATAGAAGCCAAGTACACTTTAGGTTATCTGAAAAAGGATATACAATAAACCAAGTAGTAAGTTTAATACTTACAATAAGCTTGATTTGTAGTGCAGCATCAATTTTATTAATATTGTTAAAAAAATAAAAAACTATTCACATTTTCCACAGAATAGTATATAATGTATAAAAATGAATAATTTACTTATCATGAGAGGTGGAGGGACTGGCCCGATGAAGCCCAGCAACCGATAATTATTTATCAGGTGCTAATTCCTGCAGCATAGCTGAAAGATAAGGGTCATTTATCAATTAAGTATTTTTTATACCTAAAGGAATAAGCCCTTTAGGTATTTTTTTTTAGGGGGGGCATTTATAAATGAATATTAAAGAAATATTTGATAGAAAGAAAACTGTATTTTCTTTTGAGATATTTCCGCCAAAAACTACATCTTCGGTTGAAACTATATATAAAACGCTTGAAGAACTAAAAGGATTAAATCCAGATTATATCAGTGTGACATATGGGGCAGGTGGAAGTGTTAAGAATAATAAAACAGTTGAACTTTCATCTTTAGTAAAAAATAAGTACGCTTTAGAGGCTGTTGCGCACTTGACATGTATAAGTTCTACAAAACAGGATATTAATTCATACTTAGAAGCATTAAAGTCAAATAATATAGAAAATATTCTAGCATTAAGGGGAGATAAACCTTTAGATGGTAATATAGTGGGGCAATTTAATTATGCATCTGAATTAATAAAATATATAAAAGAATATGATAATAGTTTTAATATAGCAGCAGCATGTTATCCAGAAGGTCATATAGAGACTAAAAGCGTAACTAAAGAAGTAGAAAATATGAAAAGAAAAGAAGAGGCTGGAGCTTCATATTTTATATCACAGTTATTCTTTGATAATGAAGCTTATTATAGATTTTTAAATGAGGTAAATAGGAAAAATATTAAAGCACCAATAGAAGCGGGTATTATGCCTGTAACTAATAGAAAGCAAATAGAAAGAATGGTTGCTTTAAGTGGGGCTACACTTCCTAATAAATTTAAAAAGATAATTGATAAATATGAATATAGTCCAGAAGCATTAAGAGATGCAGGGATTGCTTATGCAGTAGAACAAATAGTAGATCTTGTATCTACTGGGGTAGATGGAATACATCTATATGTTATGAATAATTCCTATTTAGGAAAAAAGATTAGTGGTAGTATAGAAAATATTTTAAATATAGAAAATAAAATTTTATAAGGAGATGGATAAGATGGAAAAGGTAGAAAGTTTTCAATTAGATCATAGAAAGGTGAAAGCACCTTATGTAAGAAAGTGCTGTTTATTAGAAGGAGAAAAGGGAGATAAGGTTACTAAATTTGATTTGAGATTTTTACAACCTAATAAAGAATCATTTGGAACTGCTGCAATGCATGCATTAGAACATATATTAGCTCATGAACTTAGAGGAAAATTAGAAGGTATTATTGATTTATCACCAATGGGATGTAGAACAGGATTCTATTTAAGTATTTGGGGAGATAGAGAACCAGCAGAAATAAAAGAAGCATTAGAGGCTTCATTAAAAGCAGCACTAGAATATACAGAAGTTCCAGCAGCTAATGCAATTCAATGTGGTAACTATAGAGATTTATCTTTATTTGGAGCTAAAGAATATGCAAAAGAAGTATTAGAAAAGGGATTTTCTCTTAATATATTTGGAGAATAGAATGATTAATATAAATAATATCTCAATACCTAAGGGTGAAGTGCTTAGATATTTAGGATATAAGTCTCAATCTATAGATGAATCTTTAAATAAACTAATAGATGAAACTATTGAAGAAAGTAAGAATTTGATAGAAGCTAGATATGTCATAGCTAAATATAAAAAAGAAGTTCAAGGAGAAAATTTAATCCTTAAAGGAACTAGTTTAATATTATTAGGAAATGATATTAGAGAACATTTAAAAAATTCTAATGAAGTAATTTTAATGGCTACAACAATAGGAAGTAAGATTGAGAAGACCATCAGTCTTTATCAAAAAACTAACTTAACAAAAGCTTTAATTTTAGATTCTTGTGCAACTACTGCTGTAGAAGAGTTATGTGATTTAATTGAAAAAGATATTAAAGAAGAGGCGCATAATATTAATAAAGGGATAACATTTAGGTATAGTCCAGGTTATGGAGATTTGCCATTAAGCCTTCAAAAACCTATTATAGATACTCTAAAAGCAGATAAAGTTATAGGTTTAACTACTTCAGAAAAACATTTATTATTTCCTAGGAAATCAGTAACAGCTATAATTGGACTTATTCCAAAAGAACAAGAAACTAATAATAAGGGATGTGAAGTTTGCAAAAACTATAAAAATTGTAGCTTTAGAAGAGAGGGGCTTAAATGTGGAAATTAAGGAGTTTTTAAAAAAGAAGATTTTAGTTATAGATGGAGCTATGGGGACTATGCTCCAAAAGAAAGGGCTAAAGCTTGGAGAAAATCCTGAACTTATTAATATTAATTCACCAGAAAAGTTAAAGGAAATATATGCAGATTACATAGAAGCTGGGGCAAATGTAATTACAACTAATACTTTTGGTGCAAATGAATTAAAACTTAAAGGTACAGGGTATTCAGTTGAAGAGATAATTGATACATCTGTTAAAATAGCAAAAGAATGTGCAGATAAAAATGCAGTATACGTAGCTTTAGATGTAGGTCCAATAGGTCAATTACTTGAACCTATGGGAACATTAAGTTTTGATAAAGCTTATGAAATATTTAAAAGACAGGTAATTCAAGGTGAAAAATCAGGAGCAGATATTATTCTTATTGAAACAATGACGGATTTATTAGAAGCTAAGATAGCCTTATTAGCTGCAAAAGAAAATACTAATCTTCCTGTATTTGTTACTATGTCTTTTGAGGAAAATGGAAGAACCTTTACAGGATGTACTCCTGAAAGTATGGCTACAGTGTTAGAAGGTTTAGGAGCAGATGCTGTAGGTGTAAATTGTTCTTTGGGGCCACAAGAATTATTACCTATAGTAGAAAGAATTTTAAAATCTACTAATTTACCAGTTGTTACTCAACCTAATGCAGGTCTTCCTAAAATAGTAGATGGTGAAGCTATTTATGATCTTAAAGCAGAAGAATTTGCTTTTTGGGTAGATAAATTTGTGAAGTCAGGTGTAAGTATAATTGGTGGATGTTGTGGAACTACTCCAGAATTCACAAAAGAACTTAGAAAAATTGCTGATAATAATAAAATAGTAAAAAGAGAAGCTATAAATTATTCATGTATATGTACTCCTACAAAGATGCTTAAAATAGATGGAATAAAGGTAGTTGGAGAAAGAATTAATCCAACAGGTAAAAAGATATTTAAGCAAGCTTTAAGAGATAATAATTTGGATTATATTTTAAAGCAGGCTATAGATCAAGTAGAAGCAGGGGCTGATTTATTAGATGTTAACGTTGGTCTTCCTGAAATAGATGAAGTTGAAATGATGGTTAAGGTAGTAAGAGAAATTCAAGGAATTTTAGATATTCCACTTCAAATTGATTCTTCAGATCCTAAAGCTTTAGAAGCAGCTCTTAGAATTTATAATGGTAAGGCGTGTGTTAATTCTGTTAATGCAGAAGATGAAGTCTTAGATAGGATACTTCCTATTATAAAGAAATATGGAGCTAGTGTAGTAGGTCTTACTTTAGATAAGAATGGTATTCCTAAAACAGCAGATGAACGTTTTGAGAAGGCTAAGAAGATTATAAATAAGGCTAAAGAATATGGAATAGAAAAGAAGGATGTCTTTATTGATTGTTTAGTACTTACAGCATCAGCAGAGCAAGATAAGGTACAAGAAACATTAAAGGCAGTAAGAAGGGTGCATGAAGAATTAGGTGTAAAAACTTTACTAGGAGTGTCTAATATATCATTTGGATTACCTTGTAGAGATATAATAAATGAAACTTTTTTAGCATCTGCATTGGCAAATGGATTAGATTTACCTATAATGAATCCTAATAGTCAAGGAATGATGGATGTAGTTAATGCATATAAGGTATTAGCTAATGAAGATAAAGGTTCTGAAAATTATATTAAACTTTATGGAAATACTAAGATAGAAAAAAGTAAGAGAATTTCAACTAATCTCTCTGATAATAATGATAAAGCAATAGATAAAGATTTAAAATATATTGTTATAAAAGGTTTAAGGGATGAAGCAGCAAAAGAAACTAAAAAATTATTAGAAGAAAAAACAGAATTAGAAATAGTAAATGAACTTCTTATACCAGCTCTTGATGAAGTAGGGAAAAAGTATGAAGTAGGTGAAATATTCTTGCCTCAACTAATACAATCTGCAGAAACAGTTAAAGAAGCCTTTGAGGTGATTAAAGGAAAATTGGTGACTAATAATGAAAATTCTATTTCAAAGGGAAAATTGATTTTAGCTACTGTTGAAGGAGATATTCATGATATAGGAAAAAATATAGTTAAAGTTATTTTAGAGAATTATGGTTATGAAGTATTGGATTTAGGAAAAGATGTTCCGGTTAAAAAGGTAGTGGAAGAAACCTTGAAAAATGATATACAGTTAGTCGGTCTTAGCGCATTAATGACAACTACAATAAAGAGTATGGATAAAACTATTAAGGCATTAAGAGAAGCAGGGTTTAAGGGAAAAGTTTTTGTTGGTGGAGCAGTATTAACACCAGAATATGCTGAAAGTATGAAAGCTGATTTTTATTGTAAGGATGCTAAAGAATCTGTAGAAGTGGCAAAAAGGTTTTTTAAAAGTTAGTAGTTAGTATTGAGGATTGATTAATAATTTTAATTTAAGATTATTAATTAATTCTCTTTTCTTAGTGTAAAATTACTGTAGGAAAAAAATAAAAGAGACTAGCTCCGTATGTTATTATTAAATTACAACCAAAAAAAACATACAAAGGAGCTAACCTCATGAACATTATACAACAAGTAATTGAAAAAATCACTAAGGA
>SVCL01000163.1 GCA_015058405.1 Clostridium sp.
AATTGTATAATTCTTATGTAAAATATTTGTTTTGTTCATGTAAATATTTTACTACAAATCCTAACTTCTTTGAGGTTAGGATTTAATTTTTTTCATAGAAAAAGGGCTTCACACTATTTTTTAGTGCGACAGCCCCTTTTTAATATTTAACATATTATATATATGATAAAACTTCCTATATTAATATATCCTTTTTATTGAATACTATATGCGCAATAATGTATGAAACCAATATTGTTATACACATCACACATATGCCATATTCAACCGTAAGGTTTGGATCACTAAAATTATGAATAATTTTCCCATCTAAAACTTTAATTGGATCACCATAATTAAAGAAATTTAAATGCGAAATTTTTCCTACTGTTTTAGATATCAAAGCTGCCATTGTAGATGCTACTGAAACAATTACAGATATAGCCATTGTTGTCATACTAGTTTTAAAAACAGCTGATATAAGAAATATAAAAGCACAACATGCAATAATAAATAGTATTTGTAACCCAAAACCTTGAAGTAATAAATTTAATCTAGTTGTTTCAACACCACTATTTTCAATAGCTTTTAATACAGGTTCACCTTGAGTCGCTACAGTAGAATAATCCCACTCATATTTAGTTCCTATTACTTCTTTCATATCCCAGCCTTCAAATCCACTTACAATGCTTAATGCACCAAAAGATAAAATTTCAAGTCCACCTATCATTGATATTACTGTTATCACCACAGCAATAAACTTAGATAAAATAATTTTACTTCTTTTTACAGGTTGTACTAATAAGAATTTTAAAGTTGGTGGAGTTGATTCTCCCGAAACTATATCACTCATAAATACAGCTATACCTGCTGCTAATATTACAAGCCCTATAAAATCCATGAAACTTATTGAAAAATTAATCGAATTAAACTCCCAAGATTCAATTGGCCTCTTATCTTCATCTAAAGCTTTATCTATTTCTTTTATTCTTTCTTTATAATGCTCTATAATTTGATTGTCCATCGTACCTTCATCTATATCTCTTTGAATTCTTTCCTTTTCCTCTTTCAAAGAAATTTTCCAAAAATCAGGTTCATCTTTGTGTTTTAATAGTTCTTGTTGTTTTTCTAATTCTTTATTTAGGTTTTGTACCTCATTTTTACGTACTAATACTTCCTCTTTTGTACGTTCTTCAGTGCTATTTTCATTTTTACTAATATAATTGTTGTTACTTTGTATTTCATTTTGTATATTTTCTATTTGTGATTCTGGAGATTTATAACGCTTAGTTCGTTCTGCTTCATAATGACATAAGCATACTGTTCCAATTACTAACAAAGAAAACATAGCAAATACTATCCACGTTTTTGACCTTCTTGTAATCTTAATCAACTCATTTTTTATTAAAGTAAATAACATACTACCTTACTCCCCCTTCTACAAGTTCCATATATCTTTGTTCAAGCTCATTTCTATTTTTAAAGATTTCTTCTATTTCTATTCCTTTATTAAGAAGTTCTTTTAAAACAATACCTGTAGAACCTGTTTTTATTATAATGTGAATTTCATCATCTTCTATCTTAGCTGAATTAACACAGTTTAATGTTTTTAATATTGTAACAGCCTTTTTAACATTATCTGTCACCTTCAACGTCATACTGTCTAATTCTGTTTCAATATTATGCTCAGAAATCTCCTCAACAGACTTAATAACTCCACCATTAATAAAAGCAACTCTATCACATAAATTTTGAACCTCACTTAATATATGAGAAGAAATAAATACAGTCATTCCTTTTTCCTTAGCTGCTTTTTTAACTATACCTCTAAAATCTAAAATCCCTGATGGATCTAACCCATTTGTAGGTTCATCCAATATTAATAACTTAGGATTTCCAATTAAAGCAGCTGCTAGTCCTAATCTTTGTTTCATTCCTAATGAATATCTCTTAACTTTATCATCTATCCTATCTTTAAGCCCCACTAATTCTATAAGTTCTTGTACTTCTTCTTTTGATACCCTTCTTATTCTAGCTATTTGCATAAGATTCTCTCTACCTGATAAATATTTATATAATTCAGGATTTTCAACTACAGCGCCCACATCTCTTAATGCATTTTCTTTATCATGTAAAACACTTTTACCACATATGCATATATCACCTTCGTTAGGTGCTATAAGACCAACTAACATTCTTATAGTTGTAGTTTTACCAGCTCCATTAGGCCCTAAAAATCCAAATATCTCGCCAGCTTTCACTTCAAGATTTAGATTCTTTATTATTTCTCTTTTTCCCAATTTCTTTTTAATGCCCTTAACTTCTAAAACATTCATTGTTTCCCCTCCTAAAACTCTATGTTACTTATTTTAATAACCAATTCTTAATTAAAAAGTTATATACACCTTAATAATTTCTTAAGCAAAAATAAATATTAATAAAACAAAAAACACCCAATAGATAGTAAAACATTCTATCTTTTGGATGTTATATATTCCCTTAAAAGAACAACTTAAAAATTATTAATACAGCCACACCAGGTATACCAAATATACCTGCTACTAAAGCATTAATAATATTTATAGTTATATAAAAATTAAAATAAGCTCCAATGAAATTAACTATATATAAAAGTATTACTCCAAATATTCCATTAATCAGCAGCTTTAATGGCCACTTAAATAATTTTAATATTATTCCTAAGACTATTAATCCTATTAACCCATATATAATTAACTCTACATTAGTTCCTTGCAAGATTCCCACACCATCACCCCCTGAACTTAGATTCTATTCTACTATTTCTAAAAATCTATCAAAAATATATTCTTTAGTTACACTTATTCTTTTCTCTTTAGCTACTGATAATAGATGTTCAAATCGCTTTGTTGCTACTTCTTCTTCATATATTGCCATTTCAATAAGTTTTTCATCATCTACGTTATTAAAAATATTCCTAGCTGTCTCTATTTCAATCAATGCATATTCTATTTCATCTATTAATTTATCTTCTGGGAATTCTTCTTTATGCCTTCCTATAAGATACTGTATAATATTTTTTTTATTCATAACATCCTCCAAACATTTTATTTAGAGTATTGCCACCATAAAAAATATTATACAGTTCTTACTTAAATTGTAACACTTTTTTAGAAGCTACATACATTATAACTATAAGAAGCTTTTCACTCATTATCAAACAAAACTTCTAAAAACTCCCATCTATCTATTAAGGGTCCTTTTTAAGGACCCTCCCTTTTTATATTTCTTTTCTTCCTTCTAATGCTTTAGATAAAGTAACTTCATCTGCATACTCTAAATCTCCACCTACTGGTAACCCAGATGCTATTCTAGTAACTTTAACATCTAGAGGCTTTAATATCTTAGAAATATACATAGCTGTCGCTTCACCTTCTATATTAGGATTTGTTGCAAGTATAACTTCTTTAACTTCTTCCTTCATTCTTGAAACTAATTCTCTAATTCTTATATCTTGAGGTCCTCTACCTTGCATTGGCGAAATATTTCCATGTAAAACATGATACGCACCATTATATTCCTTAACCTTTTCCATAGTCATAATATCCTTTGGCTGCTCAACAACACAAATAACACTATTATCTCTATTAGGATTAGAACATATAGCACAAGGATCTTTATCAGTAAAGTTACCACAAATAGAACAATACTTTATAGTTCCTCTTGCCTGTACTAATGCATGTGCAAATTCTTTAACTTCATCTTCCGGTAAATTTAATACATGTAAAGCCAGCCTTTGAGCTGTCTTTTGTCCTATACTAGGAAGTTTTGCAAATTCCTCAATTAATTTTTCTATAGCCACTGGATAAAAATCCATTATAAATCATCCCTTCAAATCATTATTAATATAATATTTCCTAAGAAATAGGGCATACAGACTTTTCAGTCTTGTATGCCCAAAACTAGTAAAACTAATTAGAATAAACCACCTGGCATATTTAAGCCACCTGTTAATTTACTCATCTTATTTGAAGAATCTTCATCAGCTTTTCTTAATGCTTCGTTAACAGCGCTAAGTACTAAATCTTCTAACATTTCTACATCGTCTTCATCTACTACTTCTGGCTTTATACTTATTGATAAAACTTCTTTTTTACCATTAACCTTAACTGTAACAGCTCCTCCTCCAACTGAAGATTCATATTCTGCTGCTTCAATTTCTTTTTGAGCTTCTTGCATTTGCTTTTGAAGCATTTGTGCCTGTTTCATTAGGTTGTTCATATTGCCTCCGCCGAATCCGCCGAATCCACCTCTTGCCATAAACAATTCCTCCTTAATAATAATTCTATTTTTTATTATATAGTATTTTTTATTGCAATACTATTAATTTAATAATTTTATTCATCTAATACTTCTACTATGGATGAACCCAAAGTATCAATTAATATATCCTCTGGTCTTCTTTCGTCCACGCCTGTACTTTCAACTACAAACTTTACTCTTATATTTTCTCTCATTACCTCAGAAACAACTTCATTTACTACTTTAATATTTTCAGCCTTTTCTAACCTTTGCTTATTAAAGTCATATTGTTCATCATATCTAATTGTTAATATTCCATTATCACAAGCTACTGGTTTTCCCGTTAACATAGAAGCATAAATAACCATAGCCCTTCTAGCCTTAAAAGATTCTAATATATCTTTCCATGCTCTTTGAATATCACCTATTTTTGTTTTAGCATTTACATTAGCTTCAATTTTAGGTTCCGTATGAGATGTCTTAGCTGGCATAGAAGTAGCTTTATGTGAAGCCACATTAGGTTTACCCTTATGTTCTGCTCCCCCACTACTTGCTGTAACTTGAATCTTTCCACTTCTTAATGCTTCTTCAATTTTATTTACTCTAGCAAGAACCACTTCATTAGATGTGTCATATTCTATTTTGCACATTTTTATTACAGCTAATTCTAAATACAATCTAGCTTGTTTACTTAGTTTAGCATTATTTTCTGCTTCTTGAAGAATTCTGATATCTCTCATTATTTCTTCTACTCTTATTCTACTTCCTTGTTCCTTTACAAGAGAAATATTTTCAAGAGACATATCTAAAACTTCTTCAGGATTATTAGTCACCTTAATCATAAGTAAATTTCTAAAGTGAGTAATTAAATCTTTTATAAAAAGATGAATATCTTTTCCTGCAAAAACAAGCTTTTCTATAGTAATCATTGCAGCTTCTATATTTCTTTCAATTACTGCTGAAGTTATATTAAAAAGATGCTCATTTGTAACAAGTCCAAGCATTCCTATAAGGGAGTTATAGTCTACACTTCCATCCCCCATAGCTATAGCTTGATCTAAGATACTTAATGAATCTCTCATAGCTCCATCTGATACTCTTGCTATAAGATCCAAACTCTTATCATCAGCCAAAACTCCTTTAGCAGCCACAATAGTTCTAAGCCTATCAGTTATATTTTTTGTACTAATTCTCTTAAAATCGAATCTTTGACATCTAGATAAAATAGTTATTGGAAGCTTTTGAGGATCTGTTGTTGCTAATATAAACACTACATTAGCAGGAGGTTCTTCTAATGTTTTTAAAAAAGCATTAACTGCTCCTATAGATAACATGTGAACCTCATCCATAATATACACTTTATATCGTGCTTCTTGTGGTGGATATTTAGAATCATCTATAATATCTCTAATTTTATCTATACCGTTATTTGAGGCAGCATCTAATTCTACTACATCAATAGCTAATCCGTCATTAATTCTCTTGCACATTTCGCATTCATTACAAGGCTCTCCATCCACTGGATTCAAGCAATTTAAAGCCTTTGCCATTACTTTAGCAGTAGAGGTTTTTCCTGTACCTCTAGTACCACAAAATAAATATGCATGCGCAATTCTATCATTTAAAATTTGATTTTTTAAAGTAGTTGTAATATGTTCTTGACCTACTACGTCTTCAAAATTTTTAGGTCTCCATTCTCTATACAATGCTGTATATGCCAAGGCCTTATCACCTCTCTAACTTTTCTAAAATACTCTAGCTTATATTATACACTAATTGTCTATCTTTTAGTATTACATTATTACTTAGAAGTCACTTTTTTAACAGTCTAAGATTATACAAATGATATAATTAAAAGTTAGATATATGACTATTATGATATAATAATATAAAAAATTATTTTAGAGGTGAACCTTATGACAAACTTTGTATCAAAAGCTGATCGCTTATATAAAGATACATTAAAAGATATACTTGAAAACGGAACAAGTACTGCTGGTCATAAAATAAGACCAGTATATAAAGATGGTACTCCTGCTCATACATTTTACATAAACCAAGTGGTAGAAAAATATGATATTAGCAAAGGTGAATTTCCTATAACAACTCTTAGACCTATAGCATGGAAATCTAGTATCAAAGAAATCATTTGGATCTACAACTTGGCTTCAAATAAATTATCGGACTTAGAAAAGTTAGGTATAACTTGGTGGGGAGACTGGGAAGTTAACGGTTCTGGAACAATAGGTCAAAGATATGGAGCTACTGTTAAAAAGTATGATTTAATGAACAAATTATTAAATGGTTTAAAAAATGAACCTTATACTCGTAGACACATAATGGACTTATATCAATATGCTGATTTTGAAGAGACAGAAGGTTTATATCCTTGTGCTTTCCTTACAGTTTGGTCAGTTAGAGGAGAGTATCTTGACATGACTTTACATCAAAGAAGTTCAGATTATTGTGTTGCTGGACATGTAAATAAAATTCAATATGTAGCTTTACTAATGATGGTTGCAAGACATGTTGGATTAAAACCTGGCGTGTTCATGCATGTTGTAGAAAATTTACATATCTACGATAGACATATAGAACAAGCAAAAGAATTACTTGCTAGAACTCCAAGCAACAAACAACCTAAATTGATACTTAAAGAAGGAAAAACAAACTTCTATGATTTCACAATAGATGATTTTGAAATGATTGATTACGAACCTGTAAAACCTCAATTAAAATTCGAACTAGGAATTTAAAAACACAAAAATATGAGAACATAAAAATATAAAAAAATAAGAATTAAAAAACATAAAAATCCCCTCGATTTTTATATTTTAGTTCTTATTTTTTTACTATTATTTTGACAAATATTCTTTTATTTCTAACACATTTTATAATTTCAAACAACTCACTTTACGTCTAATATTACAAAATAACTCATTTAACGCTTGGTTATTTATATCAAATTTGATTATTTTTTACTTTATTAAAATTTATAGTTGAAATTTTAGAGGGAGAAAGATATAAATAATATAAAGAAAATAAAACTGGAGGTAATTTTTAATGCTATCAATGATTGTTGCGAAAGCAGAAAATGATGTTATAGGAGGGGATAATAAATTACTATGGCACATTTCCGAAGATCTTAAGAGATTTAAGAACATAACAACAGGACATACAATAATAATGGGAAGAAAAACTTTCGAATCATTAGGTAGAATTCTACCAAATAGACATCATGTAGTAATAACAAGAGATAAAAATTTTAAAGTTGACTCAAAAGAGGTAACAATTCTTCATAACATAGAGGAAGTTATAGATTTATATCAAAAAACAGAGGGAGAGGCTTTCGTAATTGGAGGAGGAGAAATTTATAATATTCTTTTTCCATATTGTAAAAAATTATACTTAACTAAAGTAAATAAAATTTTTGAAGGTGATACATATTTCCCAAAAGTTAATTTTGAGGAGTGGAATGTAATTTCTTCTTCTGGCAATAAAATAGATCCTAAAAACGGACTTTCTTATGAATTTATAGATTTAGTTAGAAAATAGAAGTAAATAAAAATAACCCTAAAGTCTAGACTTTTAAACTCTCTATCCTTTAGGGTTATCCTTTTAATAAAAAAATATTTTTTTCATCAACAAATAATATACTACATTCTTTTAAATCATATTCATATTTAGCATCATAACGCTTAATAAGAATATTATTACCATCTATCTTTACAAATACTTCCTTACCAACATATTGTTCTATTCGTTTCAAATATTCTTTAACTGTCATTTTACTATTCATTTTCATCATTATAGGTAATAATCCTAAAAATATTAACATAGGTACTACTATAAACATAAATGTAAGCAATAATAAAATCTATCATTCATATTATTCATATATTTTTTTCCTTCCCACCTAAAAAATAATAGAAAAAGAGGGCTTCCAAAGTAAAGCTTCAGACTCCCTCTCTTTCTTATCCTATTGTGTCCTATATTGTCAATCCTATTGAAGAGTAACCATTATTTATGTCTCATAAAAAAAGCCTTCCTCTTTATCAAGAAAGGTCTTATTTAACAAAATTATAAACCGTGCACCCTACTTCGATTATAACTTATATGCGTTACCCATGTAGTTAGCTCAAGCCAGATTGATCCACGGCACACGAAAGTGACCACTTATCGCTGCTTCCTTCCGGACCTGACGAGGTTCATGGGTTCCGTTGCGTGGGACCCGACTCTCAACACCACTTGCATGGGTCAGACCATACTTATTATAACCTCCATAGGGAATTAAATCCTGCTATAGCGGATTGCAGGTTACAAGGCACCGCTGACTCCCCATCTAGCACGGCATTGGCGGAGAAAGTGGGATTTGAACCCACGATAGAGACTCCCCTATACACGCGTTCCAGGCGTGCTCCTTCAACCACTCAGACATCTCTCCGTACATTTTTTAGACTATAAAACTGTATGTCTAACTTATTATATTACTTTAATACTTTATAATTCTAGCATAAAAATTATTCTTATTCAATAGAAACATTTGTTTAAGATAGTGTCAAGTTACTTTCGGAAAATAAAAAAAATATTTTTCCGTATGTATAGTTAAAGTCCTCTAACAGCTTTTAAATATCTGCTGCAAGGATTCACTTTACCTGTATTTAATATTATTAAATTATCTAATTTCCCT
>SVCL01000164.1 GCA_015058405.1 Clostridium sp.
ACAGAACTTGATGCTGGATGTTCAGATTTTAATACTCAAGCTAGATATTACTACGATATAATGAAAGCTATATTAGACGAAAAGAAAATGGGTGCTAATATAACTGCTTTAGTATGGTGGGGATTATGTGATAATAATTCTTGGAGAAACAAAGAAAAACCATTACTATATTCCAACTTTACTACAAAGAAGCCAGCTTACAATGCAGTACTTCAAGCTTACTTTGATGCAGGATATAAAATAGGGAACCCAGGTCAAAAACCAACACCTACACCAACTCCAGACCCAACTCCTACTCCAGGAGACAATGTTACTTTAACTGATGGTTGGTACTATATTAAAAATGTTAACGCTAATAAATACCTACAAGTTACTAATAACTTAGGTAAAGCTGGACAAAATGTAGAGCTTAGAACTAAATCAGGTCAAGACGGACAAAAATGGTACCTAAAAAATGTAGGTAACGGTTATATTACTTTAAAATCTGCTTTAGGTGACTTTATGCTTGATGTTGCAAGCGGAAAAAATGAAGATGGTACTAACATCGGAATCTATAATGCATATGCTGGAGATGCACAACAATTTATGTTAAAGAAATCTTCAACAAATGGTTCATATATTGTTGCGACTAAATCAAGTAATTTAACTAAAGTTCTTGATGACTATAACTTCTCTAAAGCTGATGGAACTAATGTATGTCAATGGACTTATGGAGGAAAAGAAAATCAACAATGGATCTTCGAATCAATAAATTCAACACCTGCTCCTACTCCAGATCCAACACCTGTTCCATCTAACAAATTAAAACTTGATTATAACATCAGTAATTGGGGATCAGCATACCAAGTTAACTTTAAAATTTCTAACAATACAAATACTGATGTATCTACTTGGACTTTAAAATTAAAGAAAAGTGAAATTAATATAAAGACTAGTTGGAATATTACAGTTAAAGAATCTGGTGATTACTATATAATCACTCCATTAAGCTGGAATTCTAAAATAGCTAAAGGAAGTAACATAGAATTTGGACTTCAAGGCTCTGGCAGCATAGGAAATTCTCTTACTTATAGCTTATCTTAGTCATTAAAAAACTCCACTTATAATATAAAAAACACACTAGAACTCAAAAGTCTCTAGTGTGTTTTTATATATAATCTAAATTACATAAATATTAATTTAAATAAGAATACAATTCCTAATAAAATCATTATCCACGAAATCTCATGTTTTTCTGATTTATCCTTAGCAAAGAATATGTTATATAACACGTTAAGTACAACATATGATAAAACTCCAAAAGTTAAACCATCACCAATGCTGTAAGTCATAGGCATTAATGCTATTGTTAAGAATGCTGGAACACCTTGAGTTAAATCACTGAAATCAACATCTTTAACTGAGCTTAACATTAAATATCCAACATAAATTAACGCTGGTGCTGTTGCACACTTTGGTATAGCCATAAATATTGGTGAAAAGAACATTGCAAGTAAGAATAAAATACCTGTTGTTACAGAAGTCCATCCTGTTCTACCACCTGCTGCTACACCAGTTGAACTTTCAACAAATGTTGTTACTGTTGAAACTCCCATACAAGCTCCTGCTGTTGTTCCTATTGCATCTACTAATAAAGCCTTTCCTCCGTTTGGAAGATTACCATCTTTATCTAACATTCCTGCCTTAGATGCAACACCTACAAAAGATCCTATTGTATCAAAGAAATCTACAAATAAGAAAGTTAATACAATAGTAAAGAAACTACTCATTGTTTCTGGATTTGTCATATAACTAAAATCTATTTTTCCTGCTATTGGTGAAATACTTTCATATCTAAATATACCATCTGGTAAAGTTATTCCTAAATTTGCTGCATATTCTGGGTTAACGTAAGCAAATATCCATGCTAATAAAGTAGAAGCTAATATTCCGCATAAAATTGCTCCTTTAGCACCTTTCTTTTCTAATAATACTATAATAAC
This sequence comes from Clostridium sp., assembly GCA_015058405.1. Classification (GTDB taxonomy): domain Bacteria; phylum Bacillota; class Clostridia; order Clostridiales; family Clostridiaceae; genus Clostridium. The sequence goes on from SVCL01000164.1 coordinate 1,983, forward strand.
TACCCCTATCAATGCTATGTAAAATGTTGGTGTTGTAAACTTACCTAAAGAAACTAATGTACTTTCATCTGCTACTGTTATGTTAGCACCTTGAAAACCTATGAAAGCTATGAATAAACCTATACCTGCTGTAACTGCATGCTTTAAACTTGATGGTATAGCTTTTACTACTGCTTCTCTTACTTTTAATAAAGATAATATAATAAATATTATTCCTTCAACAAATACTGCTGTTAATGCAACTTCCCATGAAATATTCATACCTAATACTACTGAAAAAGCAAAGTATGCATTTAATCCCATTCCTGATGCTAAAGCAAAAGGTAAATTTGCAAATATCCCCATAAGAATTGTTGTTAGTCCAGCTGATAAACATGTTGCTGTAACTAAAGCTCCTTTTGGCATTCCTGTTGCTCCTAAAATACTTGGGTTTACAGCTACTATATATGCCATAGTTAAAAATGTAGTAATACCTGCAATAATCTCTTTCTTATAATCTACATTTGTGTTGGAAGTGATTTCAAAAAAACTTCCCCTTTCTCTTTTAACATCCATATTTTAATCCTCCTAAAAACCTTTAATAGTATTCCTACAAAAATATTATTAGTTTTATTATTAGAAAAAATCCATTCTCTTAGTCAGATCTTTACGGTATCTGGTAGAAACCAGGGACCTTATTTCCCCATTATAAGAGTTCAGAACTACGAATGTTATTATATATAACCCGCGTATCATTGTCAATAGTCCGTATAAAATTTTATATAATTAAATTATTTTTCGTGTTATTGATATAATCCGTCTTCAACGAATTCTTTAATATATTCCATATCATTAGACTTACTTAAAGCAACTAATAGCTTAATTCTTGCCTTTTGACCTGGCATTGTATCTCCAAAAATACATCCTAAGTCTCTAAGTTGCTTTCCACCACCTTCATATCCGTATGATTCATACACTCTTCCTTCAAAACATCTGGATACAACTACTACTGGAATATTATTATCTATAGCTCTTTTAACACCTTGAACCATATCTGGAGGTATATTTCCTCTACCTAAAGCTTCTAATACTATACCTCTATATCCTTTATCTATAACAAAATCTAAAAAAGAATTATCCATTCCTGATACACATTTTATTAAGGCTACATCGCCGTCTACTTTATCTATATCTACATGTTTTCCTTTTGGAGCGTTTCTATAAAATATAACATTATTATTGTCGACTATTCCTATAGGACCAAAATCAGGTGTTCTAAAAGCATTAAGAGCCATAGAATTTGCCTTTGTTACCTCTCTTGCACTGTTAAGCTCACCATTAAAGCAAACTAGAACGCCTCTATTTTTAGCATTTTCTGATATAGCTGTACAAATTGATGCTGCAAGGTTTGCTGGCCCATCATAACCAAGTTCCGAACTACTTCTCATAGCTCCTGTAACTACCACTGGTTTACTACTTGTTAAAGTTAAATCTAACATATAAGCTGTTTCTTCTAGAGTATCTGTACCATGAGTTACTACTACCCCCTCAATATCATCTCTTTCTATTAATTTCTTAACCACATCAGATAACTCTAACATTAGCTTAGGAGTAACATGAGGAGATGGTAAACTAGAAAAATTATAACTTTCTATCTCTGCAAACTTTTCTATTCCTGTAACCATAGACATAATTTCTTCACCACTTAAAGATGGAACTGCTGCATGCAATCTTTCATCAACTTTCATAGAAATTGTTCCACCATTAAATACAACTGCGACCTTTTTCATAAACATTCCTCCATTTATCTGTTGTTTAACAACTTAAAATAATAAGAATCTATATTCAATATAAAATCTTACATTTAAGATCTCATAAAAAATAACTTTTGGTTTCCCAAAAGTTATACCCTTTAATTTATAAAGTTTTTGGCAGGCCGGCGTACCCTGCATCCCTGATTACTACTAAATTCAAGTAGCGTATGAGGAGCCATTTCTCACCTCAAAAACGTCTTAATATATATTATAAATCCGGCTATAAAAAGTTTCAAGTTTTTTTATATTTATATATTTTTTTGTTTCTTTACATACTTTATATAGATTCAAAAGGAATTATTCGTCCACTATATATTTTATTATTTATTTTGCTAGTTGTTATAGGATATAAAGTAGAAACATAAATATAATTATCGTCCAAATCAATTTCTAATCCCACTAAAATTACAGCATCAATTTTTTTTATTAACTCTAAAGCACCTATCTTCCCCCTTTTTTTATCTATTCCAACATAATCTGGCTCTTCTATAACGCTCCCAATTACTTGCAACAAATTTTCTTTTACTTTTCTAGTTAATTGTTTGCCATGGTGTCTTTTAATATGATTGATTACCCCAGGTGAGGCATAAACGCTTCCATCAATAGGAAAATCCAACCTTTCAATTACAGAAGCATTTATTTGTCCTACTTTCTTATAAGCTTTATAATGACTTCTCATAATCTCCTCACCACGCCTTTATTATATTTTTAAATATATTAAATACTGATATAAACATATTTCATATATAGTATTTACGAATCATTTCTAATATATTATATTCATTAAAATTTGAAAATAAACTATTTTTATTTATTATTTTAACATTTTTTACATTTGCTATTTACCATTCATAATAAAGTGATAAAATATAAATAATAACAATAATAATATTAATAGTAAATAAAATAATATATGATTGGGGAGATTAAAATGGACAAAAACACCAATATTGACTGGGAAAACTTAGGCTTTGAATATATCAAAACCGATTTACGTTATGTATCAAGATGGAAAGACGGTAAATGGGATGATGGTAAACTTGTAGAAGATAATATGATCACTATGAGTGAAGGTTCTACTGCATTACATTATGGTCAACAATGCTTTGAGGGGTTAAAAGCATATAGAACTAAAGATGGTTCTATTCAATTATTTAGACCTAACAGAAATGCTGCAAGAATGAATTCTTCTTGTAAAAAGTTATTAATGCCTGAACTACCAGAAGAAAAGTTTATAGATGCTTGTATGCAGGTAGTAAAAGCTAATGAAAGATTTGTACCTCCTTACGGTACTGGTGGTACTTTATATTTAAGACCTTTTATGATAGGGGTTGGGGATAATATAGGGGTTAAAGCAGCTCCAGAATACATATTTTCAGTATTCTGCGTTCCAGTAGGCCCTTATTTTAAAGGTGGAATGGCTCCAGTAAACTTTATGGTTTCTGACTTTGATAGAGCAGCTCCTTACGGTACAGGTAAACAAAAGGTTGGTGGTAACTATGCCGCTTCTTTACAAGCTCATGAAATAGCTGCTAAAAAAGGCTATGCTGACTGTGTTTACTTAGATCCTGCAACACATACAAAGATTGAAGAAGTAGGTTCAGCTAACTTCTTTGGTATAACTAACGATAATAAATTTATTACACCAAAATCATCTTCTATTCTACCAAGTATAACCAAGTACTCTTTATTATATCTTGCTAAAGAATATCTTGGATTAGAAACAGAAGAAGGTGACGTTTATATAGACGATTTAGATAAATTTAAAGAAGTTGGTGCTTGTGGTACTGCTGCTGTTATTAGTCCAGTAGGTGGTATAGAATATAAAGGAAAACTTCATGTATTCTATAGCGAAACAGAAGTTGGACCTATAACTAAAAAATTATATGATACTTTAACAGGAATTCAATTTGGTGATGTAGAAGCTCCTGAAGGATGGATTTATAAAGTTAAATAATTCTTTATTCATACAAAAAGCTCTTAAGGTTTTACCTTAAGAGCTTAATTTAAATAAATAAATACTTTAAAGAATTATACAAATCAATCCGCCATTTCCTTCGTTAATTATTTTTTGAAGAGTCTTCTGAATTTTAACCTGAACATCTTCTGGCATTTTGTATAACTTATTTTGTAATCCTTCCTTAACTAACACTTCTAAAGATTTACCAAACATATTACTTTGCCAAAGACTTGTAGGATCTGTTTCAAATTGTTCTAATAAAGCTTTAACTAACTCTTCTGATTCTTTTTCTGAACCCATTATAGGACTAATTTCTGTTTTAATATCTGCTTTTATAAGATGTAACGAAGGTGCACTTGCCTTAAGCTTAACTCCATACTTATTGCCCTGCTTAACTATTTCTGGTTCTTCAAACTTCATTTCAGTAAGTTGAGGCGCTACTAATCCATATCCAGTTTCTTTTACTTCATCTAATGCTTCTTTTACTTTATCATATTCCTTTTTAGCATAATTCAATTCCTTAATTAAGGATAATAAGTCACTTTCTGATACCACATCTAAATCGCAAATTTCACTTAGTACTTTGTAGAAAACACCGTCTTCAGGCTTTAAGACAATTCTACCTACTCCATTACCAAGATTAATTTCGCTTAATAGAGAAGTTCCTAAGTACTCATCGCTCTTCAAATTGTTTAGGGATGCCTTTATATCTTTAACCTTCGATATGTCTTTACTCATATCCTTAATTATGTTGAAGAAATCTTTTTTTAACCAATGAGAAGGTTCCAATTTTTCAAGCCATTCTGGCATGTCAATATTAATTTCTTTAACCGGAAATTCCTTAAGTACATGTTTAAAAGTATCTTGTATATCATCTTCACTCATATTATATACATCCATTACTTGAACTGTAACCTTATACTTCTCTTCCATTTCTTCTTTTAACGCTCTTGTTTCAGAAGAATTTGGTTTTGAAGTATTTAATACTACTATAAATGGCTTCTTTATAGATTTAAGTTCCCCTATAACTCTCTCTTCTGCGTCTAAATATTCTTCCCTATTAAGTCCTGTAATAGTACCATCTGTAGTTACTACCAAACCAATAGTTGAATGATCTTCAATTACCTTTCTAGTACCAATCTCTGCAGCATCTTCAAAAGGTATTTCATATTCATACCAAGGAGTATGAACCATCTTAGCTTCTTCACCATCGAGATATCCCAATGCGCCTTTTACGATATATCCAACACAATCTACCATACGGACTTTAAATTTTATTTCTTCATCAAGACTTATCTCAACAGCTTCATTGGGTACAAACTTTGGTTCAGTAGTATGAATACTTTTACCAGACCCGCTTTGAGGCAGCTCGTCTTTAGCTCTTTCTTTCTTATAATTATTATCAATCTTTGGTATAATCATAAGGTCCATAAATTTCTTGATAAAAGTTGACTTTCCTGTTCTAACAGGTCCAACTACACCAACATATATGTCCCCTTGAGTTCTTTCAGCTATATCTTTATATATATTGAAGCTGTCCAAGTTATTACCTCCTAAATATTTTTAACAATATATATATATTCTCAAAATTTATAAATATACTTATTTTTCACAAAAATATATATACATCCCTTCAATACATACTATGCTGCTAATATTAACAATATTATTTAAAATAAAAAAATCCCCTTACGGGGACTATGAGTTTAAAACGGCATAGGCTCATCTTCATCAACCCAATATGATCCTTCCTCCGTTTTCTTCTCTCCTGTATAATAAAAATCTGCACAACAATTAGGGCACTCCATTACTGGCATTCCCTTTCGTCTATTTTCTTGTTCATTATTATATTCTGACTTACAATATATATCCATATCAGCAAACTCATCTACGATATCGGCGGGAGCCCATTCAGTATAATCACATTTAAAACAGTGATATTTGTAGGATTTTTCTACATACTTTACTTCTATCTCTTTGGGATTCATATAATATATCCTCCATATTTCTTTTTTTCATTCTGTTTACTCTTTTCCTTTAATAAATCTCTAATGTTCATTTGCTCCATGAAATTATATAATATAATTTACTCTTTTCCACCACTTACTCCTTTTATTAATTCCACCTTCAGTAACTAATGCATGTACATGAGGATTCCACTTCAAATCTCTTCCGAACGTATGAACTACAGCTATTACGCCTACTTCATAATTATCATTCTTATTTCTGTTATACCAATAGTTTATAACATTATATACTCCATCCTGTAATTCTTTTAATAATTCTCTCCTTGAATAAAAAAACTTTCTTAACTAATCAGGTATTGTAAATACACTATGTCTATGCATAACACGTAACATATTTTCTTGTTGTTTTTCTGCCCATCTTATCGTATATAATCTTCCACAACTATTGCAAAACTTACTCTTACATGTAAATGGTACCTTTGTTGCATCTCCACATTCCGGACATATATATTCAGCAAAACCATATTTAACAACTCTACAAGTTAAAGATTTATTTACTGTTTTATCAATATGCTCTCGCATATTTTTCGGTATCCTATTCCAATATTTATTTTTAAAATTATTATATCTATCTACTAGTATTTCTTTTACTGTTACCTTTTGCTTCATCATACTGTATATTTTAACAACTTATCCACAATTATTCAATTAATATAATTTCCTATAGAATAAAAAAGGTACCTATTTTCATAATTTTTTACCTATTGCCTTTTCTTTTTCTTATTCCTAAGTCCAAAATATATGCCTAAAACTGTACATAAAAATATTACTAATACATTTATTAATTTATCCATAAAATCAACTCCTTTACCTAGTCTAATTCTCAAAAATAAGAATATTTTCACTTTTAAATAAATTAATTAACTTCCTTAAAATCAAAATAATAAATATTAAATTACTAATTATAATTAAAACCAACTTACCGATGTCAAAAATACCTAACATAGATACTTGTATTAAATCATAAAAATTCAAAACTGGTACACAATCAATGAAAATATTTGAAAGTACATATGAAGCTAGATTTTTTATATCAATTCCAAAAAGAATTGATAATGGCACAAATAATACTAAAGGTGAGTATGCCAAATACATTTGAGCTTGCTTTGTACTTTTTGATACATATCCCAAAAGTAACTGAAATAAAGATACTATTGCACAAAACATTACAACTTCAATAATAACTAAAGGTAATTTATACAATAAATTCGTATCTACCCCCAAAACATATTTAGATAATATTGCAAAAATAAGATATACAGGAAGCAAAATAGCTAAGGTAATTACACAACAAGAACAAAAATTAGCGATCCACTTACCAATTATTATATCTATCTTTTTTATAGGAGTAGATAATAGCACTTGGAGATTTCCTGTACTTTTTTCGTTTACTGTTAAATAAAAAGAATTAACATTATTAAGTCTAAAACTTAATAATATTACTAAAAAAGCACATATTGCAGCCGTTAATTTTATTGTTATAGGCTTATAATCAGTAGCTACAGATATATTATCTGAATCTATTTTAACCTTATTACTAAACTTATCAATCTGCAAAGTCTTTACTATATTCTCTTTTATTAAATTTATGTCATTCTTAGCATCAACATTATCTACACATGTAACTTTATTAATATTTTCATCCCAGAATACTCCTAAACTACTTTTCTCATTCTTTACATACTCATTTATTTCATCAGTATCCTCTATAAATTTAATATCATAACTTTCGTTATCATCAAGCACTTCTTTTATATAGTTAGAATTAGTTACTATAGCGTATTTCTTATTCTCATTTCCCGCATCTCCAAAAATCATTCCCATTACTGCAACTAATATAATTATAAAAAAGGGGAATATAATATTTATGGTAAGATTCTTTTTATCTCTTTTTAATTGTTTCAATTCTTTTAATGCTATTTTTTTAAACATAAGCTTTCCCTTCTTTAATTTTTTGTATATTAACATATGCCTCTTCAAATGAATTAGCTTTATATTTAATTTTCAACTTTTCTATATCTGTATCCTCACATACATTTCCTTTTTTCAAAATAACAACCTTATCACATAAAGCTTCAATATCCTCAGCAACGTGAGATGTTATTACTATAGTCTTATCTTTTAAACCTGATATATATTTTCTTATTAAATTTCTAGATACTATATCTAATCCACTTGTTGGTTCATCCATTAATACAATTTTAGGATTAGTAATTAAAGCCCTTATTATAGCTATCTTTTGCTTCATTCCTTTAGAATAAGTATTCACAAACTTATCTTCAAAATCCACTTCTAACTCTTCATACATACTTTTGCATCTTTCTCTTATAGTTTCTTTGTTTATACCGAATAGTTCACCTATATATTCAATGTTTTCTCTACCTGTTAAATCTTCAAACAACCTTGGCGTTTCAAAAACAATTCCTAATATTTTTTTTATCTCTATTTCCTTATCCATAGTATCTAAGTCATTAATGAGTACACGCCCCTTATCAGGTTTATATACTGTTGATAACATCTTCATTATAGTTGATTTTCCTGCGCCATTATTTCCCAAAAGCCCACATATTGTATTTTCCTCTACATTAAAACTTACTCCATTAGAACTATAAAAATCATTATTAAGATATTTTTTAAACACATTTTCAACTTTAATCATAACTACTCCTCATTCACTTTTTTTGATAACACGAATTCTTTACTTTTACCCAATAAAACATCCATAAATCTCTGATAATATTCTCGTATTTCTAAATGAGTTAGATGCTTTGTATTAATTATGGCATTATCCATAGTAAACTTACTCCAGTCTTCAGTTAGTATCTGTATTCCATATTCCTTTCTATTTTTATACACTTTCGTTCCAGGGTATGGTGTATTTATACTTGCAAACAAATTCACCTTATATTTAGAACGAAGTCCTAATGCAAAATTTATAGTTTCTTCTACTGTCTCACGAGTATCAAAAGCATGACCTATTATAAAAGATAAGTTTATATCAAATCCTATTCTTGATGCTATTTTCACTGCATTTTCTATTTGTTCTGTAGTAACTTTCTTTCCTATTTTCTTTAATATATCATTATTACCACTTTCCATACCAAATTGAATTTTTCTACATCCCGCATTATATAACGCTTCTAACAATTCTTCACTTGCAACATCAGCTCTTGATTCACATCCCCAAATAAATCTTTTTCCTGTATCAATTAATAATTTACAAAACTCAATTGCTCTATGTGGCTTAATTGTAAAAGTATCATCTATTATAAAAAACATATTAGTTCCATATTTATCTTCCATTTGTAATACTTCTTTTATAATATTTTCTGGACTTCTAAAAGAAATTTTATTTCCCCAATAAGATCTTGAAGAGCAAAAAATACAGTTTCCAGGACACCCTCTAGCCGTAGATATAGTAATAGGATATACATACTTTTCCAAATTTATTAAATCTCTATTAGGAAATTCTAATTTATCTAAATCCTTTATCCTTTCATTAGGTTCGGTTAAAATAATCTTTTCTTCTTCCTTATAAGCTATACCCTTTACTAAATTTACTTCTTTCTTCTTTCTTAATAGTGAATCCATTAGTTCTTTATATACATATTCACCTTCAGAAAAAGTTATATAATCTACTTCTGTTTCATTTAAAATTTGTTCATAACAGAAAGTTGCAAATGGCCCTCCCGCTGTTAAAATAACATTTGGCAGCACAGATTTTATAATTTTCGTAATAGATTTTATTGAATGCCAAGATTCAACATATGAAGATATTCCTATAACCTTAGGACATTCTCTTTTTAATGTATTAACAAACTCAGTTTTATTATAAAATTCAACTGCCATATCAATTATTTTCACACTATAATCAAACTTTTCTAGATTGCTTGCTATATACATCATCCCTAAAGGTGGCATAGAACAAGTATTAGCAAAATCTCTTTTATATTTTCTATCTGTTGGAATATTTATAAATAAGACATCCAAACATTCATGCATAAATCTCCCCCCTTTTTACAAACGATAGTGTAAAGTTTATACACTATTCTTTTAAAAATTTTTGTTTATATATCAGGGTTTCGAGAGTTTTTTTGCATAAAAAAACAACGACCCCCTAATTTTATGTTAAAATTGAATCTACAACAAAACAAAATCCAAC
>SVCL01000165.1 GCA_015058405.1 Clostridium sp.
GAGTGACAACGAGGACATCTTATTTTATTAGTTTTGTTCATTGATCTTCTCTCCTTTTCTAGGGGGATAATTGGTTCTAGTTAAACTTATTATATTTTCTAGGGTTGAGAAGAGCAATGTTCATATAACTTAACAGAACGAATATTAAGGTTATGCTAATGTATATAGAAACGAATTAAAATTTAACTAACCTTATATATAATTTTATTAACCCAATATATATTAAGATAATTTTATGTAGAAATAGTGTTGTAACATATTATTAAAAATATGCAACAACACTATTCTTATTTCTATTTAATATTAAAGAATGCTTTTCTTCCTCTATATTCTGCTACATCTTCTAATTCTTCTTCAATTCTGATTAATTGATTATATTTAGCAACTCTTTCTGATCTAGCTGGAGCTCCTGTTTTAATTTGACCCGCATTAACTGCTACAACAAGGTCTGCTATAGTAGTATCTTCTGTTTCACCAGATCTATGAGATACTACTGCTGTATATCCTGCTCTATTAGCCATTTCTATAGCATTTAATGTTTCAGTTAAAGTACCTATTTGATTTAACTTAATTAAAATAGAATTAGCTACACCTTTTTCTATTCCTGTTTCTAATCTTGAAGTATTAGTAACAAATAAGTCATCTCCAACTAATTGAACTTTCTTTCCTAATCTATCAGTAAGAAGCTTCCATCCTTCCCAGTCTTCTTCTGCCATACCATCTTCAATTGAAATTATTGGATACTTATCAACCCATGCTTCTAAGAAATCAACCATTTCTGATGCTGATAAAGTTTTTCCTTCATGTTCTAATACATATTTTCCATCTTCATAGTATTCAGATGAAGCAGCATCTATAGCAATAAACATATCTTTTCCTGGTTCATATCCTGCTTTTTTAATAGCTTCTATAATAACTTTTATAGCTTCTTCATTAGACTTAAGATTTGGGGCAAATCCTCCTTCATCTCCAATTCCTGTTGAATAGCCCTTTTCATTTAATGTCTTCTTTAATGTATGATATACTTCCGCACACATCTTTAATGCACATGAAAAAGTTTCTGCCCCAACTGGCATAACCATAAATTCTTGTAAATCTACTGAATTATCAGCATGTGACCCACCATTTATTATGTTCATCATTGGAACTGGTAATACCTTAGCATTTACCCCACCAATATATTGATATAAAGGTACTCCTAATGAATTAGCAGCTGCTTGTGCACATGCAAGTGAAACACCTAAAATAGCATTAGCTCCTAACTTTCCTTTATTTTCAGTTCCATCCAATTGAATTAATGTTTTATCTATATAAGTTTGATCAAATACATTACAGCCTATAAGTTCTTCTGCTATAGTATCATTAACATTTTCTACTGCTTTTCTTACACTCTTACCTTGGTAATCATTCTTGTCTCCATCTCTAAGTTCAACTGCTTCATATATACCAGTTGAAGCTCCTGATGGCACAGCTGCTCTTCCCATAGTTCCATCATCTAAATAAACTTCTACTTCTACTGTTGGAAAACATCTAGAATCTAGTATTTGTCTTCCTACAATATCAACGATTTCAACATAAGTTTTCATAAGTTTAATCCTCCTTTAAATTCATAGCTTTCTAAATCTTTCTATTCGTATAACACACTTAGTATTTACTAAATCTATTTTTTTTATTCAAATAACAAATAGATTACATAAAGCTTATAGGAGCTAACTTTTCTTATAAAAAGTTCTGTAAAAAATATTTATCATTTCGCAAATCAAAAAAAGCCTAGCAAGATTATTATCTTAGCTAGACTTTAAATATAAACTACAAATCATCTTCATCATCTTTTGAAGTTCTTCTTATGCACTCTTTGGACCAATATTTATAAAACTTATATTTCCAAAGTCTGCTCCTTCTTTTATCAATCTTATCTAATGCTTTAAAAAAGTCATCTAATACTCCAAGTTTTAAGAATCCTTTCATCAAATGTCTTGGAAAATCTATTTTTCTCTTATAGAATTTTTTAGGATCTATTATCATTATACTTTCATCTTCATCTACCATTATATCTTTACATCTTGTATCTAGTTTTGAAAATTTAAGTTTATGAAAATCTTTTAATAGTTTGTATATATTTAAGACAAGCTTTTTACTTAAGCCTTTTCTTTTTATGTATTTATCTAATGGTATTCCTTCTACCTTTTCTCTAACAATAAACAAGTCTCCAACCGCATAAACTCTTGGAAAGTATTTTGATTCTTTCCCTCTTAAAAGAGCTATAGCTTCATCTTTACATACCTCTTCCCTTACAAATATCTTTATAACCTTATGGTCTGGCAAACTATAAACTACACCATTATTACCTTGACCTAAAAATACAGCATCTTTAAATAGTTCCTCTGTCTTTTCATCAAAACAAGCTGAATAGCAATGATATTTTTTCAAAACTACCTCAAGACCTTATAATTATTCTCATATTAATATATGCTTTTCTTTATTTGTATATGATAAAAGGCAGGAATTTTTTCCTGCCTAAATTATAATTCTAAAAAGCTTATAGAAAAAGTAGTCCCTTTTCCCTCTTCACTTATTAGTTTTATTTCTCCACCTTGTTTTTCAATTATACTCTTAGATAAAGATAATCCTATGCCAATACTTTTAGGATTAATACTACTATCTCCTTTCAAAGCTGCAATCCAAATCTCATTTCTTTCTGAACTTAATATATTTCTGCAACCTTTAAAGTTCTCCTTTATTATTCCTTTACCTAAATGAATATCTCCACTAATACTTTCTACTTTATTATTATCAATAAAACTATGTAAAAGCTTATGTCTCCAATAAAATGCTGTTCCCAAGTTAATTTTCAACTTTCTTGCACATGATCTTAAGGTTCTATTTTCAAGCATTAATTCTAAAAATTCCACCCACTTTTCTGGTTTCTTCTTAGAATAACTCCAAATAAAGCCTGTTGAAAACGAAAAAGTTTTCTGACAAAGTTTACATTTAAATCTCTGTACCTTTTTATATGTACCATATCTTATATACCTTTCACTTTTACAATAAGGACAACACTTTATTTCTCTAGAACACAAGTCTTTCTTTATTAAATTATTAATATAACTATTCAATTTTTCAAAATTCACATCTGTTTCTATCACTTTGTAATCACCTCCTTTAAATCATTGACAACTTTAATATTTTATAAACATTACCAACATTTATTTAATACAGTGACCAATATATAAATACTTCAACTATACTAAAGAAAGTATTTGTAAACAACAAAAAACACGCCCAAAAATCCAAAGATTTTGAAGCGTGTTTATCAAACTAAAAACTATTTAGTTATTAAACATTCTCCTGTCATTTCAGCTGGTACTTCAAGTCCCATTTCATTTAACATTGTTGGAGCTATATCTGCAAGCTTACCTGCATTTAATTTTCTTCCATCAACATGGTTAGTTACCCATATAAATGGTACTGGTTGTGTAGTATGAGCTGTGAAAGGATTTCCTGTTGAGAAATCTATCATAGTTTCTGCATTTCCGTGGTCAGCAGTTATGAATAAAGTTCCATCCTTTTCTAATATCTTATCTACAACTTTTCCTAAACATTCATCAACAGTTTCTACAGCCTTAACTGCTGCTTCAACTACTCCTGTATGTCCAACCATATCTGGGTTAGCATAGTTAAGAATTATCATATCATACTTATCTTCGTCTATTTTACTTAATAATTCATCAGTTACTTCATAAGCAGACATTTCTGGTTTAAGGTCATAAGTTGCAACCTTTGGAGAAGGTATAACTTTTCTGTCTTCACCTTCGTTTTCTTTTTCTACTCCACCATTGAAGAAGAAAGTAACGTGAGCATACTTTTCAGTTTCTGCTATTCTTAATTGCTTTAATCCCTTTGATGATACATATTCACCTAAAGTATTAACAAGAGTTTGTGGTGTAAATGCTACATTAACACCTTCTAAAGTCTTATCATATTGAGTCATTGTTACAAATGTAAGATCTAAAGTTTCTCTTTCAAATCCTGCAAATACTTTATCATTTATAGCTCTAGTTATTTCTCTAGCTCTATCAGGTCTAAAGTTGAAGAATACAACTGAATCTCCATTCTTTATTGTAGCAGTAGGTTGACCATCTTTAGTAACTACACAAGGTAGAACAAATTCGTCAGTCTTGTTATCATGATATGATTTATCCATAGCTTCAATTGCTGATGTTGCAGTTTCACCCTTACCTAATACCATTGCATTGTAAGCAAGTTCAACTCTTTCCCATCTATTATCTCTATCCATAGCATAGTATCTACCACTTAAAGTAGCTATTTCACCTACACCAATTTCTTTCATCATAGCTTCTGTCTTTTCAACAAATTCCTTACCTGATGATGGTGGTACGTCTCTACCATCCATGAATGCATGAACGTATACCTTTTGAAGACCTTCTTTTTTAGCAAATTCTAAAAGACCTCTTAAATGTGCTATATGAGAATGAACTCCACCGTCTGATAATAATCCCATTAAGTGAAGAGCTGCATTATTTTCTTTTGCATTCTTCATTGCTTTTAATAAAGATTCATTTTTAAAGAAGTCTCCATCTTCTATAGCCTTAGTAATTCTAGTTAATTCTTGGTATACTATTCTTCCTGCACCTATATTTAAATGCCCAACTTCTGAATTACCCATTTGTCCTTCTGGAAGACCAACAGCCATTCCGCTAGCTTGAAGTTCAGTGTTTGGGTATTCCTTTAATAATCTATCGAAATTACTTTTATTTGCTAATGCAACTGCATTACCTTCTGATTTTGGCGCTAATCCAAAACCGTCCATTATCATTAACATAACTGGTTTCTTTGCCATAACTACCTCCAACATATATAAATATTCTTTTTAACTTCTCTTATTATACTACATAACTACTAAAACCTCCAATATGTATACATTTACACTAATTATTTTTTTATCCCCTTTATATATATAAGTTACCTTTTCCGTAAAAAATATATACCTCAGTTATGTTTTATATATAAAACATAACTGAGGTATTAGTTTCACGTTTATATTCCTCAACCAAATCTGCTAACGTAGTATTTTCTGCTATTTCTCTAAATTCTTTATCCATTTTATTCCACATTACATTCTTTATTGCATTTACTGAATTTTGATTACATTTCATACTACTATCAAAAACAACACTCAAAAGATTGCTATCTAATGCATTTAATATTCTAGAAAGCTTTAAGTTGCTTGGATCTTCTGTTAATGTATATCCACCTTGAGCTCCTTTTGTTCCACTAATTATGTTAGCTTGACGAAGTGGAGTTAATATTTGCTCTAAATAATTTTTAGAAATACCTTGTCTCTCAGATATACTTATTACAGTTACCACTTCTCCTGAATTAGAATTCACAGCTATATCAATAAGCGCCACAATCCCATACTCTACTTTTGTCGATATCTTCATAATTATCCTCCCATATAATTAAAAATATTACATATAATTAACTTTAGTATATCATACGATTTATATTATACTCAATAAAAATAATATATATAACTTATATGTTTTATCTAATTAACGTATAAAAAACCCATTAACCAAAGGGTTAATGGGTTAGTTATAGTAAATCTTAGTAGTTTACTATTTGAGCAAAATCAGTAGCAACTAAGCTAGCTCCACCAACTAAAGCTCCATCTATGTCAGACATAGCCATTTGATCTTTAATTGTGTTTGGCTTAACTGATCCACCGTATTGGATTCTTACTTTATCTGCAACTTCTTGACCGAACATATCAGCAACAACTCCTCTGATAGCAGCTATTGTTTCGTTAGCTTGTTCTTTAGTAGCAGTTTTTCCAGTTCCGATAGCCCAGATTGGTTCGTAAGCTATAACAACTTTTTCAGCTAATTCTTTATCTAAGCCTTCTAAATCAGCTCTTATTTGTCCAAATATAATATCGTTAGTAGTTCCGTTTTCTCTTTGTTCTAAAGTTTCTCCACAGCAAAGCATTGGAATTAAGTTATGAGCAAATGCAGCTTTAACTTTCTTGTTTAAAGCTTCATCAGTTTCATTGAAGTATTCTCTTCTTTCACTGTGTCCTAAAACTACGTAGTCAACTCCCATAGCTTCTAACATTCCTGGAGCAACTTCTCCTGTGAAAGCTCCGCTTTCTTCAAAGTGCATGTTTTGAGCACCTATCTTTATGTTTGATCCCTTAGCAGCCTTTATAGCAGCATCTAAGCAAACAAAAGTTGGGCATATAACTACTTCACAAGTAGCATCCTTAACTAATGGTTTTAATTCTTCTATAACTTTAACAGCTTCTTCTGGAGTTTTGTTCATTTTCCAGTTTCCAGCGATAACAGCTTTTCTCATTTTTTTCACCTCATAAAAAATATATATTTGCTAAGTACTAATACTTAAAAAATCAAATTGTATAACTCTTAAAAGCAAAAGCCTTTAAGAGTTATTATATAAGCTTATACTAAACTCTAAATTAGTCGTTTAATGCAGCTATACCTGGTAATACTTTACCTTCTAAGAATTCTAGAGAAGCTCCACCACCAGTTGAGATGTGAGTCATCTTATCTCCGAATCCTAATATATTAACAGCAGCAGCTGAATCTCCACCACCGATTATAGTAGTAGCATCTGAATCAGCCATAGCCTTAGCTACTGCAATTGTACCCTTGTTGAAGTTTTCGAATTCGAATACACCCATAGGTCCATTCCAGATTACAGTCTTAGCTTCTTTAACAGCGTTAGCATATAATTCTTCTGTTTTTGGTCCGATATCTAATCCCATGTTCCCAGCAGGAATGTTTTGATCTTCTGTTACAGTAGCAGCTACATCTTTGAATTCAGTTGCAACTCTGTGGTCTACTGGTAATAAGAATTTAACACCTTTTTCTTCTGCCTTAGCTATCATTTCTTTAGCGTAGTCTAATCTATCTTCTTCAACTAATGAAGTTCCGATTTCATATCCTTGAGCTTTTAAGAATGTGTAAGCCATTCCACCACCAATGATGATAGTGTTTACTTTATCTAAAAGATTGTTGATTACAGCAATCTTATCTGAAACCTTTGCTCCACCTAAGATAGCAACGAATGGTCTTTCTGGAGTTTCAACAGCACTTCCTAAGAACTTTAATTCTTTTTGGATTAAGTATCCACATGCAGCTGTATCTAAGTAATCAGTAACACCAACAGTTGAGCAGTGAGCTCTGTGAGCTGTACCAAATGCATCGTTTACGAATACTTCTGCTAATGAAGCTAATTCTTTAGAGAATTCTTCACCATTCTTAGTTTCTTCTTTTCTGTATCTAGTATTTTCTAATAATACTACATCTCCATC
>SVCL01000166.1 GCA_015058405.1 Clostridium sp.
ACTCCTAAGGGTTTTGGTAGTGTTGGACTTTGTTTTGCAAACTCGTCCACCCTTAGCAAGCCTCATATGTAGTTCGTGTCCCTCAGACCAAGAATTTGCCTTAGGCTTCCTTCAGATTCCACCTCACGATGGACACCCTTGACTGGTGGTTCCCACTACCAAGCCCACAACGGACTTTCACCGTCGAGTTGTTGCCCATGCTGGGCTCACAAAAATAGAATTGAGAATTAACATTGTTTATATTCTCAATTCTATTTTTTAAATTTCTACTCTATAAAATTAGTTTCATAATATTCCTGCTTATTATTAACTATAATAAAACCATACATCATCTTATCATTCTTTGAAATATTTCCTATTGATAAATCTAAATATCCATCATCAGTATTAATCTTCATACCTTTTATATATTTATCTTCATACAAATCATCTTTATTAATTTTACTCAAGTCAACTTCTCCTTTTATAGGGAATAAAGGTATTAATATATCATCTTTTTTCACTTCTATTATCTTGTTATTAGTATCATCCTCATTAACAGGAACTGCCCCAACTACTACTCCAAAGCTATTATAGTAGTCATACTTAATTAACAAATTAACCTTTTTATCATTCAATAAAGCAGGACTTAAACACTCTAGGTATTCTGAAGTATAACTTTTTTCTATAGTGCATATAGGAATATTATTAATAAAAGTAGTATCATCCTCAATTTTACTTTTAACACATCCATTTTTATCTATACTAACATCACTATCTGTACTAATATAATAATATATATTATCCTTATACTCCTTACACTTTGCTAAATATATTGTTGATATATTTTTAATATCATCCTTCTCTAAATTGACCTTTAACATTTTCTCGTCAAAGCTCAATTCATAATCACTGTAATCATATTTTCCTCCATCGCTTAACAAGAATTCATCATATTTCTTTATAAAATTCAAGTAAGATGGTATAAACTGATTTTTCTTATATACCTTATAATCTTTTGCCAAATCAACTGTATTATTTACAGGAAGATATATAGATAATCCAGAGTCCAAGTCATTTTCATTTTTACTTACCTTATATATAACTGCATTATTCAATTTTTCTTTCAACTTATCACTATCTTCTGAAACACTCATATTAATTAATAAATCTTTAAGATCCACCATTTCGCCTATTGTGGAATCTCCTACCCCATTTCCAAAACTCTTAATATTATTTCTATTCAAAGATAAAAACTCTATATTATCACTTATATTACTATTTAAAAAAGTTACAAAGTCGCTAATTTTACTTAAATCTACTAAAGAAAGACTAAGATTAATTTCTTTATCTTTAAAAAACTCCTTATATTTCTCACTTATCTCTTTACCTATTTTTATACCATCAGAATCCTTACTTAATGTCTTTAACCACTCGTAATTCCAACCATCTTCAGGTTCTAAGTCTTCTGAAGCTATCATGTATTTACTATAATCTTTAAGTACATTAGCTGTTTCTATATTACTCATTAGACAAGCATCAAATCCTATTAATTCAAATTGTTCTTTTGCTGCTACTGATTCTTTAAAACCTTCTGACATCTCTGATAAATCTAAAGAATCATCTTGGAAAAGTTCATCACCGCCAAAGCCCTGTACTGAGCCCCCTCCATGATTCCAAAATATTAATATATATTTATCAGCAGGATAAGACTCTATACCATAATTTAAAAAGTCAGCTAAAGTATCTTTCTCTCCCATATTTCTCTTTTCTATTTTTGTACAATTTTTTATACCTGTATTATCTATAGTAAACCTTGTATTTCCCTCTTCTGCAAGTTCATCTGTATACCAATATTCTGAGCCTCCAGCTTCACAGACTATATTTACATTTTGATCTATTGGATAATTACTAATCATTTCTTCAATATCTTTAGAAGCTTGTCCATACGAACTTTCCAAGTTACTTCCATCCATATAAATCATAATAGTATAATCCTTTTTATCAGCTACACTTTCATAATGTTTAACTTCATTTCCTAAAATGTTATTTCCATTCTCACCAAAAAACACTCCACCTAATATAACAGATAAAGCTAAACATACTGAAGCACCTAACTTTTTAAACTTATCCATCATCTATATTCTTCTCCTTCCACTAATAAGATTAGTATCAAAATCAATAATTTTTTAATCTTTAAAAGCCACCTATATCCTTTGATATTAAGTGGCTTTTTAAATAAAAATAAATATAATAAATACTATAAACGTTCTTGATAGCCGTTTTTCTTAACTTTTGCTCTTCTATTTAATAATTCATCCTGTGCAGTATAACCATATAACTCTCTTTCCTCATCTAAAGCCTTAAATAATTCGCTTTCTTTAGCAAAATTAATATAATAGTTGCTTCTATCACTTTGGAATTCAGTTAACATCTTATCTTCTACCTTATCTAAAACCCTACCCATATTACATTTATCCTCTACATTGTCCACTTCATATGGAACAACATTTCTTAATTCTTCTACCATAGTCTTATTATTATTTTCAAACTCATCTCTATGAACAGTTAATATTTCCCTACCTCTATCAATATCTCTTCTTAAAGTAAGTACTTCATTAAAGCCAGTAACAACATCCTCCATAGTCTTAAGTTCATCATCCCTATAAACAGAATCTTTATTCTTCATCTCTTCACTAACATTGTCAATTATAGATTTAACATCATCTACATTAATCATATCTTTAGCTAGATCCAAGTTAGAAGTTACTGAATCCATAACTGTGCAGAATTCTACAGACATTTCTTCTGTAATATCTAATGGTTGTCCAAACTCTGCTACATATTCCTTTGCCATAGATTCTAACAAGCTTCTTGAACTCTTAACCTCTTCTAATCCATCAGCTAATCTTTGCTTATGAACAGCTAAAGGTATATTATCAGGTTGGAATTTAGACTTGTTACTTCTATAAGTATTGTTATTTATAGCATCAATATCGGGTTTAACTAAAGAATTCATATCTGAAGATAAAAGTGATACAGCTGAATTATTCAAGCTGCCATGAGAATATGACTTAGATATCTTATGATCCTTACCTAAAGCATTAAACTCTAAGTTAACCATAAAGCTTTGACTTCTTGAATTAGCCGATGCTCTAAGTTCAAACTTCTTAATATAGAATAACTTAAGTACTCCCTTTATAATATTATTAACTGCTACAAGTACTGCTTCTCCAACTTTTCCCGCTATCTTAACAGCCTTACTTGCTACTTCTAAAGCAGCTCTTGCCACTCCTATAGAAACATATAACGCTGCCTTTGCTACCTCATATCCAGCAATTTTAGCTGCATTCTTTATAGCTCTTATAGCTTTTCTAAAGCCTCTAGCTCTTCTTGTATCCTGCTTACACTCTTCAATCTTTCTATTTAAACTATTTATTTGACTTTGAAGACTATTAACTTTATTCTTAGCCTCATTAATAGCCCTTTGAGCACTATTTATACCATTTCTATAAGTAGTTATTGCTCTTTCTATACTATCAGTTACACTCTTAAATAATTTTTCTATACCTGTTAAGTCTATAGATAAAACAACATCAAAATTCAAATTGTTTGCAGAACTTATATCTGTATTTAACATAAATGCACATTTAAATAACTTAAATATTTCAAACCTAGCTGCAATAGATATTAATTTTCTACTAATTACTATTCTAGTATCTACATTAAATATAGATGCATAACTTAAGCGTCCATCTAAATAGAAATTCAAATCTCTCCTATTTAAAGCTAAAAAGGCAGTTGGGCCTTTAACATTTGGAGAAATAAACTGATGTATTATACTATTACTTGGAAGTGAATTCTTACTAGTAACGTTCGTACTAAAACTTGAATTTGCAAATGAAAATAGTCCAAATCTCATAGGATCTATTTGCATAAATGTTACTAAACCATCCTTTTCACTTAAAGCAAAATATAGTTTCAAATGAACATTAAATAGTTTTAACCTACCACAAATAAACATACCTGGAGCTACTCTATAAGAACCAAAACTATATTCTTCTGGAGACATAGAATTATAGAATTGAGCCTTTAACTTTAACTTACCTGAATTATCAATAAAGTAATGTCTCATTCTACTCTTATCAACTAAAGATACCCCTTTATTTACTCTAGTAATCTTAGTATCATCTACACTTAGACATAAATTTTTATCAGATACTGTTTTATTAAAATACTTTACTACCTCTTCTACATTATCTAATATATTAACAGGAAAATTATTACCAAGTTCAAAATCAAAACTTTCTATGGCTATTTGATCAAAATCCTCTAAGCCTGATACATTTATTCCTGTAAAATTTTTCACTAAGCTAGTTAAAGATAATTCATCAATAGCTGCTGATAATAACTTAGGAACTACTACCGCACCATTATAATCCAGCACTACTGCTGCAAAGAAACTTAAGTCTCTTATATATATAGTTCCAAGTATTCCAAAGGTTAAACCATTATTATATCCTATTAACAGTGCTGCATCTCCAATATTAAAAGGTCCTGAAAGTTTTGCTTTATTATTAGAAACTTCTGCTGATAATAAGAATTTATCCATTGATATATCTGAACTTATTATAAAATTAATATCTTTTAAACACTTTAAGGATAAATTCCCACGTAAATTTAATGAAGGTATCTTACCATCTCCACTAATCTTTATATAAGAATTCTTAATTGCTAAAACCTTATTATCTACATTTGGTAAATTCAAAATTGCCATATAACTTGAAAAATCCTTTTTTGCCCCTACAAAAAAGTCTAATGACTTAATTCCAAGTAACTTAGACATAGCTTTGGTAAAGGCGCTATCTTTTCCTTCAAATACAAATTTACTACCTAAAATAAGATCATAGTTATTTACTATTGAAGGTGCATTTTTTAATACACTATTCTGCATTAAAGAATTTTTACTATTAAGGGGTATTTCATCTATTAACCCTTTTATGTTAGAGCTATTCCCCACATGTACCATAAGCATAAAGTCTTCAATCCCTAAGTATTTTGCAATATTAGATACAAAACTAATTAGCTTTTGTAAAATTCCTTTACCTTCATGAGATTTACTAACATCAAGGTTAAATACTAATAAAGAATCATTAGACTTATTTAAAGCTAATACTGAAATTTCTTGTGTAGTTAATTGTATTAAGTTTTTATCTTTATAATGATAAAATAAAGCTTTTCCCTTTATATCACCAAAAATTTCTGAACACTCATTACTAATGAACTCACTTAAATTTTTATTGACAACTGGCATTATATTGTTAAATCCTAGTGAGTCAATAGTTATTCCACCTATAAGTTCAATAGAGCCATCTTTATTCGAGATAGCTCCATTAAACTTTTGGTTACATACTTTTCCTGTAACCCCAACTCCAAAGCTAGGAGACTTTACTTCCATAACTAACCAACTATGCTAAGTAAGTTTCAGGAGTTACTAATGCCATTTTTTCAATTACCTTGTCTCTATTTGTATTCCATATAGCGAATACAACCTTTTCAACATTTAGAAATGTTATTTCCTTTGGTATAACATTAGAAGCATCTATAGCTAAGCTAAATGCATATTCTAAAGTATTTGTCTTTGAGTTTAAGTAAAGGAATGCTTGATTTAACACTACCTTAAGGTTTGTAAAATCAACTACTGACTTTCCAGTTGAGTCAGTAGGAGCTGCAGCACTAATCTTACCTTCAATTTCAGTTTGATCTACTGTCTTAGCATTAGTATCCACCTTCTTAATTAAGTCATTAACTTGAGCAACCAATTCCTTTATAGTTATTCCTGTATTAGATTCTGTTTCTGAAGGTGCTAAAAGTACTGAATACCCGTCCTTATCCTTAGTAAAAGTTGCTACTTCTGATGCTCCTAAAAGTTTAAATTTTGCTCCAACAAGCATGTTGAAATCTTTTTCGTTTGCCATATTAAATTCCTCCTTAAAATAATTAAATTTTAGTATTTTCAATTGCTTAAGCTCATATTTGATAAATACACTAATTAAAAAGTAGGAATATTGATTTTTGTAAATATATAAATAAATATTTTTTTGTTTTATCCTTTTTTAGACGTAAAAAAGGTTATAGCCTAAACTATAACCTGTATAACAAATTAAAAATTATCTTTTATTTTGTTGTTCTTTTTTAGCTCTTCTACAAGCTAGACATCTTATTGGATCATTTTCGAAGCCTTTTTCTTTGAAGAATTCTTGTTCTCTTTTTATCTTTATACAGTCAATTTTTCTTTATATTGAATTATAGGGATTTATTGTTTATTATATTTAGTAGAGATATTGTTATCTGTACCAAATCATTTATAAACTATATTTAAAGTATTTTATCTAAAAGAAAGGACTATTTTATGATTAAAAAAGGATTATATATTTTTTTATTTATTAGCATTGTTTTAAACATATTTCTAATAGTTAATTTAAAATCAACCAATAAAGAGGAAAACACAACAAAATCAAATGTATCAGATGAAGATGTAGAAGAATTATATTCTGTTGAAAACATTAGTGAAGATGAGAAAAAGCGCATAGCTAAAGACTTATGTAAAGAACACATAGAATCTGGTGGAATTAAGTTTGAATACTTTGGTAATGTAGTAGATGAATCATCAAATAGAAAAGCAGTCCAAACATTTAAGAATTACAGAATAAATGATATTAAAATCGTGGATGAGAATAAAAATAAGTTTATTGCCATTGTTGGTTATGATATTCAATGTACTGATGAATGTAAGGTATGGATTGCTGGAGCTGGTACTGTTGGAGAAGATAATTGGGTTATAGGGAAAGGATATATATTAACTATAGAAAAATATAAAAATAAATATTTTATTACCGATGTTTCTTATTAAATGGTGCTTTATCAAAAGGAGTACTTAAACACTAAAGATGTTATGATATCAAAAAATATAAAATAATTAGCTGCATATAGACTAATTATTTTATATTTTTTTGCTATAACATCATTTATTTAAGCTTTTGATACAGCCCTGCCACATTCCTTTTTCAATTATTACTTAATATATTCATGATAGCCTTAAAGTCCTTGCATTGGAATATCTAGAAGATGGATAGTAATTTCTAATGGATACATTATCAGCTTTATTAGTATGAGCTGTAACATAAATATTTCCGTACCTATCATTTACATAAGTTATTATAACTGAATGACTCCATTGACATTTTGACTTATTATAAAATTGAATTACATCTCCCTTTTTTCCATAAGCTACGCCATTTACCTCATAAGCATATCCCTTTTCTAATAGCCAGCTTCTTAATTCAATCACTCTAATCCAAGCATTACTATGATAGTACCATGTTCCATCAGTTGGAAGTCCCCCTGCATATAAAGCTCTAGATACAAAATTAGTACAATCTTGACCATCAAATTCTTCACTATCATCAACATGGCTACGTGCCCAAGATGCAGCTTCTGATCCATCATAGCTAGAACATAAATGTTTAGGTTTTTTCTCTTCTATATAAATTTGCATATCTTCTTTATATTTTTCTATATCATCATCTGCTGTTTCTAAGTTTGAAATTATTTCTTTTATTTTTTGATTTATATATTCTTCAAACACTTCTTTAGTTGAACAATAGTCTTTTACAGTTGCTATATCGTAGTCATCTGATAATAAATCATTATAAATATCCCTTTCAACTAGCATGTTACCATTTTTATTATTAAGGTATACAATATGATGCTCATTTAAACTGCTTGTCTTCTCTTCACCTTTATATAGAAATGTTGACTTGTTATTAACGTCTACTTCTAATAAATCATCTACGGTATTTATTGAGTTTATATCAACATCAACATTAAACCATTCTATTCCTTCTTTAATTTCTTTGCACCATTTATGATTGAGTTTTGACTTTAGGTTGGCATAGCTCATTTGCAAACTATCTGGCATAATATATTTATTTTCAATGATTCTTCCTTCTTTTTCTTCATTCCATCTATTTTCAAAATATCCTTGTAATATTCTTTTAATATTTGCCTCTTCGGTATAATTAGCTGCTATTGTTTTTGGATTATATTCTTTTCTATATGCTTTAACATCTTGTCCTAATAACATTCCAAATAAAACCATTATTGATATAATTAATAGTATTACCCTTTTCATTTTGATACCCCTCTTTATTCTCTTTTGATAAGTTGTCCACATATTGTTTGTATTTATTCTTACTATTATATTATTCTTAAAGAGGGATAAATTCTCCTATTAAATTATTAGTAAAAGCATTATAGTGTTTCTTAATTAACATATTATTAATAAGTGTCTACATAAGTTTATGAATCTTTGATATCCTGCACCATTTAGAGTATAAAACTTTCGGGGTGACCCCATATCAAACTTCTTTTTTGTAACTTCTACTAATTTATTTTTCTCAAGCCTAACCAATATTGTATAAACTGTTCCGTCTACAACATCTGAAAATCCAAGTTCAATATATCCCCTTTGACCAATAACTTTTTAAAGTTTTATATTTTAAATTTAATCAAATAATGGTATATTATACAAAAGATACTTATTATTAAACTAAATTATCTAAAAGACCATACTTAAGGAGGATAAAATGAGATCAACAGCTTATTTATTGTTATTTATAATGATTGTTACTATTGTAATAATAGATGTATTATCAAAAAACAAAAGAATGCTAAACAACATAAAAAATGAATATAATAATTCAATTAGTTATACTAAAGTTAATTTTGAAGATGCTGTATTTTATACATCAACTTGGAACCAAAAAAGCATTAAAAAGTCAGCCATCAGCATATGGTAAAAATGGAATTTAGCAAGTTTGCTTTTCACTCTCTTTTAACCATTGTTTTGTTTCTTTCATTCTATAAGATTCACCA
>SVCL01000167.1 GCA_015058405.1 Clostridium sp.
TGATTCAATAGAAGTTCTAAATAGATATAACATAATAGACAAGCAATCAAAGAAGATAACATCAATACCAGAGTTCACAGAAGTAATTGTAATAGGTAATGTTGAGATAATGAAAACAACCTTTGTTCTAGGAGATTCCTTCGGTATAACTCTATACCATAAAATCGGTAAACTTGGCACAGAAAATGAGGATTTTCTGAGGGAATATAAAATATAGGAGGTACAGAAAAGATGGAAATAGCAATACTAATTGCAAGAATAATACTACTAATACTAAGTGGAATGTCATCAGTTGGAGCAGTTGAAGAAGTAGCAAGCTCTAGCGGTATAGCATCAGCTACATTGTGGAGTAATCTACCTAATAGGTTCAAGTAGGGCATAATTGGGCAAAGAATGGGCAGATATAATTTCAATAGAACATAGATAAATAAATGAATTGGGCATAAGGACAGATTCATTCAATAAAAATATAATAAAAATTAAATAAATAATAAATGAAAAATAAAATTTACTAAGTAATACGCCCATACGCCCTAAGTAAGGAAAATCAAGGGTTACAAGAAAATAAAACCGCCCTGAAAAGAGTCCATAAATAGCCCGTAAATATCGTTGTAACAGTAATATCGTCATGTCAATAATGACGATATTTTCAGTTGAAATAGATGTCATTGAAAAATTGGAAATATGATAATAAATAAAAAAATGAAACTTTAAGAATAAAGGAGGAATTGAGAGATAGATACTAAAAACTAATGGAAAATCTAATAAATAGAGAGTTTTCACTAAAGGAAGTCCTTAACTGGAAATTGCAGAAGGTGGACTAGTCTAGGAAATCTAGGGCTAGTGCTAATTTCCTTAAATGAAGATTTTCAGAGAATGAGATTTCAGAAGATACAAGCTATACTAAATCTAAAAGAAATAGTAACTAATGCGGGAGTGGGATATCTCAAAGTAGAAGATTCAATAATGATTTCATTGAAAGCTACATCATTACTTCTAGCAGAACAAGAACGGATTGGCTTTCGCCCCCATGCACAATAATTCTTCAAGAAGAATTGATTGAATGCTTCAAACTGAGGTTGCCTGCGTTCCTGCATGAATGATGAATAGGAGTGAGTAGATATGCATAAAAAGCAAAATCATATATATGTTGGATTAGACCTACATAAAGATACCCATACCGCTGTAATAATAGATTGCTGGGATGAGAAGATAGATTCAATAACAATTGAAAATAAGCCTTCTGATTTCACAAAACTAGTGAATAAGGTAAAAAACATGCTAGTAATTTAACACCAGTATATGTACTTGAAGATGTACATGGATATGGTAGAAGTCTAGCAGTATTTCTAATTGAAAGAGGAATAGTAGTAAAGGAAGTTAATTCCCCACTTTCCTTCATGGAAGGTAACAGAGAACTTTACGGAGTGTTTTACTTCCTAGCGGTTCAACAGGTTCAAGTATCAAGGAAAGGAACTCCTAGAAATCCAGTTTTCCTAGAGTACTACAAGAAAAAGATTTCAGAAGGTAAAACTAAGATACAAGCATTAGTGTGTGGAATGAGAAGACTTAACAACATCATCTACGGAATGATGAAGAATAAAACTGAATACATTTTACCAGTTATGGAAATTGATAAAGTAGCGTGATAAAATAGTGGTAAGGCTTGAAAATACTAAGGGCTTACCACAAAAATAAAAAGACAGACTCTGCCCCAAGGGGGTAAGGAAAGCTGCTGATATTAAAAGTATAGATAAAGGAACAAGTAATACAGTTGAAAATATAAGTTTAAAAAAGGCAATAGTTGAGAAGGCATTAAAAGATGGTTCTAAAATAGATACATTAGTTCCAGCTAGTATAGATTTTTTAGATGAAACAAGTGGTTGGATAAAATGGCCAGCTAATGATGGATTTATTTTAGAATTAAAAAAAGGAAATAGGCCGATAAAATCTTTAGAAGTAGGAGAGATAATAGATAGGTTTGGAAGAGAGACAGGCAACTATGTATCACCAAAGTATCCAGCAGTAACGTATGAACAAAGAGCACTACCGTATTTGAAAAATTCTAATGCATATCATCAATATGAAATATTAAAACCAATTCCAGGTGTTGAGTATGGAGAAATTGCTGCAGCTTTTGGACAAAGCGGAGGTGGAGTGCAATATGTTCTACCAGAATCATTAAAGTATTATCTTGATAATGGATTTATTAGAGAAGTATTTAAATAAGGAGAATACGTATATGAATATTAATGAATTAGATGAAGTATTAGAAAAAGAAGGAATACCATATTCGTGGTATTATTTGTATGGTCCTCAATATACAAAGGAACAAAAAACTTGCATAGAAAAACGAGAAGATAAATGGTTTGTATTTTATTTTGAAAGAAGTAATGAATCAGATGTTAAGATATTTAATAATGAAAGTGATGCATGTGAAGAATTATATAATAGAATGAAAGCTGACAAGATTATATTTGATAGATTAAAGAATAATGGGTTAGTAAAGTAATAAGTTAATATTAAACTAAAAAAATAGTCAATGTTTCTAAAATAAGAAGTATTGTCTTTTTATTTTAAGATATAAATATTGAGGTTAGTGAAAAACTTAGGTTGTAGTGATATAAGATATCCTGTAAAGATATGTTTGAGTTGTTTAATGTACCAGCATTAGATGATGCAATAAAATCAGGAAAAGAAATTAGACCAGAGGAGTATAAATACGTTGTAGATATGTCAGATTTTAGAGCAAATATAGCTATTCCAATAATGGTTACTGGTTTTGGTGATATAATTACATGGAAAAAAATGAAAATGTATGTATCATTAAAATAGTTCAAGAAGAGAACTAAATGACATATTAAGAAAACTAAATGGAATAGGAAAAATGAGCAACTACTGGAGGAACAAATGGATTTTTAGCAAGTACCTTAGGAGGAGAAGAAGGAGCAATAAAAGGAGCATGGTCTGGCCTTATAGGAGGTGTTGCTGGTTCATTATTTTTTGGAGGACCAACTAGACTTATTGGTGGTGGAAAGGGAATTGAAATTCCTGAAGTTAAAGGTAGTAATGAAAATATTATCGAGAGAATATATTCAATTAATAGTTCAGTAAAAGATCCAACAAATGATGTGTTAATGTCTAAGGTAATTCCTGAGTCCACATATAAAAACTGTATTGAAAATGGTCAATTTGGTGATACAGTAGGAAATTGTTTAACAAGAGCACAAGATATGCAAGATTGTTATACTTTTAGTGATTATTATAATAAACTAGGATTAAACTATAATGGCAATCCTTTTGATGAAGCAGATAAAATGTATGTTATGAGGTATACATCTATTGATACTGAAAATTTAGTGACAAGAAGTTATGGTGGAACTAGCATAGATGATATTAAAGCTGTCCAAGATGTGTTAGGTTTAGATTCTCAACATACATTTTTAAATGAAGCTCCTTATTTAGGGACTGGTGTAACAAAAGATATTAAAAATGGAGTAGGTAAATTGGAGTTAATGAGTATTAAA
>SVCL01000168.1 GCA_015058405.1 Clostridium sp.
AGGGAAATTAGATAATTTAATAATATTAAATACAGGTAAAGTGAATCCTTGCAGCAGATATTTAAAAGCTGTTAGAGGACTTTAACTATACATACGGAAAAATATTTTTTTTATTTTCCGAAAGTAACTTGACACTATCAATATTATGAAATGACTGTACATCTTGATTTAAAAGATGTATAATAATTATGGAATGGCTATTTTACAATGGGTAAACATTAACATGAGATGTATTTAAATTTATGTTATCTATAATACTATTCCTAATTGCGAATAGGTAAACATTAACATGAGATGTATTTAAATTAATTTATATAAAAATAAAGCAGTTTTACACCATGCGGTAAACATTAACATGAGATGTATTTAATTCTCCCCAATAAATGAATAATACTAAATACTTAAAATATCTAAGCACTTTTATGCCTGGATATTTTTTTGAAATAAATTTAAAAATGATGAATAAGAAATTCTTTATTTGTCAAAAATTTAAAAAGATTAACGTTAACGAACGTTGTTTTTAAATTTATTATATATTAATCTTAATAATCTATTAAATTAGATTAAATATATCTAGATATGATTTTATATGTATATTATTTACAAAAAGATAGTATTTATATACAATATATAGAAAAGGAGGGGTGATATGAAAGTTTTTGAAGTTAAGCTCAAACTTTATTTAATGCAAAATATCAAACTAGAAGAAATACAAAGCAATATAGGCTCATTTATAGATACAGCCTTTGGAAAAGATACTATGCTAATAGGATTCCATAACAAGAATACATTTAAAAATTATTGTTTTGATTTGCCTTATCCTTTAGAAAAAGATAAGGTATACAAAAAAGATAAAATATATACTTTAAGAATCAGAACTATAAATAAATATCTTGCAGAGTTTTTTAATACCAAGCTTGTAAATTGCTTTGATAAAAATTTTAAAGCACTTGTTAGTGATATAAAGATAATTCCTAAAAAGCCAATAGAAAAGTTATATTCCATAACTCCAATAATAATAAAAACAGAAGAAGGCTATTGGAAAAATAAAATTTCATTAGAAGACTTTGAAAGAAGATTAAAAGAAAACTTAATCAAAAAGTATAATTCTGAAACTAATACTAAAATTAATGAAAACTTTGATTTATATACCGGAATTAAATTTATTAATCATAAACCTATAGGAATTAAATACAAAAACATCAAGCTGCTAGGAGATAAAATTTCTATAAATATTTCTGATGATGAAATAGCTCAAGAGCTAGCTTATCTTGCTTTAGGGGTTGGCTTGTCAGAAATGAATGCACGAGGGAATGGATTTGTAAATTATAAGTGGTTCTAAAGGAGGTTAAAATAAATGCTTAAGCAATGTATTGAAGTATTTAAAAGTATTCCCGAAAATGAACGTGAAAAACTTGTAGCTGATACTTATATACCTGCTGACGGAACATATATATTGGTATCACCTAAAGATGATAGTTTTGAAATAGTAGATAGTGTTAACATAAAAAATATTAAGAAAACAGGTGAAATTCAAGGGAAAAGCACTAAAAATTATATTACTTTTTGTCAGCTAGATTATAATAGTAAGTTAATTGATATGAATAAACCTATTGATGGAAAGAAGGTTATCCATAGCAATAATTATCTTTCATTCTTTATAAAAAAAGAAAGCCTTACTAATGGAAAATTAACAAACGAAATTATAGATAATTATTATAGCTTATTAAGTAATCCTAAGAAAAAGTATGAAAAAAATAAGGGTAAAGATGTATACCTAAATATAGAAAAAGAAATCGGTCCTGTAAATATTGTTGTTTTAGAGAAAATAAAAAAATGGATTGTGGATAATATCTTTAATTTAGATAATTCATTAATAGAAGGTAAAGATTATTTAAAAATATTTTTTGATTATCCTCTAAATGACTATAAAAGAGAAGGTATTAGGTATTTTATTCCTAATATCTATAACAGCAATGATTATAACTTTAACATTGGAAATAAAATATTGGGGCTACCTAATGATAATATGGGAATGAATTCAAAAAAGCCTTATCTAGATAATAAAAGTAGGGGAATGAATCTCCCTTATGTCCTAGACAATGAAGAAGTGCTTATTCAAAAAAAGTTTTTTGATTATTTAATGAACCTTGTATCTTCAGGTAAATGTAATGTAATAATCAATAATGATGAACAAAAAATTCATGGATATAAAAAAGGAGAACTTCCCAAAAGAGATTGTGAAGGAGTATTTCTTTATTTGCTTAAAGGGAAAAATGAAGCTGAAATTCATGAATGTGATTATATAAATGGTTTTAAAGTAAATCTTAAAAAAGAATTTAATTTGAAAAACTATATTAACCTTAATCTTGAAGATAAGAATGTATCTGAACAAAATTATAGAAAAATCATTTCAGTTAAGGACTTTCAAGCAGTACTTAATGAAGTATTCTTTGGAAAATGTCTTATCAATAACTATTTTACTGAAGGAAAAGATTTAAATATTTCTGATAGCTGTTTAAAAAGTAATTTGTTATTAAGTAGAAATAGTATTTTTAACTTTATTTTTAAAGGTGTAAATAATAATGTTTTTGAAATATTAGATAAGGTATCTTTAAGTTTGGTTAAAGGAGCAATTTTCAATGGTTTCTTTGTAAGTGCTTCTCACAAATTTAACTTAAGACTTTCTATTATTGAATATAAAGGAGGAATTGATGTGGCAGAAATTTTAAATAAAACTATAAATTCAGTTAAAGAAAAAATTAATGCTGATAATTATATAGGTATAGAAAATGATGAAGAGTATTACTTTTCTGTAGGTCAAATAGTTTCATATTTATTAAGTAAATATAAGGGTAAAAATAAGCCTCTTTCTTTGGCTGCACCTTTTATAAATGCAAAAACTAATGAGGTTTTAAAAGAAAATTTAAGAAAGCTTTATAAGAAATATACTTACGATCCAACTTGCAATAATAAAAGATTTAAAAATTATTATGTACTTGTTACAGGATATGAACCAGATGGTAAGGTTAATGAGGACATGATAATTGCAGGATTTTTAAGTAGTAATCTTATTTTTAATAAGGAGGATAAGTAAAATGATGAATAATAGAATTTATGGTGTATTAGGTGTTTCTTCAATAATGGCAAATTGGAATGCAGATTTTACAGGCTATCCAAAGACCATTTCTACAGGAGAGGTTTTTGGAAGTGATAAGGCTTTTAAATATCCTATAAAAAAAATGTGGGAAAATAATGGCGAAAAGGTTCTATATATTAAATCTATGAAACTTTCTGATAAAAATAAGAAGGGTGAAGTTTCTCTAGTACCTAGATCTCTTAAGGAGAGATATGAACAACTTTTTGATGTAGAGGATTTAAAAGCTGTTAAGGATACAAAGGAAGTTTTAATTAACTTGTTTAAAGCTATAGATGTAAAAAACTTTGGTGCAACTTTTGCTGAAGCAGGTAAGAACTTTTCTATAACTGGTGCTGTTCAGATAGGACAAGGATTTAATAAATATGAATATACAACATCAGAAGAACAACAGATTTTATCACCTTTTAGAGATGGTTCAAGTGACGAAAAGAAGGAAGAGGAAGCAAAAAACTCCACATTAGGAACTAAAATTGTTAGTAGTGAAGCTCATTATTTCTATCCCTTTACTATAAATCCATTAGCTTACAAAGAATTTGTGGAACTTGGAGTAACAGACGGATATACTGAAGAAGATTATAAGAAGTTTAAAGCAGCTTCTCTAGTTTCAGCTACAGCTTTTGCCACTAATTCAAAGGAAGGTTGTGAAAATAAATTTGCTTTATTTGTAGAAGGAGATAAGGACTTATATCTTCCTAATCTTTCAGAATACATTGTATTCACAAAAAGAGATGATAAGAATTTGATTGAAGTTAATTGTGATGAACTTATTAATTCTTTAAGCTCTAAGATTAAAAATGTGGAGGTTTATTATAATCCTTATACTACTGATTTAAAGTGTAATATAAAGAATGTAAAGATATTTGATATTTTCAATTCTAAAGAGGTGTAAACCATGGATATATTAAAGTTTACCCTTAAAGGAAAAAAAGCTTTTTTTAAAAAGCCAGATGTTAATACTTATCTTTATTTTACCTATGGAAATATTCATAAATGTGCTTTACTTGGAATATTTGGCGCACTTCTTGGATATGGTGGATATAATGAAGCTAAATTAAAAGCTGAGATAAATAAGAATAAATCAGTTTCTTTTCCTGAATATTATGAAAAACTTAAAAATATAAAAATTTCTATTGTTCCATTAAATAAAAATGGTTTTATCTCTAAGAAAATTCAATCTTTTAATAACTCTGTAGGTTATGCTTCTAAAGAAGTAGGAGGGAATCTTATAGTAAAAGAACAGTGGCTTGAAAATCCAGCATGGGACGTATACCTTATGTTAGACAATGATGAAAGCCAAAAGATAGCAGATTCAATATTAAATAATGTTACTGTATTTAATCCTTACCTTGGAAAAAATGATCATCCTGCGGATATTATAGATGGACAGATTATTAAAGAAGTAAAGTCTATAGATGAAGTTTCTAAAATATCTTCTCTTGTTTTAAAAGATGATATTAGTATACTTTTTGATGAAGAAGAAGAGGACGAAGAAGAAGATTATTTTAAATATGAAGAATATCTTCCAGTTAAATTAAATGAAAATACAAGTTTATATGAATTAAAAAAATTTGTATGCACTAACATGAAAATTAATGCACAAGATATTGAAGTCTATAACATAGATGAAAAAAATATAGTGTTTTATTAAAGACAGAGGCTATCTATATAATGTAGGTAGCCCTTTTTAGGAGGAAAGGTATGTATTTTAATTTTTTAGAAGAAATAGATGTAAATAAACTTTTAAATAGTAATTATGAATATTATGCTCATTTAAATGGAAATGAAAAAGAAACATTAAAGGAGCATGTAGAAAGAGTTTCTTATTACTTCAAAAAAATATTCAAGGAGAAATGTCTAGAAGGTGTATTCTTAAATATAGAAAGAAATCTTTTAAAAGATTTTTCAGAAGATACCATAAAGTTATTCAGAAAGCTACTTCTAAATGTTTCTATATTTCATGATGTAGGAAAGATAAATCCTTATTTTCAAACAAGAAAAATGGATAATAAAAATATATTAAAAGAAAATGGCTTTTCGATGTTTGGCTCTGATCATTCTCTAATCTCATCTGTATTATATATTGATTATTTTATAGATAAAGTAATATCAATTGAAAATAAAAGTGAAATGAAATTCCTAAGAACCATACTTTTTATAAACGGCTATATTATTTCAAAACATCATGGTGATTTACTTGATTTCTTTACATATTTAGATAGTTTTATGGAAGATGGTAATGGCTTTAACGTTGCAAACTTATTTAACGAGAAGTACAGGGAAGTGTATATAAAAGGTTTTTCTACATCTTCTAAAAAACTAGAAAAGAGAACTGGTTATACTGAAAAATATTTAAAAAGTATAGATAAACTTTCATCAATACACCTTTATATATATGGAAAATTAGTTTCTTCTTTACTTGTAGCTTCAGATTATTATGGAACTTCTGAGTTTATGAATGGTATAAAAATAGAAAGTTTTGGCGATATTCAAGAAGATGAGTTTTATAATATCTACAAAGACACAGATTTATATAAGTCCATTAGAAACTACGAAGAAAATAGAATTGATAAAGAAAATCTCCTTAAAGAAAAAGATATTAATGTATTAAGAAGTGAAATGTTTTTAGATGCAGAAAAAGAACTCATAGCAGCTAAAGAAAAAGATATATTTTTTCTAGAAGCTCCTACAGGAAGTGGTAAAAGTAATACTGCTTTAAATTTAAGTTTTACATTAATGAAAACTAATAATACCTTAAAGAAAATTTTCTACGTGTATCCTTTTAATACGCTAGTAGAGCAAAACTTATCCTGCCTCACAAAAATATTTGGCAAAAGTACAGAAATCTATAATAAAATAGCAGTAATTAACTCTATTTATCCTATTAAAAGAAAGGGAAATAATGAAGATGAAAGTGCAGAAGAATCTCTTTTAGATAGGCAGTTTTTAAATTATCCTATGATTTTAACAACACATGTAAGTCTTTTTGATACTTTGTTTGGAAATACTAAAGAATCAAATTTTGCCTTTTATTCGCTAGCAGGTTCAGTAATAGTTTTAGACGAAATTCAAAGCTACAAGAATACTATTTGGAGTGAGATAATAACTTTTTTAAGTGAATATTGTAAGATTTTAAATATGAAAGTAATAATAATGTCTGCTACTTTACCAGAATTAAAATCTTTAATAAATTATGAAAGTTCTTGTGTTGATTTAATAAAAGATAGAGAAAAATATTTTTCAAATCCTATTTTTAAAGATAGAGTTCAGGTTAATTATGACTTACTAGAAGTACAGGATACATATGAAGAATTATTATTACATGTAATTAAGCAATCATATTCAAATAAAAAAATACTAGTTGAGTTTATAACTAAAAAAAGCGCTTATAAATTTTATAATGAAATAAAAGATAAAGTGGCCATTTGTGAGTTAATGTCTGGAGATGATAATGTACTTGAAAGAAAAAGAATACTAGACAAATTAAATAGTCCAGAAGTTAATAAGAAGGGCATAGTACTAGTTGCTACTCAAGTAATTGAAGCAGGAGTAGATATTGATATGGATATTGGTTACAAAGATATCTCAAAGCTAGATAGTGAAGAACAGTTTATGGGAAGAATAAATAGATCTTGCAAAAAATCTGGTAAAGTATATTTCTTTTCTATGGATGAAGAAGATAAAATTTATAAAAATGACATAAGGATAGATAAATCATTAACTTTAATGAATAATGGGATAAAAGATATTTTAATATCCAAGGATTTTAAAAATTATTATGACTTAGTGTTGGATATTTTAAAAAGAAATTATAATGATAGCTTAAGCGATACTAATCTTGATGATTTCTTTATTAACAAAGTTGGAAGATTAAATTTTATTGGTGTTAAGGAAAGAATGCAACTTATTGATGATGATAATTATGAAATGTCTGTTTTCTTAAATAGAGTTATTGAGGATAATGGAAAGGTTATTAATGGAGGAGATGTTTGGGAAGATTATAAGAAAGTTTTAAAGAGTAACATTGATTATGCTGAAAAACAAATCAGATTATCAGAAATTAAAAGTATTATGAGTTATTTTATATATAAAATAAAGAAAAATGAGAACTTATGTTATAACGATAAAATAGGGGAGCTTATTTATATAGATGATGGCGAGGAGTTCTTTGATGAATTCAAACTTGATAAAGAAAGACTTATTCAAGGAGCTCAAACTTTTATATTATAAAGGAGCTAAATTATGAAGATAAATGGAACTTTAATAAATTATTATTTTCATTGCAAACGTCAATGTTATCTTCATGGAAATAGATTAAATCTTGAGGATAATAGTGAGCTTGTTAAAATAGGAAAAGCAATTCATGAAGAGAAAAGTGAATCAAATAAAAATAGTGAAATTTCTATAGATAATATAAAGATTGATAAATTAACTAAAGAATATGTTACTGAAGTTAAAAAGTCAGATGCTGATCCAGAAGCAGGAAAGTGGCAATTGCTATTTTATCTAAAAGTACTTAAGGATAAGGGGATACTACGAAAAGGAAAGTTACAGTTCGTTGAGAAAAATAAAAAGGATAATAAAGTCATGTATTATGAACTTACCCCTGAACTTGAAGAAAAACTTAAAGAAATAGAAGATAGTATACTAAAACTAATTAATATAGAAAAAGTACCAGAATGTATAAATGAACCAAAGTGTAAGAAATGTTCTTATTATGAATATTGCTATATATAGGAGATGATTTTTTGGGAAGTACTAGATATATTACATCTATGGGGGAACTTACAAGGAAGGATAATTCTCTTTGCTTTAGAAAAGATCAAAAAAATGTTTATATACCAATTGAAAATACCAAGGAAATATATTGTTTAAATGAAGTTAGTATTAATTCTAAATTATTAGATTTTTTGAGTTCTAATAATATAGTGGTACATTTCTTTAATTACTTTGGAAATTATAGTGGAACTTTTTATCCTAGGAATCAGTATAATAGTGGAAAACTTCTAGTTAATCAAGTTAAGACTTTTAATGAAAAAAGATTAGTTATAGCAAAGGCGATTGTTAATGGAATAGGTCTAAATATTGAAGATATACTTTATCATTATTACAGACATGGTAAAAAAGAAGTTAAAGAAACTATTGACTGGATAAATGAAGTGTTTAAGGAAAGATTAAACAAAGCAGCTAACATTCCTGAAATCATGGCAGTTGAAGGCGAGGTATGGCTTAGATTTTATGAAGATTTTAAATATTTTCTTCCTAAAGATTTTGTGATGAATAAGAGAGTTAAAAGACCACCAGATAATCCTATTAATGCTCTTATATCTTTTGGAAATACATTATTATATACAAAAACTATATCCGCAATATATAGAACTCATATTGATCAACGAATTAGTTTTCTTCATGAACCATCAGATGGAAGATTTTCCTTAAGTCTTGATATAAGTGAAGTTTTTAAACCTGTAATAGTATTTAAAACTATTTTCGAACTTGTAAATAGGAAGAAGTTACAGGTGGAAAAGCACTTTGATAGAAAGGTGAATTACTGTCTCTTAAATGATGAAGGAAAAAAGATATTTATAGAAGCTTTTGAAGAAAGAATGGAATCTGTATTTTCTCATCCAAAACTTAAGAGAAAAGTCAGTTATAGAACTGCCATAAAGTTAGATTGTTATAAGCTAATAAAATTTATTATGGAAGGTAGCGAGTTTATTCCTTTCAAATCTAAGGAAGGAATTTAGTTATATGAGTAACAATTTAAATTATAATTATGCTTTTGTATTTTATGATGTAGGCGAAAAACGAGTACAAAAAGTATTTAAAGTTTGTAAGAAGTATCTATCGCATTTTCAAAAATCTGTTTTTAGAGGAGAAATGTCACCTTCAAAACTAATTAGTTTTAAGAAGGACTTAAAAAAGGTACTAAACCAAAAGGAAGATTTCGTATGTATTATTAAGTTAATAAATGATAATGTATATGGTGAGGAAATATTAGGAGCAGCAGTTCATGAAACAGGAGAGAATCTTATTATTTAAGGAAAAATTTCATAATTATTTTTCCAACTGATTTTTTTATTTAATACGTCTTAGTTAAGTAATATCAATGGCTAAGATGTATTTTTTTATTTCTAGAAGAATTTGAACTGTTCGGTTGGAAAAAAGTTTTAGAAATGTGTTTATATCTTGCTTCAAAAGAGATATAATAAAAAAGAGAATGGCTATTTTTCAAGGGTTGAACATTAACATGAGATGTATTTAAATACCTCCAAATAGGTGTGAAGTTTGGAACACCAGTAGTTGAACATTAACATGAGATGTATTTAAATTAACCACAAAATGTAAACCATCCCCCCCTATATTGGTTGAACATTAACATGAGATGTATTTAAATAGGGACAAGAAGCAGGAAATGGGCTTAATTCTGTTTGTTGAACATTAACATGAGATGTATTTAAATAGTAGATAGCAATACATCAATTACAAATAATACAAAGTTGAACATTAACATGAGATGTATTTAAATCAGTTTTTGGGTTCGTTGATGAAAATACTGGATTTGTTGAACATTAACATGAGATGTATTTAAATGATAACATATAATATTTTTGAAAGGATGATTTAAAGTTGAACATTAACATGAGATGTATTTAAATAACTTTTCTATTACTTCTTTGTCTTTAGTTAAAACGTTGAACATTAACATGAGATGTATTTAAATACTCCTAAAACTAATAATTCATGTAGGGATATTCCTGTTGAACATTAACATGAGATGTATTTAAATCACGATTTTAGTGACTATGATAATAATTACTACAATGTTGAACATTAACATGAGATGTATTTAAATATTCCTTCTTTCTACCTAGTAATAAACTAGGATTTAGTTGAACATTAACATGAGATGTATTTAAATTAACTGAATCAGTTATTCCTTGAAATGCTTTACCAGTTGAACATTAACATGAGATGTATTTAAATTTATTTTTCCTCCTTTACAAATTTAATATCTACTTTGTTGAACATTAACATGAGATGTATTTAAATAAATTGAATATAGATCCATCTAAACAACTTATAGGTTGAACATTAACATGAGATGTATTTAAATTTAGCAGTCTGGAAAACATACTTCCTTAATGTTCCGTTGAACATTAACATGAGATGTATTTAAATGGGTTTTTAGTAAAGAAATGATAATACCCTACAGGCGTTGAACATTAACATGAGATGTATTTAAATAAATGGATAAAACAATCGATAAAGTCCTTACTTTTGCGTTGAACATTAACATGAGATGTATTTAAATACCACAAAACTTATTAACTTAATATTAACTTAATATGTTGAACATTAACATGAGATGTATTTAAATGTATGAAATAAAGCATGCCCCAATTCATGAGCACGTTGAACATTAACATGAGATGTATTTAAATAGTAATAATTTAAGTTTAATGTGTGGTCATGCTTGTTGAACATTAACATGAGATGTATTTAAATACTTTTAAAAGTTGAATTGCAAGGAGCAAGTACAGGTTGAACATTAACATGAGATGTATTTAAATTCTATAAATGCTGATTATTTAAATATAACCTTTGGAGTTGAACATTAACATGAGATGTATTTAAATACTACTCCTTCCATTAATTCTAGTTCTTCTAGTTCTGTTGAACATTAACATGAGATGTATTTAAATGAAGTTTGTAAGCCTGTAGGAAGAGATGTAATCTTGTTGAACATTAACATGAGATGTATTTAAATGTAACATCTTTATTGTTACCAAGAGCTTTTAAGTAAGTTGAACATTAACATGAGATGTATTTAAATTGTCCTTGTACACTTAATATAAATAATTTACTCATTGTTGAACATTAACATGAGATGTATTTAAATTTTGTTTTTTAAATTATAAGAACCATTCCATATTTGTTGAACA
>SVCL01000169.1 GCA_015058405.1 Clostridium sp.
AGTCTATAACGAGATGTTTATTAAGTGCACCCATTTTTAAAAATAGAAAGTAAAAAAATACAAATATATATAAAAACAACCATACCAATTGTTAATCTGGTATGGTTGTTTAATTTTTAGGACTTTTTTTACAGCCCCTTTATAGAATTTTATGTCGTAGTTTGTATTAAATAAGAAAGTAACTATGTTAAGAGTAAATGTAGTATATTTTACGATAAGATATATATATTGTAATTTACAAAAGATATAATATAAGCGAAGGTTGATTATTACTTAAATTAGGTAGGCTGAGGGGGTGCTTGTAGAAGAAAAATTAAAAGAGAAGTGTAGAGAAGCCGCTTTTTTATTTACAAAACAAATATAGGGGGAATTTAAATGAGAAAATTAACAAGTTTAGTATTATCATTGATATTATCTGTAGCAATGTTAGTAACAGGTAATTTTTCAGCTCAAGCAGCAGACACTTATAAGACATATAACTTTTCAGATATGACTTATAACACATCTTATGGATTAAACTATTCAGTTTCAAATGGAAAATTAAATATATCTTATGAAGGGAAGTACAACGAAATAAGATATAATATACCTGAAACATTAGATATGAGTCAATGTAAAAGTGTAACTTTTAACGCAAGCAGTACAGGTGGAAAAATAGCTTTTAAGTTATATGATACTGAAGGAAACGAAGTAGCTAGTCATTATGATTTTAATGGTAGCGGAGATTGTACTTTTACACCAGATTCAGTTGCAAAGGTTAATTGTATTGCAATAATGTCAATGGAGGAATATAACTTTTCTGCAACTGTAAGCAGTGTAAAATTTAGAATGGGATCATTAATAGAAAAAGATCCTATAAATCCAAACAGAAATTTATTAACAACTTATGGACAAGCTTTTGATACTGTAGGAGCAGCATTAGTTGCAGCTAAAATAGCTAATCCTACTATTATGGATTATACTAAGGAAGAACATAATAGTGTGACTCCTGGAAATGAAATGAAGCCTGATGCAATTATAGATAATTCAGGGAACACTATTACTGTTTCAGAAGCTAAGAAACTGGGATACAATATACCAGCTGGTTATAAAGAAGCTACAGTTCCAGTTTTAAACTTCACAACAGTAGATAATATGATGAAGACTTGCTATGATAAGGGTATGACAATGAGAGGACACACTCTTGTATGGCATCAACAAACTCCAGAAAATTTCTTTAAAGAAAATTATTCACCTAATGGAAGCTTAGTTAGTAAAGATGTAATGAATGAAAGATTAGAATTCTATGTTAAAACAGTTATGGAACATGTATATAATAGTCCTTATGGAAGTGTAGTATATGCTTGGGATGTTGTGAATGAATATTTACATGCAGAAAGTAATCAACAACAAATTTCTGGATGGCAAAAAATTTATGGTCAACACCTAGGAACAAGCCCAAGTTATGTTAAAGATGCATTTAAGTTTGCTTATGAAACACTTGAAAAGTTCAAGTTAAATGATAAAGTTAAATTATTCTATAACGATTATAATACTTACGAAGAGATAGATGATTTAATTAAACTTATTAACTTTGTTAATTCAGATAAAAAAGTTTGTGCTGGTGTTGGTATGCAATC
Organism: Clostridium sp.; assembly: GCA_015058405.1. Taxonomy (GTDB): domain Bacteria; phylum Bacillota; class Clostridia; order Clostridiales; family Clostridiaceae; genus Clostridium. The sequence goes on from SVCL01000169.1 coordinate 1,620, forward strand.
ACATTTAGCTACTAACTATCCTTCAGCAGATTTATATAAGAAAGCATTGACTTCATTCTTAAATGCTGGATTCGAAGTTCAAATTACAGAACTTGATGTTACATGTACATCACAATCTGAACAATCAACTTATTATTACAACTTATTAAAAGTAATAATGGATGCAAAAAAAGCAGGTGGAAATATCACAGCCCTTATTTTCTGGGGATTAACTGATGAAGATTCTTGGCGTTCTGAAGGTAAACCATTATTATATTCTGATTATTCAAATCAAAAACCAGCTTATGAATCAGTATTAAAGGCATTTGAAGATTCGGGATATGTTAAACCTATAAATATATTATATGGGGATGTTAATGAAGATGGAAAAGTAAATGTTAAGGATTTACTTACTATTAAAGAATACGTTGCAGGTGTAGATGTTAAAATTAACACTAAAAATGCAGATGTTAATGGTGATAAAAAAGTAGATTTATTTGATACAATACTTATCCAACAATACTTAAAGAAAGTTATAGTTAAATTTCCAGTTGAAAAATAATATTTATACATTATATAACTAGAAAATGGCTCCTTGTAATACAAGGAGTCATTTTTGTGATTAAGAAAAATATTTGTTTTAAAAAAATTGCTCATATATTAAACTTTTATCTACAAAAAGTTTTTAAAAGAATAAATATATTAAATAATTTTAAAAATATGTATTACAGATAAATGTTACATACTTTATCAAAAATAACATTCTCATAAAAAAAGCTATATAACTAATAAAATATTTATAGAAATATTAATAAAGTAACGAATTAATATTAATGCGTGAAAAATATTGATAATATGTTATAATATAGAAATACAAGAATATTTATACATATAATCCTAAATAAGAAGTGATTGTATAGATAAATAATATAAGAAGGTGAGAATATGGAGAAGAGAGAAGTATGGTCTTCAAGGGTAACATTTATTTTAGCTGCTATTGGATCAGCAGTAGGACTTGGAAATGCATGGCGTTTTCCAGGACTTGCAGCAAAATATGGTGGTGGTTCATTTTTATTAGTTTATATAATAGCAATGATTGTTTTAGGTATACCAATGTTATCAATGGAAATTGCTTTAGGTAGAAAAACTAAGCAAGGTGCACCAGGTGCTTTTAGAAGTGTAAGTAAAAAGTCAGAATATATAGGATGGGCAGCTACAACAAACGCTTTTGCTATTTCGGTATATTATGCTGTAGTGTTTGCATGGGTAATAGCTATGGCTGTTTTTAGTTATAAATTTGCTAATATGTCTGGTGATTCAAAAGCTGCTAGTTCATTATTTGGTGAAATTACTCAAACTTCTTGGACTATATCTGGAAGTAACATACCACTAACAATGGCAATAATTTTAGCTGTAGCATGGATATTGATATATGCATGTATAAGAAAAGGTACAGTAAGTGTTGGAAAAGTAGTAAAATATACTGGTATTACACTCCCTTTGATATTTTTAGTAATTATGGCTGTTAAGGGTATCACTATGGATGGCGGAATGAATGGAGTAATTAAGCTATTCACTCCAGATTTTGCTAAGGTAGCCCAAGATGGGTTATGGTCTAAACTTATTATAGATGCAATTGGTCAAGTATTCTTTAGTTTATCTATAATGATGGCAATAATGATAGCTTACGGTTCATATTTAGATGATTCATCTAATATAGCTAAGGATGCAACAATTATTGCATTTGCTGATTTAGGAGTTAGTGTATTATCAGGAATAGTAATGTTTAGTACTATGTATGGTGTTGGAATGACTACAAGTGATATGTCAGCATCAGGTATAGCTACTGCTTTTTTGATATTCCCACAAGCAATTGTTAATTTAACTAATACAGGTTGGATAAATGCATTATTTGGATTTGTATTTTATTTATGTTTAACTTCATTAGCAGTAGATTCTGCATTTTCAATATTAGAGGGTGTTTCAACAGCAATTTCAGATAGATTTAAATTAAACTCAAGAAAGACGACTAGAAATATTTGTTTAATTGCAGCAGCTATTTCATTAATATTTATAACAAAATCAGGTCTTGCATGGCTTGATATTGTAGATAATTGGACTAATCAATATAATATGATAATTATAGGAGCTCTAGAATGTATTATTATAGGGTGGATATTTAATCCAGTAAAGGTCTTAAATGAAGTTAATAGAAATACAAATAATTATAAGATACCTAAAGTTTGGTTTGTAGGAACTATTAAGTTTATTGCACCAGTTACTCTGATAGGATTTTGCTCATGGAACTTTTATAATTTATTTTCAGGAGGAGGAGTGTATGGTGCAGATTCAGGATATCCTCTATGGTCCAATATTTTAGGAGGATGGCTTGTTACTGTAATAGTATTTACAAGTGGATTTATAATTAAGGCTATTATTAAAAAAAGGAGTGCTATAGCTTTAGATGAAAAAGAAGATATTTGGGGAGAGAGAGAGAGGAAAATAATTTAATAATGAAAAAAATAGTGTTTTTTTCTATACCTGCTTATGGACATACTAATCCAACTATTGAAGTAGTACATGAATTAACTAAGGCTGGAAATAAGGTTTGGTATTATTCTTTTAACGAATTTAAGGAAAAGATAGAGGGAGCAGGAGCTAAGTTTATAAGTTGTGATAACTTTATTCAAAAACTTAATAAAAAAGATGAAAAAAGAGTAGGTAAAGATTTTTCATTTCTAATTGAAATGGTAGTTGATATGACATTGGCCTTAGATGAAAAAGTATCCAGTGATCTTAAAAAAATAAAGCTATTACGTGAAAATGGCTATAAAGTTGATAATATAATTTCTTTAGTAAGTAATAATAATGATACAAAAACCATAGTATACACATCTAAGGAGTTTCAGCCTTTATCAGAAACCTTTGGAAGTAAGTATGCTTTTGTTGGTCCTTCTGTAGCTAAAATAGAAGTAGTTAAGGAGGACAGAAAAAAGAAAAAAATATATATTTCCTTAGGAACTGTAAATAATAAAAATAATAGATTTTATAAGAATTGTATAAAAGCTTTTAAGGATACTGATATAGATGTTATTATGTCCATTGGTAAAAGTACTAACATTTCAGACTTAGGAGAAATTCCTAAGAACTTTGTAATAAAGAATGTTGCTCAGCAAATAAAGGTATTACAAGATGTTGATTTATTTATAACACATAGTGGAATGAATAGTGTAAATGAAAGTCTGTACTATGGAGTACCTATGGTATTGTATCCAAGGCAAAGTGAACAAGGTATGGTTGCTAATAGAGTAAGTGAATTAAAGGCAGGAATATTGTTGAAAAAAAATGATTCAATAGATATAAAAGAAGCAGCCTTAAAAGTATTAAATAATGATACGTATAAAGAAGGAGCAAAAGCTTTAGAAAATAGTTTTGTTCTTTCAGGTGGAGCTAAAAAAGCAGCTGATTTTATAGTAGAATAAGAAATTTTAAGTAAACTTATAAAAGTGCCTGTATGAAAAGTCTTAAAAAATGATGTTATAACAAAAAAAGATAGAAATTCTTCCGAAATCAAACAGTCTATAGGTCGCAATTATTTTATCTTTTTGATGTCATAACATCTTTAGTATTTAAGTGTTCTTTTTGATACAGCACTTTTATTCTACATTTCTAGTTTTAATTGAAGTTCTGTCATTTTTCTTAACTCTTTATATGATAGTAATAATCCAAGTAAAGCTGCAATAAGGTCAGCTATTGGACCTGCATACATAATACCATCTATACCTATGAACTTAGGTAGAATTAAAATTAATGGCAATAAGAATATAATTTGTCTAGTTAATGATAATAATATACCTTTAGTTGGTTTACCAATAGCAGTAAAGAAATTAGATGATATTGGCTGTATAAAGTTTAAAAATGTAAAGAATAAGAATATTCTAAAGTAAGAAACAGCAAAATCAAAATATAAATTAGAGCCTGAACCAAATAGAGCTATTATCTGTCTTGGAATAAGCTGAAATGTTGCAAAGGCAAGTATAGATAGTACCATACCACATTTCATAGCTAATAGATAAGCATCTTTAACACGAGTATATTTTTTTGCTCCATAATTAAAACTTACAATAGGTTGCAATCCTTGAGAAATTCCTATAATTACAGAAAAGAATATCATATTTACTTTTGAAATTATTCCTGAACATGCAAGTGGAATAGATTCACCATAAACAGATAAACTACCGTAGTATGTTAAAGAATTATTCATAACTATTTGAAGAATCATCATAGCTATTTGATTAAAAAATGGTGATGCTCCAAGAGATATAATTTTCTTTGTATATGTAAGACTAGGTTTTAAATGTTCAAGTTTTAAAGTTATAGTTTTACAATTTCTTAAGTATCTGAAAGCTAAATATGCTGAAAATATTTGACCGATTATTGTAGCTAAAGCTGCTCCTGCCATTCCTAAATTTAATCCAAACATAAAGATTGGATCTAATATAGTATTTATTATGGCTCCAGATGCATTACATAGCATTGTATATTTGGGGCTTCCATCAGCTCTTATTAAATGTCCTCCACCTGCTGTAAAAATTAAAAATGGAAATCCAAAAGAAGTAATTGATAAATAAGTTTTTGCATAACCTAATACATTATCAGGTGAACCAAACATATTTAATAATGGAGTAGTAAATAGCTGAACTATTAAAAATAAAATTACACCTGAAGTAAATAATAAGGTTGTTGCGTTACCAATATAATATGCAGCTTCTTTTTCTTTTTTGGCACCCATAGCTAAGTTAAAGGTTGATGCACCACCAATACCAAATAGAAGAGCTAGGGCTACACAAGAAATAGTTAATGGAAAAACTATATTTGTTGCTGCATTTCCAAGTGTCCCAATACTTCTTCCTATAAAGAATTGATCTACTATATTGTAAAGTGCACTAACTAGCATAGCTATAATACTAGGAATAGAGAATTTTAAAAGTAAATCTTTTACTGGAATTGATCCTAATGGATTGATTTGTTTAGTATTCATATTTTTCTCCTTAATTTATTAGTTTGTCTATTTATTATTATAATTAAAAATTAAAAAAATAAAAAATAAATTTATGTTAAAAAATTTTATGCTCAATAAATAACAATTATCTAAAAACTAATTATTTAAAGTTTTTATCATAAAAAAATATGAAAAATATATTCCATAAAGTAGGAATATAGGATAAAATATATAATATAAATATTGTAACTAGGTGCAATATTTGTATTATATACTATTATTATAAAGTAAGGGGTGAATATAATGGAAAGAGATTTATTATTAGACTTAATGGATGAAATTAATGAAGAAGAAATTGAAAACTCAATAGTTGGTGGAAAATTATCAGGTTCATTAGAACCAGTAGAAACAACTATTCGTCATGGTTGTTGTTTTTATTGCGAATTTAAACCAGTAATTTCATTAGAAGATTAGGCATAATATTTAAAATGGAATTATTATTTTATATGGTTCCTGTTCTTATTAAGTATAATCTTATTCTAATGCTATAGGAATTAAATTTTAATTACTTAAGATCTTGTCAAAATATAAATTAAGTTTTGATAAGATCTTTTTTAAAATTAGGAGAATTATATGGAAAAAATAAGGTTCAATAGAAAAGACTATTGGTTAAGGTTATTCCCTAAATTTAATGAGTATAATGACTTAGAAAACTTGCTATTAAATTGTTCTGGAATGACTTTAGAAGAAGTTGAAAAGGAGTATTATAATTCTAAAAAGAAAGATATTAAGCTGGAATTCTTTTATGAATATTATAATGATTTTGAAAAGGAAATTAATGATGTTTTAGAAAGGGTAAAAGAAGAAGTACCTTGGTGTTATTTTATAAAACCCTTACTTATAAGCTATACAAGAGAATTGTTAGAATTAATTTATAGTAGTGAAATAATAGAAAATAAAAAAACATTTATATATTATTCTATATTAGAAATAGTGAAAAAGTTGAATAATATATATTTAAGAGTACTAATTGTAGAGATTAGGAAACTAAGTTTAGAAAAAAGGTTAGAGGGAGATACTCCTAAAGAAAGAGGAGAATATTTTAGAAATGTATTATTAAAAAATAAGGAGTATATTAAATCTATTTATATATTATATCCAGAATTAAGTAGAGTATTAGAGAATACTACTAAAAATCAAGTTGAGTTTATCAAAAAAATACTTACATGTTTAGAGGAAAAGTATATTGAGTTGATTAAGACGTTTAAATTGGAAAATAAAGAAAAATTAATTAAAATAGAATTAGGTTCAGGTGATACACATAATAAAGGTAAAAGCGTTAGTTTATTATACTTTAAGTCAGGTATAAAATTATTTTTTAAACCTAGGAATGTGGAAATAGATAAAGCTTATTATAATTTTTTGAGTTATCTTAATAATGAGAAGATAGAGGGCTTTAGTAAATTATATTCACCTATAGTTTATAGTAATGAAGATAGAGATTCAGGATGGCAAGAATTTGTAGAGTTCAAGGAATGTAAAGATGAGAAAGAAGTTAATAATTTTTATAGGAGAATAGGGGAAATATTATGCATACTTCACTTATTTAATTCTAAAGATTTTCATTATGAAAATATTATAGCCAAAGGAGAATATCCTGTTTTAATTGATTTAGAAACTATATTAAACCCTAAAGTTTATGATGATTATAATGAATGTACTGCTTTAATGGAAATAAATAAAATTATAAGTGATTCAGTGTATTTTTCAGGTTTATTACCTAGAAATATAATAAGTAAAAAGAATAAAAATGTTTTAGATTTGTCTGGTTTATCTGCGTCAGAGGAGCAAAAAGCTCAATATAAAACAATGGTAATAGAGAACTATGATACAGATGAAGTAAAGATAGTTAAAAAGTACATGAATATTGAAATTAAAAATAATAATCCTAAATTAGGGGATAAAGTGATTAAATCTGAAAATTATGTTAATGATATAAAAGAAGGTTTTTTAAATTTATATAGATGGATGTTAAAAAATAAAAAGATTTTAAAAGAGAAAGTTATAGAGTTCTTTAGTAATAAAGAATGTAGAGTTGTAATACGTGCAACTATGGTATATTCTCAAATATTAAATACAAGTTATCATCCAGAGCTTCTAAAAAATACAGTAGATAGAAAGGTTTATTTATCTAGAATAGCTATAAGTTCAAATGAAATAATTAAAAGGTTCATAGCTACAGAATATGATGAATTATTTTATGGAGATATACCTTACTTTAAAGTGAATACTAGTGATAATAATTTTTTTAATATAAATAATAATAAATCAATAATAGATGAAGTATGTGAGCGTATAGAAAAGTTAAATGAATTAGATTTAGAAAAACAAATGTCTATTATTAATTTATCATATGAAGAAAAGTTAAGAGGAATTTCATGCTATAGAACAGGTATTAAGTTATTAAATAAGGATGCGTTAATTAATATTAATAAGGAAGATGCTTTAGGTGTGGCAGAGAAGATTGGTAAATATATAATTAGAAAAGGCGTTAAAGGTATAAATAACGGTTATGATGAGTATAGGTGGCTTTCTTTAAGAACGGTTCAAGGTAATAGAATGACTATTATGGATGCTGGACTTGACCTTTATGAGGGGAATGCGGGAATAGGGTTATTTTTAGCTTATCTAAGCAAATTTACAAGAGATAAAGAAATTGAATCAGATGCATTAAAAACAATTAATCCTATTATAAATTCATTAAATCAAGAAAAGAAAATAGGTTTCTTTAATGGGATATCTGGAGAACTTTATGCTTTATATAAAATAGGAAAGATATTAAATAATGATAATATAAAAAATATTGTTTTAGATTATATACCAAAAATAGAGGAATTAATAGATGAAGATGAAAATTGTGATATAACAGCCGGATATGCTGGTTTGCTTTTATTTTTAATTAGTATATATAACGATACTAAAAGGTTAGGCTTTCTTAATCTTATGGAGAAGATTTATGATAAGATTAAATCTAAATCTATAATTAATGAATATGGTACTACTTGGAGTGAAGATGGTTTAATAGGCTTTGCTCATGGAAATGCAGGCATAGAAGCTGCCTTAATTAAATATTATAAAGTCTCAGGTAAGAAAGAAATATTAGATCTTATAAAAGATTCTGTAAAATTTGAAAAACACTTCTTTAATAGTAATAAAGGAGGCTGGCCAAGAGCTGCAATTAATTATGATATCTATTCAAATTATTGGTGTCATGGTAATGGAGGAATATTATTAAGCAGGCTCATTTTAAAAGAAGAGGGATATACTTATGAAGGAATAGATAAGGAAATAGAGTTTTGTATTAAAGAACTAATAAAGAGTGGCATTGGAAATGATTTTTGTTTGTGTCATGGAGATGTAGGAAATTTATTGATTCTTTACAAGGCTTGTCAGGTTCTTAAGAATGATGAGTTGAAAGAAAAGGTATTATATACTTTTATAAATTATATAGAAAAACTCAAAAAGGAAAATTTTATTGAGAAAGAATTTAAGTTCAAAGAAAAAAATAGTTTAATGATAGGTATTGCAGGATTAGGATATGGAATCTTAAAGTTTTTATATTGTGATGAAATTCCATGTATATTATCTTTAGAATAAAACATAATTTAATGTTAACTTGCAACTTTTTTGCTATAATATTTACTGACTATTTTTATGATGGAGAATTTAAAATGAATAAACAATTAGAAATTTTAAAAGTTACAGATTATGATAAATTCAAATGTATAGCAGAAAAATGTGAATTTACATGTTGTTCTGGTTGGGATATTAATATAGACAAAAATACATTAATAAAGTGGAAAAAAGATAATGATAATATTTTTAAAAATATAGAAACAAGAAAATCTGTGAATAGTGAAGGATATATAATTGATAAAGAAATAGATGATCATTGTCCTTTCTTAGATTCAAATAAGTTATGTACAATAGTTAACAAAAAAGGAGAGGATTATTTATCTTTAACATGTAAGTCTTTTCCTAGAATTAAAAACAAATTTTCAGAAACTATAGAATTATCTTTATCGTGTGCTTGTCCAGAAGTGGTAGAAATAATAAATGATTTAAGAGATAAGTTAAAGTTAGAAGGAAGTAGTGATTTAGAGCTTAGGGAAGTACTAATTAATATTATGAAGGAACCTAATATTAAATTAGACCAAAAACTTATGATAAGTTATCAAATGTTATTAGATTTATTCGATGGAAATATAAATGAAAATGAAATAGAAAAATATAAAAATATTAGTAATTTAAAAGAAATTTTAAAAATGTATGATGAGATACATTTTAATATAGATGAGTCTTTAGAAGAATTAAATAATCTATTTTTGGATATAACTCAAGATTATAAAGAAGTTCCTATACTAAAGAAGGTTTTAGGAAATCTATGGAGTTTAGCTGATACTATTGATATAGAACATATTAAATTTAAGTGGAATGATTATAAAAATATGTTTGAAAGATATAATAATCTTTCTGAAAATTGTATAGTGTCCAAAATTATTGGAAGTTGTATTAGTTTTGATTTAGAAGACATAGTGGTAGCTTACGAAATGATAATTTTAGAATATATATTAATTAGATATGCAGGATTTTTAAATTATTGTAGTACTGGAAAAATAGAAGTTAAAGATATAAAAGATTATATAGTTATATTTTCTAGAGTAATAGGTAATAATTCAGAAGCAGTATTAGATTTTATAAATGAAGGTTTTGAAGATACTATATTAGAATTTGGATATTTATGTTTTATCTGTTTATTCTAAAGGAATAATAGTTATAGATAATAGACTCCAGGGCTGTTATAATACTTTATAGAAACTTATAAAAAGGAGTTATTAAATGAAATATTATTTTGCCCCTATGGAGGGAATTACAGGATACATATATAGAAATGCATATGAAAAGTATTTTCATAATGTGGACAAGTATTTTACACCTTTTATTATTCCTAATCAAAGTAGAAGTCTAAAGACAAAAGAGCTTATTGATGTTTTACCAGAGAATAATAAAAATATTATTATAGTACCACAAATATTAACTAATGATTCACAAGATTTTATTAATACAGCTAAAAAGCTTCAGGAGCTGGGATATAATGAAGTAAATATAAATTTAGGTTGCCCTTCAAGTACTGTAGTATCAAAGGGAAGAGGTTCTGGTTTCTTAGCTAAGCAAATAGAATTAGATAGATTTTTAGATGAAATTTTTAGGATGGATGATATAAAAATATCTATAAAAACTAGGATAGGTAAAGATACTCCAGATGAATTTTATGATCTTTTAGAAATATATAATAGATATCCATGTGAAGAGTTAATAATTCATCCAAGAACTCAAAAAGATTATTATGGTAATAAACCTAATATGGAAATGTATAAAGAAGCAATAGATAATAGTAAAAGTCCCTTGTGTTATAATGGTGATATTTTTACTAAGAATGGCTATGAAGCTTTATTAAAGGATTTTCCTGAAATAAATACTGTAATGCTTGGGAGAGGGATATTAGCTAATCCAGGATTACTATATGAAATAAGATATGACAAATCTATGAATAAAGAAGTATTGAAAAAGTTTCATGATGAAATTTATAATGAATATTATAAAATTTTTGATATAGATAATGGTACATTATTTAAAATGAAGGAATTATGGTCATATATGATTTACATATTTTCAGATGGTAAGGAATATTTAAAGGAAATAAGAAGAGCTAATGGTTTAGATGAGTATAAAGAAGTAGTAGAAAGATTATTTGAAGAGCAAGAGATAGTCAAAGGTGCAGGAATGTTTAGTGAAGTGGAATAATTTGACATAAGATAAAGAAGATGTATAATGATAATGTATGAAATGAAGAATATACCTAACAATAGGTATATTCTTTTATTTGTGTGCCCAGCATGGGCAACAACTCGACGGTGAAAGTCCGTTGTGGGCTTGGTAGTGGGAACCACTAGTCAAGGGCAAGGGTGTCCATCGTGAGGTGGAATCTGAAGGAAGCCTAAGGCAAATTCTTGGTCTGAGGGTATAAATGCTAAGATAAGAATGGTTCTTCCGTAAATTACCGTAATAATGATACAATATAATATATTAAACATATTTTTAAGAG
>SVCL01000170.1 GCA_015058405.1 Clostridium sp.
GGATAATCTAAAAATTAAAGATAAGAAATAATAAAATCCCTATAAAGATAATTGAGGTGTGATGTAAATCTCAATAACTTTATAGGGATATTTTATTACTATTTTTGAAGCAATAAAAGACGCCAAAACTTTTACGCTTACCACCTTTTACACCACCAAGTATTTCAATAGCTCTATTTGCAATTACTTCGTTAGCATTCATATTAGAAGAAGTTCCTGCACCACCTTGAATTGGATCAACAATAAATTCCTCATGAAAATTACCATCAATAATTTCGTCGCAAGCTTTTATTATTGCTTCAGCAATTTTTATATTTAAGTCACCTGTATTTTTATTTGTAATTGCACAAGCTTTTTTTATTTCTGCAAGACTAATAATAAAGTTTTTGTCAAGTTTTCTATTTGTTATGTTAAAATTGATTTTAGCTCTTAAAGATTGAACACCATAATATGCGTTTTCAGGAACCTTCATGCTACCTATTGAATCAAATTCTACTCTTGTTTTCATGATAATAACCTCTTTTCATTTACATGTTTTTCTATGAGATGAGAATATCATCTACGAATAAAAAAGTAAATAAATAAAGTCAAAGTGCTTTTTAACACTAGTAGAAGGGCAGTTTGACTTAATAAAATTAAGTATTTTTTAATATAACTAATTTAAATAATATAAGTTGCAATGATATAAAAAAGTGTAAAATGGAGCATTAATGAGGAAAACTTAAAAAATGTTAATAAAGCATGTACTAAACTTAAAAATATAAAGTTTTGAAGTAAAATGAATGTTGTATTATTATGGGATATAAGGTATTATATAGTTAAGATGCAAAGAGGCATATTACATTTATCGATGTAATATGCCTCTTTTTTTACATAACTTATTAGAATAGAGGTGTTGTATTATGGACAAAGTAGACTTAAAATTAATAAAATTATTACAAAAAAATGCACGTTATCCGCTTAAACAGTTAGCTGAAGAGGTATTTCTATCTCCACCAGCCGTATCAGCTAGAATAGATAAGCTTGAAAAAGCCGGAATTATAACAGGTTATAGAGCTACAGTGAATCAATTAGAATTAGGATATAATATTGTTGCTTTTATAAATTTAGCAATGTCACCTAAGCAAAAACCGGAATTTTATCCTTTTATAGATTCTTGTCCAAATGTTATAGAATGTAATTGCGTAACAGGAAGCTATTCTATGCTTATAAAAGTGGCTTATAGAACTACTATAGAATTAGATACATTTATAGGTCATCTTCAAAAATTCGGGAATACAGAAACTCAAATTGTATTTTCAACACCTGTAGAGCCTCGAGGAATAACTATTGGATGTGATTAAAAGTTATAAATATGATAACATAATTAAAAAATCAGCTTTTAAAGCTGATTTTTTTGTCTTTAGAAACCTTTCTTTTTAGCTTCAATACCACTTTCATTTATACCAGGCTCTTCGATTGTAGTGCTAAAACTATTTTTTGCAAATTGATTTTGAGTTTTTGAACCATTTTTTAAATAATTTTCTTTGCTGTAAACTCGCTTATTTCTATATCTCAAAACAATCAACTCCTTAATTGAAAGATTCAAGTTTAGTTTATAGTTAAATATAATTAATATACGAAGAGAGGTTATAAAAAACACGGGATATGTGTTAAAATATAACAAAAGGAATATATTAGCAAAATAATCTTAACTTAATAATATATAAGGAGGGATTTTATGGGGAGTATATTTTTAAATGGAGGAATGGTTTTGGAAATAACAAATTTTCTATCAAAGGATTTTTTATCATCTTTTGTAGGTTCATCAATTGCTATTGAACTAATAATTTACTTTACAAAAGAATTACCTTTAATAAAAAGAATTCCAACTAAGTTGTATGCGATAATAATTTCATTTTTGCATCTAGTCATAATAAATGTATGCAACAACTTAATTGAATTTAACGTTATAAATATATATTGTTTAATCATTAATTCATTTCTTATAGCTATAGTACTTACTGGAGGATATGATTTTATTTTAGGAAATGTAAACTTTAATATTTCAGGTAAGGGTAAAAAGTTAAATGAGTTAATAGATGATGTGGAAAAAGATTCATCTAAAGAAGAAAATTCTATAATATCGCTGAAACATCAAGAAAATACAATTGATATTAAATTAAATAATGAACAAGAAACAAATTCTAAATAGCAATTAAATACTGATAATAATTTAGAGTTTTTTGCACAAAATAAAGTAAGAAATATATATTTAATTTCTTACTTTATTTTTGTGATGAGTAAAAAAATAACAGTAAATCTGTTTTGAATATGAATTTAATGAGCAGATGAGTGAAAATGCACGAAAATGAACAAAAATGAATGAAAATATGTTGACATATGCACGAAAATGATTTAACCTTAGATTAAGGAAGTGATGTAAATGTTAACAGAAGAAAGACATGCAATAATTCTTTCTAAATTAGAAAGTGAATTAGTAGTTTATGTAAATGATTTGGTTAAAATATTGGATACTTCTGAATCAACTGTTAGAAGAGATTTAACTACACTACATAAAAAAGGTTTACTTAATAAAGTTCATGGAGGTGCTACTTCCATTAATAAAAGTATTATTAATACAAAAGACGATGTAGTTACTATAAGAAAAACATTACATTCTGAAGAAAAGATGATTATAGCAGAAAAAGCTGCAAGATTAATAGAAGCTAATGATATGATTTATATAGATGCAGGTACTACTACAGAATTAATGATAGACTTTATAAAAGAGAGTAAAGCTGTATTTGTAACCAATGGAATAGTTCATGCCAAAAAGCTTATTCAAAAGGGGTTTAAAACTTTTATCATAGGCGGAGAGATTAAATTAACTACAGAAGCTATAGTTGGTGTTGAAGCAATAAATAGTCTGCGCAAATATAACTTTACAAAATCCTTTTTAGGTACAAATGGAGTTGATTTAATTAGAGGTTTTACAACGCCAGATATTAATGAAGCTTTAGTAAAAAGTGAAGCAATTAAGAAAAGTAAGCAAACTTTTATATTAAGTGATTCATCTAAGTTTGATAAGGTAAGTTCAGTAACTTTTTGTGAAGTTAATGAGGCTGCTATAATAACAAATAAATTAATGGATGAAAGATATAAAAAACATATGAAGATTATGGAGGTTGATAATTTATGATATATACAATAACATTTAATCCTGCATTGGATTATATAGTAACTGTAAATGATTTTGAGGCAGGACTTGTTAATAGAAGTTCATCAGAAGATATTTATGCAGGAGGAAAAGGAATTAACGTATCTATTGTACTTAATAATTTAGGTATAGAGAATAGAGCACTTGGATACATTGCAGGATTTACTGGTGATGAAATTGATAGAAGAGTAAAAGAACATGGATGTACAACTGATTTCATAAGATTAAAAGATGGTATGTCTAGAATTAATGTGAAAATAAGAGGTAATGAAGAATCAGAAATTAATGGTTCAGGACCTAATATAACCGAAGAGGATTTAGAAAAGCTTTATGAAAAATTATCAAAATTAACTTCTGATGATATTTTGGTATTAGCAGGTAGTATCCCTAAGACTTTACCTAAAAATATATATGAAGAAATAATGAAGAAGCTTGATGGAAAGGGTATTAAATTTATTGTTGATACAACTGGAGAATTACTAATGAACGTTCTTAAATATAAACCTTTCTTAATTAAGCCAAATCATCATGAATTGGCAGAGTTATTTAATGTTAAATTAAATAATAAGGATGATATAAAACTTTATGCAAAGAAATTAATAGATCTTGGTGCTCAAAATGTAGTTATATCAATGGCAGGAGATGGTGCGATTTTTGTGGACTCTCAAAAAAATGTAATAGAAAGTGGAGTTCCAAAAGGAGTATTAAAGAACTCAGTAGGTGCTGGAGATTCAATGGTAGCAGGATTTATAGCAGGTTTCTTAAGAACTAATAATTTAGAAGATGCCTTTAAGATGGGGGTTGCTACAGGAAGCGCAAGTGCATTTTCTGAAGGATTAGCAACTGAAGATAAAGTTTTAGAATTATTAGAACAAATAAAATAGAATAAAATAAAAGGTACAAGAGGAGAAGAATTCTATGAAGATAACAGATTTATTAAAGATTAATGGTATTGAATTAAATCCTAATGTAGAAACTAAAAGTCAAGCAATTGATAAATTAGTGGATTTAATGAATGGTTATGGTAATCTAGACGACAAAGAGGAATATAAAAAAGCGGTTTTAGAAAGAGAAAGTTTAAGTACAACAGGTATTGGTGATAATATTGCAATACCTCATGCTAAAACTAAGGCAGTTAAAAAACCTGGTCTTGCAGCTATGGTTTTAAAAGATGGAATAGATTATGATTCATTAGATGGAGAACCAGCAAAACTATTCTTTTTAATTGCAGCTCCAGAAGGAGAGAATAATCTTCATTTAGATGTATTAGCAAGACTATCTATGATGCTTATGGATCCGGATTTTAAAGAGCAATTATTAAATGCAAAAACTAAGGAAGAGTTTTTATCTTTAATTGATTCAAGAGAAAGTGATAAAATAAGCGAAGAAAATGATAAAGAAGAAGAAAGTAAAGCCAATTCAGGTAAGTACAAAGTATTAGCGGTTACAGCCTGTCCAACAGGTATAGCTCATACATATATGGCAGCAGAAAGCCTTGAAAATAAAGGTGAAGAAATGGGCATTTCTATAAAAGTTGAAACTAATGGTTCAGGTGGAGCTAAAAATGTTTTAACTAAAGAAGATATAGAAAATTGTGAATGTATAATAGTTGCTGCAGATAAAAAAGTAGATATGGCTAGATTTGATGGTAAAAAGGTAATTCAAACAAAGGTAGCTAATGGTATTCATAAAGCAGAAGAGCTTATAACTGATGCTGCAAATGGAAATGCTCCAATATATCATCATAATGGTGGTGCTGATGAAGGGGCAGAAGAATCGGCTGAAAAAGAAAGTATAGGAAGAAAAATATACAAAGATCTTATGAATGGTGTTTCTCACATGCTACCATTCGTAATTGGAGGCGGTATTCTAATAGCAATTGCCTTCTTATGGGATAGTATTTTTGGACCTGGTGCAGCAGAAGCTAATTTTGGAAATCAAACAGCTATTGCAGATACTTTAAAAACTATTGGTGGAATTGCATTTAATTTAATGGTACCTGTACTTGCAGGATATATCGCTATGAGTATTGGTGATAGACCAGCATTAGCAGTAGGTTTTGTTGGTGGTATGATTGCTTATAATGGTAATGCAGGATTTTTAGGTGGTTTAGTTGCAGGTTTTGTTGGTGGATATATAGTAGTTTTATTAAAGAAATTGTTTAGTTACTTACCTCAAAGTTTAGAAGGGTTAAAACCTACATTATTATATCCTGTATTCGGTATATTAGTAGCAGGTGTAATATTACAAATAGGAATTATTCCTTATGTAGCAATGGCAAATGAAGGATTAACAAACTTCTTAAATTCAATGGGTGATGGTAGTAAGATATTACTTGGTGCAGTACTTGGTGGTATGATGGCAATAGATATGGGAGGACCATTCAATAAAGCAGCATATGTATTTGGTACAATGGCTCTTTCAACAGGTGATTTTGTAACAATGGCAGCAGTAATGGCTGGTGGTATGGTTCCACCTTTATCAATAGCTTTAGCTTCAGTATTATTTAAAAATAAGTTTACTAAAAAAGAAAGAGAATCAGGTTTAACTAATTTTATAATGGGGCTATGCTTTATTACAGAAGGTGCTATTCCTTTTGCAGCGGCAGATCCATTAAGAGTAATTCCTTCATGTGTTGCAGGTGCAGCTCTTGCAGGAGGATTATCAGCAGCATTCAATTGTTCAATAAGAGCACCTCATGGTGGATTATTTGTACTTGGTGTTGTAGGAAATCCATTAATGTATTTAGTAGCAATTATAGCAGGTTCTGTAGTTGGAGCGATATTACTTGGTATATTAAGAAAAAAAGTAGATTAATATAAAAAAAATAACCTAGGTTGTGTTTTTTATAACATACAACTTAGGTTATTTTTTTAAATTATTATTCAATGCTAATAAATGAGTAAAAAAACACATAATACTGTAAAAATTAGGTGGATATATTGTAAAAAATAAGAAAAAGATTTAAAATAATATTATACATAAATGTAGAAAACTTAATATATAGGGTTTATTTACAAATTATAAGTGTTTTTTATGGAAAGAAAGGGTTTGATTAGTGGTTATGTCAGAATCAAAAGTGAAAGATAGCAAGGATAATATAAAAAAAAATTCTACAAAATATATTAAATATACAAATGATTGTATAAATATACCGGATAAGAATCTTAAAAAAGCTTTAAAGAAATGTATACACAAGATGCAAGATTATGATCTTACCAAAGATAGGTTAGAAACAATAGAATACTTATCTATAAATAATATGAAAATAACAAATTTAGAGGGATTACAATATTGTAAAAATTTAATTGAGTTAGATGCTTCAATTAATAGAATAACAGATATTAAACCTTTATTAGGTTTAAAAAAGCTAAAAAGATTAGATTTGTATGATAACAAGATAATAGACATTAGGGCTTTAGAAAATCTTAATGAGCTTGAATACATATCTTTATCTTGTAATAGAATAAATAGCATAAAGGTGTTAGGAAAGCTAAAAAAATTAACTTATTTAGCTTTAGGAGAAAATAGACTTAATGATATACAAGAAATCAAAGAATTAACTAACTTAAGTAGTTTATTTTTATCTTATAATACAATAAGCAATATAGAACCATTGAGAGGATTAAAAAAATTAGAATGGATTGGATTAGATGATAATAGAATATGTGATGCTACTCCATTAGGAGACATTGAGAATTTAACTAATATACACATACATAATAATAAAATTATATTAGATAAACAAGAAATAGTTAATGAAACATTAAGTATTGAAAATCCTATAAAGGATATTAGGGGAATTCCTATTAGTCCTAATGAAATTAGTAATGATGGTGTGTATAACTCTAAAAAAAACATATTGATATGGAACAAGTCATTAGAAAACTTAAGTCATGTAGAGTTTAAGTTTAATAATTCTTATTTTTCTGGTGCTGTTATAGTACCTATAAAAAATATAGTACTTAAACCAAAAGAAATAGAAGAAAAAAATATAGATGAAGGATTTGTTGATAAAGTTGCAAGTACCTTGCAGTTTATTAGCAAAGTATTTAGCGAGTAAAAGAGTTAATATAAATTTATTTAATATATAAAATGGCTGTATCAAAAGTCTTATAGTAATGATGTTATCCTTTTGAGGCAGCCATTTTAATTAAATTTTTGAAGTTATATGTTCTAAATCTTCTCTTACTTCACATTCAATACTTAAGTCAGTCATAGTAAGTATCTCATCGCCAGCTTTAATTAATGTATTTCCGTTTGGTACTATAGAATCTTCGCCTCTTTTTATAGAAACAACTAAGGCATCAGGATGTAATTCTATATCTTTTAATCTTTTTCCATCAGCATTTGAGCCATAGTGAACAACATTAGATATAAGTACTTTTTTACTTCCGGCTTTATACAATTTTTTAATATTATTTTTCTTTAATAAAGATTCTAATAATGAATCATATATAGGTACACTTTTAAATAAATCAGCAACTATATAAGCTATAATACAAACTATAGTTAGTGATAATAAGTGGTTTAGAGAAGATGTCATTTCAGTTATAAGTATTATACCTGTTATAGGTGCTCTAACTATGGCAGTAAAGAATCCAGCCATGGAGATAATAAGAAAGTTGTTAAAAAACTCAGGAGAAACACCTAAATATGTAATTGAAATACTACCAAATATACCACCAATACAAGCGCCAATAATTAATAATGGAAAGAAAATTCCACCAGGTGCTCCAGATCCAAAACTAAAAATAGAAAATGTAAATTTACAAATTAACATTAAAAATAACATTCCTAAAGTTTTTTCTAAAGATAATTCTATTATAGTAGCATGACCACCACAAAGAATTACTGGAAATATAAATCCAACAATACCTGAAATTAAAAATGGAAATATCATTTTAATGGAAGGTTTAATTTTGAATTTTCCATATAAACTTTGCATTTTTTCTATTGAATAATTATAAAATACTCCACATAGTCCTAAAATAATTCCTAGAAAAATTAATAGCCAATATGTACTAAGAGGTAAAGATGTAGCTTTACCAAATTCAAAAACAGGTTGTAAACCAAAAAATTCTTTTGCAATGAAATCTGAAACTACAGCTGATGATAAAGTTGTTACTAAAACTAGTGGTGAAATATATTTATATATTTCTTCTACAGAAAATAATACACCAGCTAAAGGGGCGTTAAAAGCTGCAGCTAAACCAGCACTAGCACCACTACTCATTAATAGACGTTTTTCTAATTTTGTGCTTTTACATTTATCAGCTACAATTTCACCAGCACAAGCTCCAAGTTGAACAGATGGACCTTCTCTACCTAATGATAATCCTGAAACAATGGCTAATACACCACCTATAAACTTACCTATAATAACAGTTACTGGATTATCTGATAGATATCCTCCCATAATAGCTTTAACTTGAGGAATTCCACTACCGCTTGAAAAAGGTTCTTTTTCAACTACCTTACCTACAATAAATCCAATAAGTCCTAATACTATAAACCAAATAGGAATAAACCATAAGTTTTCTTTAGCATAATTATATATGCTAAAAGAGCATTTTTCTGCAATAGTTAGGGAATACCTATATAAAACCGATATCAAGGAAGCAAAAATTCCAACTAAAATGGATTTGCCAATAAGTTTAATCCTTTTAGAATCGGTATCAGTAATAATTTCTAAGTTATTCATTTATATTCACCTCATATTTATTATACAACTAAATTAGACAAAATCACTAAATTTTATATTTTCAAAATATTTAATAAAATACTTGACTCTATAGTAAGTATAGAGTTTATCTTTATATGTAATAATAGATGGAATATTTGTTGGGCAAAGGTGTTGGAGATTTAGCACTTGCAGCTGTTAATCTATCTATGCCATTTACAATAATGATATTTGGTATAGAAACTATGTTTGCAGTTGGTGGTGGAGCGCTTGTATCCAAAAATCTTGGCGCAGGAAATAAAGATAAAGCCGTAAATGTTTTTAGACAATGTGTAAAGTTCTTATTATATATAAGTGTTTTTATATGTTTGTTTTCTACGATATTTACGGAACTTATAAGTAAAATTTTAGGGGCACAAGGTGAACTTAAACCTTTAGTAGTTACATATATAAAATATTATGGTGTATTTTGCGTTCCTAATATTATAGGAGTAGCTTTAAACAGCTTTGTAAGAAATGATTTCAACAATAACTGGTGCTATAACTAATATAGTTTTAGATTATATTATATAGGATTAAGTGTATATAATATAGGTTTCTTTATTGATGGATTAAATATAACAACTACAGTATATTATCAAGCAATAGAAAGACCTAAATATTCTAATATAATATGTGCACTAAGATGTATTATTTATGAATGTTAATAAAAAAAGTAACTATTCAGAAGTAGTATAGAGGTGAAAAATAAAAAGTAGAACATTTAGAATTTTTAAGAATAATATAAATTATATATAAGCTGTAGGAGGCCTTAGTTAATGAATGGCTATGAGCTAATTATGATAATTCAAAATAGGATGAAAGATCCTGTTTTTGCTCAGCAATTTAATGCTTTAGTAAATGAACTTAATAATATCCCAGGATTACAGCAAGAAGTTATGAGGATTGCTCAAATAACTGATGAAAAGAAAAGAAAAAAAGCTATAGATAGACTTCCAGTACGTGCTAAAAATATAGTACAGCAAATATTTACATTATTAAATAGTTAATATTAAATAGAATGTAGAGCTTATATCAAGTTTTTTATAATACTTTGATATGGCTCTTTTTTAGTTGGAGAAAATATTTATAATACTTTTAAAGATAATCCTAAGGTAGAAATAATAAGAATTAGTTCAAATCAAGTAAAAAAACATATACCAGGTGATAATTTACCTGACTTCTATAACGAAGGAAAAAGTACATTAGTAGTAGGCGTTAAAAAGGTAGGAAAATTTCAATCTTGTAAGCCATCAGCCCATTATTACCCTTAGTATCTGGCTGTGCAGGACAATGTCAATATTGTTATTTAAACACTAATTTAGGTGAAAGACCTTTTATAAAAGTAAATGCTAATTATGATGATATTATGGATAAAGCTATGATGTATATGAAAGAAAGAGCGCCAGAAGTTACTATTTTTGAAGGTTCAGCTACATCAGATCCATTACCTATAGAACCATATACGCATGTATTAGAAAAAACTATAAAATTTTTTGCAAACGAGGATTTGGGAAGATTTAGATTTGTTTCGAAATACAGTGATGTTGATACTCTTTTAGATATAGATCATAAAGGCAAAACAGAAATAAGATTCACTTTAAATACACATAAAGTTATTAGTGAATATGAAAATAGAACAGCGTCTATAAAGCTAAGGTTAGAAGCAAGTCAAAAGATTGCAAAAGCAGAATATCCTTTAGGATTTATTATTGCTCCTGTATTTTTATATGAAGTATGAAGACAGAAAATATAAATTTAGAATAAATTTAAAAGTTAATAAATATATTTTACTAAAATAAAATCTTTAGTATACTATTACATGAAAAAGAATAAAGGAAGGTACGATATGGAAAAGATAATTAATATTCAAGGATTAAACGGTGAAGAAGTTTGGAGGGAATTATATAATAAAGAATTAAATACAAAGAAAAATGTATTGGAATATATAGATATATTAAAGATAACTAAAAAAGGTGAAATTGATTATGATCAAATGCAAAGTATTTATAATTTTGTATATGAAAAAATAGAAGCAATGCATGAAAATATAAAACCAAATACAATAATGTTTTTAAAAAATGAGATTAAAAAACAAATTGGTAAATATGTTTTTGAAAAGGAGCCTAATAAATTAAATCATTTTGTTGAGTTTTTCAAGGAAGCATATCCACCACATGAAAGAAGAAAAGATTTCACATGGGTTCTTATGGATTTAAATAAAATTGTAGATGAGCAAATTTGGACTACATTAACATATATTAATTCTTATTGCCTTCAAGGGGGGACTTTAAGTAATGAAGCAAAAAATGATATAATAGAACAAGTGGAGAAATTAGTATCTAGAAAAAATTTAACTTATATTAATAATGTTAGAAGCTTAGAGGCTTTAAATAAATCATTAGGAATAAAGATAGTATCAAATAAAGGGGATTACAAAATTAAAAAATATAAAAAGTAATTAAATTAGGGGGCGTTTATTAGTGAGGGAAAAGATTTCTGATTATTTATGGGGTATATTATTTATCGTAGTAGGTATAGGTGTTTTTGGTAATGCATTTAATTTTTGGAGTTTTACTATGTTTTTTAAAGGCTGGTGGACATTAGTTATTATAGTTCCTTGTATCATCAGTTTAATCAGGGATGGGGTAAGGATTCATAATATATTAGGAATAGTAATAGGTTTTATTTTACTTTTAGAATGTAGAAACATGTTTCCAAGAGGAGTAATAGGTAAATTAATATTTCCTGTAATTCTAATATTAATAGGGGTAAAAATATTACTACAAGAAAAGTTCCAAATGAAGGTACAAAATATTCCTATTAATAAATTAGGAATATTAAGGATAACATCTATTTTGGGAAGCAATGGCTTAAAATGTGCTAATGAGGATGTAAAAGGAGCAGATATATTTACTGTATTTGGTGGTGTAGATTTAGATTTAAGGGAATCTATTATAAGTGAAGATATTACGATTAAAGTGGCTGCTATATTTGGTGGAGTAGATATATATGTATCTAATAATGTTAATGTAAAGGTGAGATCAATTCCTATATTTGGCGGGGTTGATAATAAAGCACCTACATGCACATCAGTAAATGCGCCTACCATATATGTTGATGCTATATGTATATTTGGTGGAATGGATATTCAATAGCAGGTAAAAAGGGGATGTAAAAAAAACTCCCCTAAAAAGAAAATCGCTGTAAAGCATTAAGCTTACAGCGATTTTTTGGTAAAATTAATTTATGCTACTAAATAATTTTACTAATAATAATTTTATAACAAAGCAATTAAAATTACCAC
>SVCL01000020.1 GCA_015058405.1 Clostridium sp.
ATTGTATAATTCTTATGTAAAATATTTGTTTTTTTCATGTAAATATTTTACTACAAATCCTAACTTCTTTGAGGTTAGGATTTAATTTTTTTCATAGAAAAAGGGCTTCACACTATTTTTTAGTGCGACAGCCCCTTTTTAGTAATAGATAGTAATTAATCCTATCTAGTTTTAATTTCACTTACTTATGATAATTTTCTCCGTATCGGTACTAAGTGAGGTTTTTCCACTTTATTCTTGTATTTATATTATAATTAATTATGGTATAATCCTAAAGTACAATTTGATAGTTGAATACGGGCTACTGGTATCACTTTACCTCTTGTTGAAGGGAGGTGATACATATGAGTAACAATACATTAATGTTACTATTTCAGGCAGGATTATTTTTACTAGCACTTTTAACATTTATAGTGTTACTTATAGAAAAAATCGCAAAAAAATAGTAGCCCCATCTCGCAATTGGCAAGCTACTACTTTTTATTTATAAAATTTATAGTGATACCAGTTGCCTAAGCAACTAGAATTGTATATTAGTAGAGTGTTGACGCACTCTACTTTTTTATTATCTGCATTTCTTATTTATATTATATCAAATTTTCATTAAAAATAAACATATATAATTTTCCTAATTATATTTTTAACTACTATTGATATCTATCTGGATTGAATATGAAATCATAATAACGATTATCTACAGATTCAACTGTAAAAGTAGTATCAATATCAATTATTATGTTACATATTTCATTTTGTAAAATCATATTTTCCCCCATATTATATCACTTCGTTATTTTACAAAAATTATTAACTATATTGTAGCATATCTAATAAAATAGTATTATTTATGATACTCCATTTTTATCTGTAAAAATAGCCTTAACCCAATAATATCAGGGGCTAAGGCTGAAAACCTCACTTATTTGTGATACGGTTCATTATTAATAATCCTAAATCCCCTATACACCTGTTCTAATAACATAACTCTGAATAATTGATGAGGGAAAGTCATCTTAGAAAAACATAACTTATAATTAGCTCTCTTAATAACTTCCTCAGAAAGCCCTAAGCTTCCCCCTATAACAAACACAATATTAGAATTCCCCATAACTCCACAATTAGAGATAAAAGAAGCTAACTCCTCAGATGTAATTTGCTTACCCTTAAGGTCCATGGCCACAACATAAGCGTTATCCTTAATCTTAGATAATATAGCCTTTCCTTCCTTCTCCTTTATCATTAACTCTTCCTTTTCAGATGCATTATCTGGAGTCTTCTCATCTTGTAATTCTATAATATCAAGCTTACAATATCTGCTTAACCTTTTAGCATATTCATCTATAGCTTGCTTTAAATACTTTTCTTTTAATTTTCCAACTGCAATAACTGTAATATTCATAAAAAAATCCTCCTATGTTTCTAATAACATATTACCATAAAGTGAGTTTTTATTATCCCTTAACTTTATATTGATTTAATAATCCAATAAGCTCCTTATATTCAGAATCCAACTTAACATATTCATCGCTACCCATAGGTGCTAAACAAAGCTTTCCAAGAGTCTTTGAAATATTATCTGCCCTAGCAATTATTGTTCCAGCCTTGTTAGCTTTATCTATATGAAAAATTATTTGTTCCTCTTCTTTAGGCTTAGTTACTCCTTCTCTTTTTAACTTTTCTAACTTTTTAATTCTAGATTTCACTAACTGATCCTTCTTCTTAGCTTTTGCTCTAAAATGTTCCTTTATACCCATTTTACAACCTGCTGTAAGAGCTTTCTTAGTAGAATCTCTATGAGCTTTTTCAGACCATCTTTTTAGTTCATCAATCTGTTTATTAATCTTACTTTCTACTTTTCCTTGTTCTATATACTTATGAAGATTATCCTCATAATTCTTCTTCTTCTTCTTTTCCCTATACCAAGTATAATTTCCATTATAACTTACAAGTTTTTTATCCTCTATCTCAATAATATGATTAACTGTCTTATCTAAAAAATATCTATCATGAGATATTATTAAAACAGTCCCCTTAAATTTACTTATATTTTTTATAAGCCAGCTTACTCCTAAATAATCAAGATGATTTGTTGGCTCATCTAAAATCAACATATCATAGTTTCCATAAATAATATTAGCCAAAGTGGTTTTACCTGTTCCATTGGTTCCTACAAGAGCAACCTTTTCACCATATTTAATTTTTAAACTTATCTTATCTAAAATTAATTTGTCTCCATATTCTTTAGTTATATCTTTACACTCTAATAAAACTGTCATATTATCACCTCATAAATTGAGGCAATATCCTATAAAAATGTGCACATATATTCTATGCGTAAAAACTTATATTCCTATATTCTTAAAAATAAAAACACTATAAATGATATTACTTATAATTCATTCACAGTGTTCAAAAATCTTAAATACATATACCTTTTTTTCTAACCGAATCTATATGATAAAAGAACATACAAATGAATATACTAAGCTCAAAACTATTTTTTTGCACAACAAATTTAATTATGCGACAGCCCCATATTTGTACTATTCAACTTTATAATCTTCCACATCTATTATAGTAGCTCCATCAGTAGTTTCTTCTTTATACTCTATCTGTTTCTTTACCTTAGGTATTGCAAGTAAAAGCAGGTCATTCTCAAAAGATGCCCTCATGTTACTTACATCTACTTCTCCTATATAAAAATTCTTTACTAAACTTCCACCAGTTTGAACTACAGTCATCACAAAGTTACTGTTATTTGAAAAGGTCTGCCTTTTTTTAATAGTAAGTATCGCTTTATTCTTTTCAAAATCTATACTAACATCCTTAGCTGTTAAGCCTGGCAAATATCCTCTAATTAAATAATAATCATCATATTCCTTTAACTGTAAATCGTAAGAATCTTCTTGAAACATATCATTTACAAGCCCGTTTATAGTATCACTATTTAGCACTTGTTCTACAATAGAATCAAAAAAATCTCCATTGAATAAGCTATAAAATGAATTTATGTTATTGGAATTATTATTGTTATTATTGTTATTATTATTAAACATAAAAGGAAACATTCCAAACATATATACCATTTCTCCTTATAATTTAAGCATCATACTATATATGTATTAAATGTTTCCCATTTTGACACTAGTTTACTAATAACCTAATTCTTCATTTATGAATATAACATGCATTCTTTCTTTAACATTTTGTCTTGTTATTAATGTGAACTCATTGCATATCCTATCCTTACTCTTACAGTCCATACAATATCCAACCTTAGCGCAAGGTGTTGATCTATTTAATCTTTTTGCATTAGTAGGAGCTGCTATTCTTCTATTTCTATCTATAGCTGCATCTACATCTTTTACTATCTTATTTATTCCACATACTAGTATAACTTTATCTGGACCATACATCATAGCTGCTACCCTATTACCAGTACCATCTACATTAAATAACTTTCCACCCTCTGTAACAGCATTACTACTAGCAAAATATGCATCAGCTGAAAAAGCCTTTCTGTATATTTCTTTTATATCATCTTTACTAAGGCCTGGTTCATATCTATCTAAGAACTTGAATTTACCTGATCTTAAATGATCAATAACACCAGCTTCAAATAAAGTTGTAGAACCACCGCAAGATACTACAGAGCCTTCTTCTACTATTTCATCAATTTTCTTAATTAACTCTTCCTTTGTTTCTACATAATATCCACTTATATTATTTTCTTCTAAAGCTTTTATTGTTCTTTCTACTTTTAGTTTGTTAAGCCATTCTACATTCTTATCCATAAATACTTTCCCCCATTTTATAATGAAATAGGAGCCCAAATACTTGAGCTCCTATAATAACTTAAATACTATGATTATTTACCACAGCACTTCTTATATTTCTTTCCACTTCCACAAGGACATGGATCGTTTCTTCCTACTTTAACTTCGTTCTTAACAGTCTTTGAATCCTTGTATTTTCTTTGTATTTCTTTTCTCTTTTCTACTGAGAAAATTCCATCCCATTGTGGTAGATTATATAAATACTCTGCTTTTGCATCAAGCATATTGAAGTATAATGTTTCTAAATTTATATCAAAAGCTAATTCTGTTGAATTATCTACTGTTTCTAAATCATATGGATTATTTAAACTATCATTTATTCCATCAACAAATCCCATTATAAATTCATCTGTTGTTTCATATTTCTTGCTTAAATCAGCTATTGTAGATTTAACTACTTCTTGATGATTTGCAAGTAAATCCTTGTATATTCTTGTTTCTAAAGAACTATATTCTCTCCAGAATGCATTTTCTCCTTTTGTTTTTACGTAATCGACAACCATATCTGTCCAACTCTTATATAAACTCATATTTCTCTCCTCTTTCATTAATTCTTAATTTAATAATACTACCTATTCAAATTATACTAACTATAGTCGTCGATTTCAACTAATTTTACCTAAATTTGTATACGTATCCTCATATTATTACAATTCTAAATAGCCACTTGGCTTATTTCTATCAGCCATTGATATATGTATATCTTCACCTTGTTTTATTCCATTATCGCTAATTATGTTTAAAACAGTTTGTAGTGCTAAATCTGGATGATTATTTGTTCTACTTAAGTGACCTAAAATTAGATTTTTACCAATTCCATTCTTAGCTAACCTAACTAACGCTTCACCACAATCATCATTTGATAAATGTCCTACTTCACTTAATATTCTTCTTTTTAAATTATATGGGTATGGGCCAAACTTTAACATATTAATATCATGATTACATTCTAATAAAATAGCCTCTGAATCTTTTATATTACTGAATATTTCCTCTGTAAACACACCAAAGTCAGTAGCAATGCTAACTTGATTCTTTTTACCTGCTATAGTATATCCAACAGGTGCAATAGCATCATGAGGTATTATAAAAGATTTTACAGCAAGATCGCCAATTTCTACTGTACTTCTTCTATCCATAACCTTTATGTTATGCTCTTTAACCTTACCTATAGAACCTTCTAAAGATGCCCAAGTTCTATCATTCGCATAAATTGGAATATCATACTTTCTAGAAAGTACTCCTACTCCTTTAATGTGGTCACTATGTTCATGTGTTATAAAAATTCCATCTAAATCCTCTGGCTTCTGTCCAATTGATTTTAATGCTTCATCTATTTTTTTCCCTGGAAGTCCTGCATCTATTAATATATTTGAATTATTTTCTGATACAAAAACACTATTTCCGCTACTTCCACTATATAATGAACAAAATTTCATGTTAGTTCCCCCATAAGTTTTTCCTAAGCCTGAACTCTTCTTATGTTTGCTCCTAAAGCTTGGAATTTATCTTCTATATGTGGATATCCTCTATCAATATGTTCTATACTAGTTATTTGAGTTTCACCTTCTGCCATAAGTCCAGCTATTACCATAGCAGCTCCAGCTCTAAGGTCAGTTGCCTTAACTACAGCTCCTGTTAATTTTTCAACTCCATCAAGTATAGCTACTCTTCCTTCAACCTTGATATTGGCACCCATCTTCTTTAATTCGTCTATATGTTTATGTCTATTTTCCCAAATAGATTCTGTTATTAAACTTCTACCAACAACTGTACATAATAATGCTGACATTGGTTGTTGTACATCTGTTGGGAATCCTGGATAAGGAGTTGTTTTTATATTAACTCCTGATAGCTCTTTTGTTACTGTAACTCTAACGCTATCATCTCCTTCTTCAACAACAGCTCCCATTTCTCTAAGTTTTGCTGTAATTGATTCTAAGTGTTTTGGAATAACATTCTTAATAGTTACATCACCTCTTGTTGCAGCTGCTGCAATCATGAAAGTTCCTGCTTCTATTTGATCTGGAATTACGCTATATGCACATCCATTTAATTCTTTAACACCTTTAATTCTTATTACATCTGTTCCTGCACCTTTAATGTCTGCACCCATTGAGTTTAAGAAGTTAGCAACATCTACTACATGTGGCTCTTTCGCTACATTTTCTAATGTTGTTACACCTTCTGCTAAAGTAGCTGCTATCATTACATTTATAGTAGCTCCTACTGATACAACATCAAAGAATATATTAGTTCCTACTAATTTATCTGCCTTTAAAATAACTGCACCATGTTCTATTGTTACATCTGCACCTAATGCTTCAAATCCCTTTATATGTTGGTCTATTGGTCTTACTCCAATAGGACATCCTCCAGGAAGTTGAACAGTTGCTTTTTTAAATCTTGTAAGTAATGCTCCTATGAAATAGTATGATGCTCTCATTCTTCTAACATCATCAGTACAAGCCTCAAAATTACTTACATTACTACTATCTATCTCTAAAGTATTATTATCTATCTTATTAACTACGCATCCTAAGCTTCTTAAAATTCTTTCTAAACAATGTACATCTTCGATATCTGGTATATTATCTATTATACATTTTCCTTTGCTTGCAACTACTGTAGCTGGTAAAATAGCTACTGCTGCATTTTTTGCTCCATTTATTTCTACAGAGCCTTTAAGAGCATTGCCTCCGTTAATTACCAATTTTTCCATCCAATTTCACCCTTATTCACAGATTATATATATATTTAAATTTCCCAAGATTCATATTTTTATCCAATTTTTTTAACTCAGACATTGTATTCCTATTCTATTCTAAGTCTATCTTACTCATTATATCATAAACTATATTATTTTAAATATTTTTTTTAATCCAATTTATTCTTCTTTACCATACTTTAAAGGCTTCGCATTAAATTTCCATCTAGCCCCATTATTATGTATATTTATATATATATATTTATTATGAACTTATATATAACCTTTTTAATCACTATTCTATTTTTTTATAATTCCTAATATGGTATAATCTATAATAAAGTTGGTTTACTTTTTATACCAAATATATAAAATGAGAGGTTTACTTTATGAAATATTATATTGTTGCAATGTTTGATGATGCTTCCTATGAATCTATAGCACCAATTCAAAAAAATTTATCTAAGAAATTTAGAGGTAATAGACATTCTCCTATGCCTTATATAGTACTAAACATTTTGGATAACCCTAATATGGATAAATTATATACAGTTGTAGATAAAGTTTTTAAACCGTACAAAAAGTTTAAGGTTGAATTATGTAGTGATGTTTCTTTAAATGAAGCTACAAAAACCATAAACTTAAAAATATTAAATGAAGGTTATATAACAAAGATAGCTCGTTCATTGAAAAATACATTATCTCTTTATGGAATACACTCAAAAGAATTACAAGATAATAGCCTAGCAATTTCTATGGCTAATATTACATATTTTAATAAAGATAATAGAAGACCTCATAATACCAATAATTATGTAGCCTGTGATATGGTAAGAAAAGACGGAAAAAATCTTACCCTTAAGATTGATAGATTTGAAATATGGAAAATTTCTAGTAATAGAAAAGAAACTTCTATTAAAACATACCCATTAAAAACATTTTAAACAAAAGTTTCAGTCACTTTTAATTGACTGAAACTTTTGTTTTTTCAAAATAATTTAAATATTTATTTTTTGTATTCGTTTACTCCCCTTTTATTTAAAGTAAAGTTTTTGTAAAATATATAAAGAGGATTGCCTTATTGAGGAGGAGAAAATATGCATATTGCAAATTTATTTGAAATTCAAAACAAAATTAATTCTAATATAGAAGTAGATCCCACTCTTAGTGAGTATAAAATTTTAGCTAGAAAACACGTAAAATTACATATTTCACTTAGTGACTTAGCAAATGAAACTAAGTGCTATAATTACTGGATTGATACAAATAATACATTAGATAATAATAAGATTTTCGAAAAATACATTACTTGCTTCAAAGAAATTATTTCATTGGGTTTATATAATTCATACAACGATGTTGAAGAAATTGATATAGAGCTTAGTGAATACTGCTTAAGCGATCAATTCTTAAATTTGTACATAGACATAAACGACTTAGTAATATCTCCATCAAAAGATCACTTTATTACCTTAGCAGAAGATTACTTAAGCTTAGGTATTAGTTTAGGATTTACAGAAAAGATGATTTTGGACAGTTTCTCAAAATAATCTATCTAATACTTATACTCTCTAAAATTTTTAGAGAGTATTTTTTTATATAAAATATCACCTCTGGGAATAATAGTTTTGAGGTGATTCAATTTATGATTTCAATTATTTTAGCTATTATTTCAGGAATATCCATGAGCTTGCAAGGCGTTTTTAACACACGTCTAAGTGAAAAAATAGGTGTTTGGGAAACTAATGTTTTAGTTCAAGGAATTGGACTTGTATTAACCTTTATAATTTCACTTTTTCTTAAAAATGGAGACTACAGAGAATTAAGAAATGCAAATAAACTCTACCTTTTAGGGGGAGCTTTAGCTGTAGTTATTACATTTACTGTTATGAAAAGTATAGGGGATTTAGGTCCAACTTATGCTATAAGTATTATATTAATTGCTCAGCTTGTTGCTGCTGCTTTAATTGATGCTTTTGGACTTTTTGGTAGCGAAAAACTTAATTTTATCTTAAAAGAATTCATAGGTGTTGCATTTATGCTAGTTGGTATTATAGTATTTAAATGGAAACGTTGATTTAAGGAGTATTTTAATGAATTTTTTTAGTAACATAGCATTTTTATCTCAATTAACTTTTAATAACATAAAAGAATATTTCAATAAAAGAAGTGAGGTTTCTTGTGATCCCATTGTAACCAATTCTTTAAATTGGTATGGCCATGCAACAACTGTTATAAATCTTTCGGATGTCTTAATAGTTACAGATCCTGTTATATCTAACAGATTAGGCATTTTTAAAAGAGTAGTTAACAAACCTTATAATTTAAAAAATATGAAATTTGATTATATTCTATTGTCTCATGGGCATATGGATCATACAGATTTTCCGTCTCTTTTAAAATTAAACAAAGATGCAACTATAATTGTACCAAAGGGTTATAAAAAGCTAATGCATCTTCTTGGTTTTAAAAAGGTTGTAGTTCTTAGACATAATAAAACTTACGAAGATGATAGGATAAAAATCTCAGCTTTAAAAGCTGAACATGATGGTAGAAGATACTATCTAGGTATAGATGATGAAAGTAACTCATATTTAATAGAGCGAAATGGTAAATCTGTTTTCTTTGCAGGTGATACTGCCTTCACAGAAAACTTTAATAATGTTAAATCCGATGTAGCTATAATGCCTGTTGGCTGCTATAAACCGGATAGATTTACATACATGCATTGTACCCCTTTAGAAAGTTATAAAATGTTTAAAAATATGGACTCTAAAGCTATGATTCCTGTTCATTACAAAACATTTAAGATATCTTTAGAAGACTTTTCTGAAACATACAATACTCTTTCTAATATAAATGATGATAATTTAAAACTTATTGATATAGGTGAAACATATAAAATATAAGCTATCTTAAACTAGATAGCTTTTTTCTTTATTAACATTCCATATAACATTCATATAATATATAAAAGAACATTTTAATTAGGAGTCACACTATGTTTTCATATAAAAATAAATTAGATAGTAATTTAAGATATTTTCTAACTAATAATTGTTATAGAAGTTATAGAGTATTAATTAAATATAAAAATATAAAAACAAGTATAATAAAAAAAATCTCTTCATTAAGAGGTGAATTATTATATGAATTAAACTTTTCTTCAATAATATGTGCAAAGATAAGTAAGAGATTACTCGAAAGGCTACTTGAATATCCAGAAGTTGAATATATAACTATGGATGAATACTTATTTCTATGTGGAATGAGCGTATCTACTGCTAATAACACTAGAGTCTCATCTACATGTAATCTATCAGGAAAAGGTGTAGGAATTGGCATTGTAGATAGTGGTGTTTACCCTCATGCTGATTTAATAAGACCTAACAGTAGAATAAATTATTTTAAAGATTTAATAGATAACTTATCTTATCCTTATGATAATAATGGTCATGGAACTTGTATTGCTGGTTTAATTGCTGGCAGTGGAGAAAACTCCAAAGGACTTTATAAGGGAATAGCTCACCATTCATCTTTATATTGTTACAAGGCCTTTGATGCACTTGGAAAAGGTTTTGCATCTGATGTACTATTTGCAATTGAAGATTTAATTAATAATAGTGTGAAAAATAATATAAAAATTCTTTGTCTTCCATTTGAACTATTAACATATAATACTTTCTTAATAAAATGTTTTGATTTAACATTCCTAGAAGCTATTAAGCGAAACATTATTCCTATAATTCCTAGTGGCAGCAACTTAAATTCAAGCCTATCTGTAACAGGAATTGCAACATTAAATTCTTGCATTACTGTTGGAGGTTTAGATACATCAACATCCATAAAAGCTTATTCTTATTCATCCTGTGGTAAATATCAAAACACACTAAAACCAGACTTAAGCGCTGCTGCAGTAAATATAACAACATTAAATTCAGATATATCCTATATATCTGAAAAAGAAGGCATTAAACTATATCCCAAAAAATTAGAATCTTATTATAAGAGCTTTTCTGGAACATCATTGGCTGTTGGTTTTGTTTGCGGAATCTGTGCTCTACTATTTGAAAAAAAACCTGACCTAACTTTTAAAGATATTTACTCTTTATTAAAACTTTCGTGTGACTGTCCTGAATTAATTAATATAGGTGAAGGCTATATCAATATTGCAAAACTTCCAATTTAAGCTTTTATAAAAGTTTCAGGATTAACAGGTACCCCATTTATTCTAACCTCAAAATGTAAATGAGGTCCTGTGCTTTTTCCTGTAGTACCGACTCTACCAATTAAATCTCCCGCCTTAACCACATCTCCCTTATTTATATAAAACTTGCTTAAATGAGCATATACTGTTTCTATATTATTTTCATGCTTTACTATAATTTTATTTCCGTATCCACTATCATATCTACATTCTTTCACAATACCATCGAAAGCAGAATAAACATTATCACCTTCTTTATGGCCTATATCTATTCCATTGTGATTCCTTCCCCACCTATTCCCAAATCTAGAGGTAATAATTCCTCCATTTGTTGGATGTATTAAAAATGGTACTCCATCATTTATTGGGTTCTTCCTTCCCACACGTATGATAGTATCCTTTTGTTTTATTAAAGTATTTTCTTCTAAAATTTCCTCATCTACTTTAACTCCATTTGTATATTTAGCTTTTGCTATAATCTCTTTAATCCCTTTTGTTCCTTCTTCTTTTTGACGTTCTCCTATATATAAATCATTGGTATCTATTTCTTTTACCTTAGGGGGAATGTCTTCAAACCTTACCTCCTTACATTCAAAATCAACCTTTACTATAGAATTATCATGATTCTCTTCTATTATCTGTTCAGCCATGGAGTCTATAGACTCTTCTTCTAACTCTTCCTTTTCATATCCTTCATATTTTATATTAGATCTAACCTCTATGGACATTATATTATTTTTATCTACATTACTATCTTTTATATATTTATCTCTAACCTTTTCTACTATCTTTTTTCCCTCATTTGTTTTTAAAACAAGAGTACACTTTTTCATTTTATCTTTATTAGTTTTAGAAGATAATACACACTTATTATTCTTATTATTTGAATGCTTAAAGTTATTATCTTTACAATAATACCTTTCAGAATAACTTTTAAAACTTGAACTTTCTTCTTTTATATTAAGAGTACAAAATATATCTATAATCATTAACAATATAACTCCTAATATAACTGCATATATCTTTTTCATAACTCATCCTTTCTAAGTAGAAACACATAATCTACTTTTCCCACTTTGTCAGTTTTTATACTTATACAGAAAGTTGTTATATGAAAATCGGTTTGTTATAATTAGTTTTGTACTTTAATATTTATTGTACTTAATCATTATTTTATAAAGGAGAAGATTGTAAGATGGGCACATTTATGCTTAAAAACACAAATTTAAAATTCACTCCTGTTAGTAATGTATTTATTGAAAAATATATGCCTAAGGCTAGAGGTGAATTTGTTAAAGTTTATTTACTTATGCTAAAGTATAATATTGCTAACGAACCTGGAGTTGATGGTTCCTTAATAGCTTCTTCTTTGAATCTTTTAGAATCTGACGTAATGAATGCCTTAAATTACTGGAATGAACAAGGCGTAATAAAACTTAATTCTATTGATAAAATGAATAATTTCAGTATAGAATTTTTAAATTTAGAAGAAGATATTATTACAAAACAACGAGAAGTAAATCTTCTAGATGCATTAGAAAATTCCGAAACTACTGATATGTTAAGAGATATAGAAAAAATTCTGGGAAGATCTCTTTCTACTAAAGAAATGCAATTATATCTTGGTTGGCAAAAAGATTTTTCCTTTACTTCTGAACTTATTTTAATACTTATTGAATATTGTGCAGCGAAAGGAAAGACTGATTTTAGATATATAGAAAAGGTGGCTTTAGCTTGGAATGATATAGGTATAAGATCTATAGATGAGGCTCAAAATCATATAAAGAAAACTGAAGATAAATGGAGTAAAATACGTAAGGTATTATCATTTTTAGGTATACAAAATACAAACATAATGAAACCTCAAGAAGAAATGATTGAGAAATGGTTATTTATATATAAGTTTGATGTAAAATTAATAGAAAAAGCTTGTGATATATGTTTTCAAAGACTTAACAAAACAGACTTTAAGTATATTGATGGTATATTAACAAGATGGTTTAATGAAAATATTAAAACTCTAGAAGATGTAGCTATTAAGGATAGACAATTTAAAAATTATAACAAAAATAGATTCCAAAAAAATAATAATCAGCAAGTTGGACTTGGCTTTAATAACTTTGAAGCTAGAACTTATGATTATGATTCTTTAGAAAAGAAATTGTTAGGATGGGATAATGATGATTAGTGGGTATCAATCTAAAATTTTAGCTATGTATGATAGCATAAGAGATGAAGAAGCTAAAAAGTTAAAGGAACGAATAGCAGAAATAGAAAAAAAATATCCAGAAATAATTGATATAGATAATAAGGTTAAACAATTATCACTACAAATGTCTCTTGCTATATTAAGGTCAAATGATGGTAATAAAACCTTAGAAGAATATAAAAATAAAATAATGGATCTTAGAGCTCAAAAATATGAAATGTTAGTATCTAAGGGATATGATACAGAATATCTTAATCTCCACTATAGATGTAATAAGTGTAAAGATACAGGATATATTAGAGGTAATATAAAATGTTCTTGTTACAAACCAAAATTAATATCTTTATATTACGATAATTCTTCACTAAAGGATATTGTTAAAGAAAAAAACTTTAGTAAATTTAATCTATCACTATTTTCAACGCATAGAGGAGAAGAAAAATATTCACCTCGAAAAAATATGGAAAATATATGTGGTTATATAATAAATAATTATATTAAAGATTTTGACTCTATAGACACTAACCTTTTATTTTACGGTAGTCCTGGTAGTGGTAAGAGTTACTTATCTTACTGCATTGCAAAAGAGTTGCTTGATTTAGGGCACTTAGTTGTATATAAAACTTCTGATGAATTAATAAACGATTTAAGAGAAGTTAGATTTAACAATAACTCTAATCTTGAAGATCTTCTTGTAAATTGTGATTTGCTTATAATTGACGATCTTGGAGCTGAACAAAGAAATGATTTTTCTACAACTGAATTCTTTAATCTTTTAAACAAAAAACTCTTACACAAAAAAAAGATGTTAATTTCAACTAATATTTCTCTAGGGTATTTTTCAAAGTTATATAGTGAACGTATTTATTCTAGATTAATTGGTGATTTCAAATTATTTAAATTTTATTCTGAAGATATTAGAATTGAATTAAACCTTAAGAAAATGAAAAATAATTAATATAAAAATGGACCTATTTATAAGTAGGTTCATTTTTATAAATAAAGTATATATAATTTCTTAAAAATAAAAAAGCATCAATTTATATTGATGCTTTTTTGGCGACTCAGAAGGGACTCGAACCCTCGACCCCTGGCGTGACAGGCCAGTACTCTAACCAACTGAGCTACTGAGCCATACTTTGGTGGGCACAACAGGGCTCGAACCTGTGACCCCCTGCTTGTAAGGCAGGTGCTCTCCCAGCTGAGCTATGCGCCCAAAGTATAAAAAAAATGGTGACTCCTAGGGGAATCGAACCCCTGTTACCACCGTGAAAGGGTGGTGTCTTAACCGCTTGACCAAGGAGCCATATTAAATTTTAAATGGAGCTGGCAATAGGAATCGAACCTACAACCTGCTGATTACAAGTCAGCTGCTCTACCGTTGAGCCATGCCAGCATAATA
>SVCL01000021.1 GCA_015058405.1 Clostridium sp.
GACTCTGTTCTTTTAGAGTAGTAAGATTTAAAATAATCTGATGTTTCATCGATAGTTGATCGATAATCTGTACCAAAAGATTTATATTTTATACATCCTCTATTTTTATGGCCATTATTATATTTAGGATTATTACAAGGACATTTAGAATCATCTTTGGATTGTCTATAAGGGCAACAATATTTTTGCTTTATGCGACCCTTTAGATATTGTTTCCCATCTTTATGCATTGCTAAACCAGCTTCGCATAGCGGATTACCGCATGCTAAAGTTTCAGTAGTTTTACTATTACGTTTATTTTTAGCTATAAATGCGCTAGCATGTAAGTTATCTTTTATATAATTATAATTAGCTTTGGAATCAAAGCCTTTATCGGCTAATATTTTTGAATCTTCTAGATTGAACCAAGAATCTATTTCGTCTAGAAAATTTATTAAGCTTGAAACATCAGCCTTTTCGCCTGTAAGAGTCACTTCATAAATTGGCAAACCTGATTTTGCATTACACATTACTAAATTCTTATATCCCCAATAAAAAGTGAAGTTTTTTTCATTCTTTTCATTACTAGCAGTGTGAACTCCTAATCTACAATCTTTATCTGATTTTGGAGGGTTGTCTTTTGAAAACTTCTTTTTTGAAAAGCATTTTTCATTATTATATTTTGTATTTGCTTTAATTGGGGTAGAGTCTACTGATACAATTTTATTATCAATTGCATTTAGTTCAATAAGTGATTGTACTTGATTTTTCATGATATCTTTCAGCTTTTTGTTATCTATATCATGAATATAGCGCTGAAAAACACTATATGAAGGTAATGATTTAGTAATATCGAACCCGCATAGCTGGGCGACTTTAAGATTAGAATTTAAATAATCACAAAGTGCAGTTATTTCTCTAAAATGTTCACAATTCATAACAATGAATGCTCTTGTTAGAGCATGGCGAGAATATCCTATTGGACCTCGTTTTGATTTAATAAATTAAGCTATAGATGATAAATCAATATTGTCAAATATAGTTTCGTAAAAATTAATAGTTGATTGTGATGTAAAAAGATCTACTATGTTAAAAATCTCTTGTCTATGTATCATTTGTTAAAAACTCCGTTAGTGCAACTAATTAGTTTATGTATATACTATTAGTTTTATCCAAAGAGGCAAAAATGATACTGAAAAATTTGAGTGATATAAAAAATCTTAGCCTTAGAGACCTTGATATATAAGGGTTAAGAAATATGATTAACCCTAGTATATTAATTAAGGAAAGGTGATATTATGAAATATTTAATGTCTAAGAAAAATATTAAAGTAAAAAGAGATGTAAATGGTTATGCATGCACAGATTGTATAGGATGTTGTATAGATGGATGCGCAAATTTATGTTCAAGCTGTTCTAATTTCTGCAGCTGGTTAGTAATAACATCAATTTGAAATACTAAAATATAATTATAAACATACTGTATACTGTGATAAATATAAATTTGTCACAGTATGATATTATACATAGGTTGATTAAATCTTATATTAAGGAGGCGAGAAAGAATGAACAAAAAATACACAAAATTTTTTAAAGAATGGGTATTACCTATAATAAGTGCAGTGATAATAGCATTACTAATAAAAAACTTTCTTTTATTTAAGGTATATATACCAAGTACATCTATGGTTCCAACATTAAACGTAGGAGATCATTTATTTGTAAGTAAAGTGTATAATGTAAATAACCTGAAAAGAGGAGATATCGTTGTATTTGATTCTAAAGAGTGTGATGATCTTCTAATAAAGAGACTTATAGGATTACCTGGTGATACAATTGATATACATGACGGAAAGGTAATTGTAGATGGTGAAACTTTAGAAGAAGATTATGTTGAAAATAATGACTTAGATTATAAAAATAGTTTTACAGTGCCAGAAGGAAAATATTTCTTTTTAGGAGATAATAGAAGTATTTCTTTTGATTCAAGAAAGTGGAATAATCCATATATATCTGCAGATGATATTATCGCTAAGGCCCAAATAAAGATATATCCATTTTCAGATTTTGGATCATTAAATTAAAGTTTGATACAATATATGTAAGTGTAAAAGTTTTAGCGACTTTTATTTGTCTGCGTATGGTACTAAAATATCGTAAGAGTCAAAGATTTGGTATCTAGAAATCAAGAATATTACATTGATAGAATTTAAGAAAAACATAAATTTTATCTGGAGGTTACTCCTAGTTGCTAGATACAAAATCTTTGACTCTTACACAGTAATTAGTTGTTTAGCATAAACTATCTATTAGTAATCTATTATAATCATTAAAAAGTAAGCCACACCTAAAAAAAAATTAACTCTTTGTATATAACAAATTGGAAATTAAAACGAATTTAAGAGTAATTATAAAGATTTATCAATATATAAAGTAACTAGTATAATAGTCATTAAGGCGTATAAAAAATTTTGTGTAAACAGAATAAAAATAGCTTCTTCTTAGCAATAATCAAAATAACAAATTATTATAAGAAGAAATTCCTTATATTAATATCCTTTTAGTATCTTATCAAGTGTTGGCCTGCTTATATTAAGAGCTTTAGCTAATTCACCTTTATTTATCTTCCTTTGGAGATATTCATCATACTTTTCTTTAAAATCATCAGGATCTATATTAATAGGTTTGCGTCCTTTATATTTTCCATTTTTCTTAGCAATTTCAATTCCTTCACGTTGCCTTTCTAAAAGAACATCTCTTTCAAATTCATTAAGAGCTCCAATTATTGTAATCATTAATCTTTGGTACTATGTCAAGAAAAAGTACAAATTAAATTCGGATAAATTATATTATTATATTTTTTATAGTTAACATGCATTTTTTATATTTTCTGAGTAATATTTATCTTCATATTCATTTGGCTACAAATATCCACAGTGACTATGTATTCTTACTGTATTGTAAAAGGTTTCTATATAC
>SVCL01000171.1 GCA_015058405.1 Clostridium sp.
ATATCTCTTGATGAATATAACTTGCTCATATATCCATATAACATGAGTTTTAGTAACTTTCGTGGCGAAGCTTGACTTTCCTTAACCTTGGAATAAGTCTTATATAAATCTGATAAATCCATCTCCTTAACAAATTGACTAAGCAAACGCACTGAATCATTACTTGGAATCATAATTTCTAAATTTATTGGTAATTTTAATTGATAAAACTTACAATTAATTGTATAATTCTTATGTAAAATATTTGTTTTTTTTATGTAAATATTTTACTACAAATCCTAACTTCTTTGAGGTTAGGATTTAATTTTTTTCATAGAAAAAGGGCTTCACACTATTTTTTAGTGCGACAGCCCCTCTTTTTTTAGGAAAGGATGTTGTGTTATATAATAGAAAGTCTTGAATATAAAGAAAAAGTGAATAAATAAGAAAGATGGGGGTAGATGAAAAAGTTACTAGCAATTGTACTAATTTTATCTATGTCAATTGTATTACCATCATGTAGTAAAAATAATAGTACAAATAAATCAAAAAATCAGATATCTATGTATGTAGGTGGAACTATGTTTTCAAGTAGTTTGGACCCAATAAAAGGTGCCATGAGTTATGGATATTCCTTTACAAATTGTGCGCTTATAAAGGTGAATTCAGAATCAAAATATGTAGGAGATTTAGCAACAGATTGGAGTATAACAGATGATTCACTTTGTTATACATTTAACTTAAGGAAAAATGTGAAGTTTCAAGATAGATGTCCTTATAGGAAAAAAGCATGTAGTGAGAAAATTAATATGAGAGTAGTAAAGGGCGGGGAAGTGAGATGTATACATGCAGATTAAATTAGAAAATATAAGTTATAGATATAAGAAACAAATGCCCTGGATATTAAAAGATTTAAATTTTAAGATGAACTCTAAAGAAAAAATAGCTTTAGTTGGAGCTTCAGGTTCTGGAAAGAGTACTTTAGCAAAAATAATTTCTGGATATATAAGACCTAATAAGGGGAAAGTTTTATTTGGAGATAGTGAATTAGGGGAAGAGCTTCAAAGATTTTGTATAGCAAGAGCTATTGGTCCTAAGACTAAGTTTTTAATATGTGATGAAATAAGTACTATGCTTGATGTTATTACTCAAGCACAAATATGGAATTTGCTTTTAGATATTTCTAAGAAAAGAAATATTGGTATGCTTATTGTAACACATAATATTGAGTTAGCTAAAAGGGTAATATGGATTATGGATAGTAGTAAGTTAGTAAATAGTATTGGAAAATTTCCTTTGCCTGTTGAAGTATTACCTTATGGATATACTCATGTTATAAAAAAGTTACTAAAATAACAGGAGTTTTGGAAGTGGGATTATTTATTAATATGTGTAATGCTATTATTGTTGGCTATGGAAAGAATGCAAAGGTTATAGAAAATAATTAGTTTAATGCTTAAAATATAAAAACAGGAATATGAGAATTTAAGTTACAAAATATTGTTACATTTAAATTCTCATATTCCTTTATTTTATTCTTTAAATACTAATTGTCCTATAATCATAGCTAAAGCTGTTGGTAAAATCCAACCAAAGCCTATAGAAGCTAATGGTAAGAATTTTAAATTTAATCCTGGTATTAATGTTAATATAGAAAATACTAAAGAAGTATAAACTCCAAGTTTAGCAGCCTTTGCCTTAAGATGATTTTGCATAAAGGCATAAACAATTATAGTAATTGAAACAGGATATAGTAAACCTAATATAGGTGCAGAGAAAACTACAATCTTATCAACACCAAGTAAAGCAACTCCAAAGCTTACTATAGAAATAACAAAAACATTAAATTTATAACTTAATTTTCCGTTACTAATAGTTTCAAAGAAATCTGATCCTGCAGTTATTAATCCTATAGATGTTGTTAAACATGCAAGTCCCATAGCTATTCCCATAAGAATAGGTCCTACATTTCCAAGTACACTTTTAGCAATAAAAATTAAAAGTGCTGTCTTGTTAATATCATCTGGTACAAGTTCTGAAGTGTGAGCTCCAATAAATGTAAGTCCACCATATACAAAAGCAAGCCCAATAACAGCAACTAAACTAGCTCTTAAAAGAACAGAAGACATTTCTTTACCTTCATAACCTTTATTTTTAATAGATGAAGTTATAATAGCAGCAAAAAGTAAAGCTGCTATAGCATCCATTGTTTGATATCCTTCTAAAAGAGCAGTTGCAAATACTTCAGTATCATTATTTATATGAATAGTACCAATTGGCATGGCAATTCCCTTAACAATAAGAACTATTAAAATAAGTATTAAAGTAGGTGTTAAAAACTTTCCTATAGTATCAATAATTGATGATCTCTTTAATACAAAGAAAATGTTAAGTGAAAAGTATACTAAAATTACTACCCATGCAGGAATTTGTGGGAAAAATGGATTTATAGCTACTTCGAAAGTTGTAGCAGCAGTTCTTGGTACTGCAAGTAAAGGTCCAATAGCTAAAAATAATATACCAGTAAAAATCATAGCGAATTTTTTATTTATCTTTTCAGCAATGCTTTCAAATGTTCCATCTCCTCTAGAGCAAGCAAGAATAGCTAATAATGGTAGTCCAACACCTGTAGTTATGAAACCAAGCATACCAATAAGGTATTGTGAACCAAGTCTGTATCCAAGGTGTCCAGGAAAAATTAAGTTACCAGCACCAAAGAACATGGAAAATAATGCAAAGCCTATTATAATTGCATCTTTTGTTGTTTTTTTCATTTGTATAATCAGTCCTTTTTAAATATTTATCGAC
Organism: Clostridium sp.; assembly: GCA_015058405.1. GTDB lineage: Bacteria > Bacillota > Clostridia > Clostridiales > Clostridiaceae > Clostridium. Next base: position 2,788 of record SVCL01000171.1, read on the forward strand.
ATAATGTTCAAATTATAACACAGATTTTAAAAAAATAATAGATATTTTAATTAAATGATTAAAAACAGGAAAATATTTTTGCTAGCTATAAAAATATTTTGTCATAAAATGTGTTATAATATGCTAAAAGGTTAGTGTTAGATATAGCCATTAATGTAAAAGAAATATTTTTATATGATTTTTTATTTATATTAAATTATTTGTATAGGAAAGATAAAATTTATTTATAGGAGGTAAATAAAGTGAAATATGTAAGGTTGGGAAATTCAGATTTAAAGGTATCTAAAATTTGTTTAGGATGTATGGGTTTTGGAGAAGCTGAGAGAGGAATGCATTTTTGGACTCTTGCATTAAAAGAATCAAAGGAAATTATTAAATATGCTTTGGATTCTGGAATAAACTTTTTTGATACAGCTATGAGTTATCAAGGAGGAACTAGTGAAGAATTTTTAGGGCAAGCAATAAGAGAATATGGTGTAAGAGAAGAGGAAAGAGAGATGGCTGTCTATTGCAAAGAAGAGAATATTGCTATGACACCATATAGTGCACTAGCTTCTGGAAGATTGTCTAAGCATCCAGGGGAAGATTCTAAAAGATTAAGAGAAGATCAGTTTGCAAAGGGAAAGTATGATTCTTCAGAGAAAGATGATATGAAAATTATAAAAAGAGTGGAAGAGCTAGCTTTAAAAAAAGGTGTAAGTATGACTGAAATATCATTATCCTGGCTTATGAGCAAGACGACTTCGCCAGTAGTAGGAGTAATGGCTAAAAAATAACTTTAGTAACTTATTATGTAAATTGTGTATAATAAGATGTAGACATAATAAGAAGAACGGGAGATGAAAAGGTGGAGAACAATAAAGTAAAGGGAAAAAAGCATAAAAAGGTTGATATGCTTCATGGTAGTTTATTAGATAAGCTATTAGTATTTGCAATACCACTTGCGGCAAGTAGCGTGTTGCAGCAATTATTTAATTCTGTTGATGTTGCAGTAGTGGGGAAATTTGCAAGTAGTCAAGCTCAGGCAGCAGTTGGATGTAATGGTTCAGTAATTAACTTGATTTTAAATCTTTTTGTTGGGATTTCTGTTGGAGCTAATGTTGTTATAGCAAGATACATAGGGGAAAATAAGAAAGAAAAAATAAAGGATGCTGTACATACTGCTATGTCAGTAGCCATAATTAGTGGAATATTTCTACTTATAGTAGGAATGATTATTTCTAGATACATTTTAGGGTGGATGGATACTCCAGAAGATGTGATTGAACAAGCTATACTTTATTTAAGAATTTATTTTGTAGGTGTTCCATTTATTATGGTTTATAATTTTGGAGCAGCAATACTTAGAAGTGTTGGAGATACTAAAAGACCATTGTATTGTTTATCTTTTGCTGGAGTAGTTAATGCAGTATTAAATATGGTCTTAGTAATTTGTTTTAATTTAGGGGTAGCAGGTGTAGCTATTGCAACAGTAGTATCAAATATAATTAGTTCGAGTTTAGTTATATATATATTAACTCATGAAGAAGGTTATATAAGGCTATCTATACATGAGTTAAAAATAGCTATGCATGAACTTAAAGATATATTAAAAATAGGATTACCTGCAGGCCTTCAAGGTGTAGTGTTTTCTTTTGCTAATGTATTTATTCAGACAAGCCTTAATAGCTATGGTTCTGATGCAGTTGCAGGTTCTGCAGTTACGCTTAATTATGAATGTTATTGCTATTTTGTTGTGGCTGCTTTTTCACAAACATGTGTTACATTTACTAGTCAAAACTTAGGTGCAAAAAAATATGATCGTTGTAAGAAAGTATTTATTTATTCCATTGGTATGAGTATTGCTGTAAGCTGGGGATTAAGTTTGGGATTTGTATTTGGAAGAGAATTTTTTATATCTTTATTTACTTCAGAAGCAGAGGTGGCTTATTATGCAGGGATTCGTATGGTTCACTTGTTAAGCTGCTATCTTTTAGTAAGTCTTTATGAAGTAAGTGGTGGTGCTTTAAGGGGAATGGGATATTCCATGACTCCTACGATTCTTACTATTTTTGGAACATGTGTATTAAGATTAGTTTGGATAGCTACTATATGTAAGTGGTATACAGGCTTTGAAACATTAATGGATGTATATCCTGTTTCTTGGTCAATTACAGGAACTATAGTAATGCTAAGTTATTTTATAATAAGAAGAAAAGTATTTTTAAAAACTGCTTAGGATTTGAAAAAGATTGTATAATTAAACTATTTGTTGGATAAATTCAAAAATGTTATAATTTGTGTTAAATATAAACAAAATAAAGTTGGGAGTAGATTGAGAGGATACTTAGTTAAAAGCAAAAAGTTTTATTTGTATCTTTAAGTATGATGTTATATATAAATCCAGTTATTTCAGTAGTAGCCATAGTATTTTCTGTTTTACCTATATATATTCCAAAGATATATGGAAAAACTTTAAGTAATGCAATGGAAAATTATTCGGACAACTTAAAAAAGTATAATAGAAAGATTGCTGATATATTTAATGGTTTTGAAGTTATAAAAAGTTATTCTATGAACAGATATATTTATAGCTTGTATAATATAGGAGCATAAGTTAGGAAGGGACAAGATATGTTAAGTGATATTGAAGTTGTTAAAAATATTAAGATAACTAATAACATTGAAGAAGATATAAAAAGAACCTTTTTATTAAATAATAAGGAAAAAATATATAAGCATGTAATAAATGTTGCTGAAGAAAATATAAGAATAGGCAAAAGATTTGGATTGGATGAAGAGGTATGCAAAATAGCAGCACTAGGTCATGATATAGCTGGAATTATAGAACCAAGGGATATGCTTTTATATGTAAAAAAACATAATATGTATTTAGATAAAGCAGAAGAAAAGTATCCATTTCTCCTTCATCAGAGGTTTTCAGCTAGTATTATTAATGAGGTATTTGGTATATCAGATGAAAGGATAATTATCATACTACTTCATAAGTGGCTAAATGAAGCGCTGAACCACCTTCAACAATATATCAAGTAAGAGGATAATAATTAGAGTGGAATTTTAGATATTAAAGTTACATCTCAAGTATGTTTGACAAATAGTCAAGCTATATTGATAGATGGAGATAGAGTTGAAATAATAGAATAATGTGCAAGAATCTACCTTTTTTAAAACATATATTTATATATTTTTTAGTGTTTTTGTGCATACTAACTATAATAATATAAAAATAAAAATTAACTAAAGATAAAGTAGGTAATTGTATGCAAGATAAAATAGAGGAATTAAAAAGAAAGATAAGGTTCTATGAAGAACAAATAGGTGAGGATGAAGGAGAATTATATGAGGAATATGAAGTTGAACTAGTTGAGCTATTGCAGAACTAAGCAAGTTATTAGAAAAAGAGTAGAGTTTTTATTATAAACATAATAAGGCTATAGTCATTTTTATTTTGACTATAGCCTTAAATTATATATCATTTGATTTAGAAATATGTGATTTTCTATATTCACTAGGAGTACAATTTAATTTGTTTTCAAATTGCCTTATAAAATGTTCGTAATTTTCGTAACCAAGTATTTCAGAAATATGTTTTACAGTAAATGAAGTTTCTATTAAGTAATACTTTGCAGATTCAATTCTTGAGTTAATAACATCTTGAATACAAGTTACTCCAAATAGTTTTTTATAAAGCCTCTGAAAATGAGAGGGGCTTAATGAGATTTCATTTGATAGCAAGCTAATACTCCAATTCTCATAAGGTTTAGTGTATATTTTTGAACGCAAAAGTGACATTTCTTCATAATGTGGAAGATTAGATATTTCTTTTGTTGATTCTATCAACCTTGAAATTTCAATGAAAAATATATCCATATAATTTTGAATGATTTTATCTGAATGTATGGAATTAGAATACTTCTCATAAGCTATATTTTTTATTATCAAAGATAGTTGATACGTATTATTTAAATGAATAGGCTTTTCAAATGGTATATTCAATTTGTTAAAGTATTCTAATTCTTTTTCTTCTAATTTGAAATGAAACCAATCATTAGAAAAGGGTTCTTTATGAGCTCTGTAAAGTTGAGGCGTACCTTCTTTATATAAAAATAAAGTATTTGGTTTTACAATTATATCTTTTCCTTCTATTGTAATTATGCCATGGCTTTTAATAAGTAAAACAAGATAATCCCCACTACCAGAAGGACGATCAACTTTGAAATTTAAATCATGAATGTAGTTATGACCAATATAAGTTATGTACATTGAATTCCTCCTAATTAATTTTTATATTCTCAATACTCTTAAAATTTATTTGAATTAATCTATACATAAATATGATACAAAAAAATGATAATTTGTGCAATTATTACAAAAAAAGTGTTTTTAGTTAGTGAAATGACACTTTACATCATTGGGAAAGTAAAGGTTAAGATGTATACTTATACAGAACGATAGGTTTTATGGGGGGATTTTTTTATGAAAAGATTTTTAGTAATGATGCTAGCAGCAGCTACATTTGCTTCAACAACATTTACAAGTGTTGTTACACCAAGTGTACAAGCAGTAACAGAAAATAGTATTTCAGTACAAGGTAAAAAGAATTTAATAAGTAATGGTGATTTCAGTAACGGAAAAACTGATTGGGATTATTTCACAGCAGAAGGTGGAAAAGGTTCAGTTTCAATTGAAAATGGTGCCCTTAAAGCTAATGTTAAGAAATGTGGAGATGTTGCTTATGGTATGCAAGTTTTCAACCAAAGCTTTACATTATATAAAGGTGGTAAATATGTATTAAAGTTTGATGTAAGTTCTTCTGTAGCTAGAGATATAGAAGCAATGATTCAACTTGATGGAGGAGATTACCGTTCATACGCATGGAAACAAGTAAGTACAACTCCTGGAGTACAAACAGTAACAATAGAATTTACAATGAAGGATGAAACAGATATTGCACCTAAGTTATGTTTTAATTTAGGTAAAGAAGGAGACGAAGAACTTCCAGAACATAATGTAACTATCGATAATGTTGGATTATATTTAGTAGATGATAGTGCTGTTGATTACAGTAAAACTAAAAAAGATGAGCAAAAGATAGTTTTAAATGAAGTAGGTTATCTTCCAAATGACTTTAAACAAGTAGTATTTAGAGGAGATGTAAAAGATAAGACATTTAATGTTGTATCAAAAGATACAAATAAAGTAGTTTATACAGGAGAAATTTCAGGGCCAAAAGCAAATAAAGGTGCTGATGAAACTGATTATTATGGAGATTTCTCTAAGTTAACTACACCTGGAACTTATAAGATTACAACACCTAGCTTAGGAGAATCTTATGAATTTAAGATAGGTGATGATGTATATAAAGATGCATTTAAGGCAGCACAAAAATTCTTCTATTATCAAAGATGTGAAGAATTAACACCAGAATATGCAGGTAAATGGGCTCACCCTAAATGCCATACACAATTAGCTACTATTTACGGAACTGATAAAAAGATAGATGTTTCAGGTGGATGGCATGATGCTGGTGACTTTGGTAGATATGTAGTTGCTACATCAAAGACACTTGCAGATATAATATTTGCTTATAATTCTAATAAGGAAGCATTTACTGATGATATTGGAATTCCTGAAAGTGGTAATGGTCAAGCAGATATCTTAGATGAAGCTAAAGCTCAATTTAAGTGGTTATTTAAGATGCAAAACAAGGAAAACGGTGGAGTTTATCATAAGGTAACAGGTGCTGGATTCCCAGGAACTATAATGCCACAAGATGAAACATGTGAATTAATAGTATGTCCTATTACAACAACAGCTACAGCAGACTTTGCAGCAGTAATGGCAATGGCATATGATACATTTAAAGATTCAGATATAACTTTTGCACAAAGTTGTTTAAGTGCAGCTGAAAAAGCTTATGATTATTTAGATAAACAACCAAGCCAAGTAGTTAAAAATCCAGATGGAATAGTAACTGGTGAATATGGAGATACTTCTGATAGAGATGAAAGATATTGGGCAGCAGCTCAATTATTTAAAGCAACTGGAAAGAGCAGATATAATGACAAGGTTAAACAACTTGCAAAGGAAAAAGTTGAATTAGGTTATGACTGGGCACTTGTAGGATGCTATGGTAACGAAGCATACTTTAATGCTAAGGGTGCAGATAGTGCAACAAAAGAATTAATAAAAGCAGCTGTAGTTAAAGAAGCTAATACAATAGTTGAAAAGTCTAAAGCTGATGGATATGGAGTTTCTAATGGTACTAATTATTACTGGGGAAGTAATTCAGCCGCATTAAATGAAACTGTATTATTACAATTTGCTAATACTATAGCACCTAATGCTGACTATGTTAAGTATGGAAAAGAACATGTAAATTACTGTTTTGGTAAGAATGCTAATGCTATGTCTTTTGTAACAGGATTTGGTACAGTAACTCCAAAGAATCCACATCATAGACCATCACAAGTACAAAAAGCTGCTATACCAGGTATGATTGTAGGTGGAGTTAACTCTCACCTTGAAGATCCACATGCAAAGAGATTCTTAGCAGATGCAGCTCCTGCTAAATGTTATTTAGATAATGACCAAAGTTATTCAACTAACGAAGTTGATATTTACTGGAACTCAGCATTAGTACATGCTTTAGCTAAAACTTATATGGTAGGTAAAAGTGGTAATGCATCAACACAACCAGAACAACCAACACCAGAACAACCAACACCAGGTGAAAAGCCTGTATCTTCTGATGCCTTAGATATATCAGTAAGAACAGTGGCTGGACATGAGTTAAGACAAACTTATACAGTTAAAGCTAAGAATAAAGATATAGATTTATCAAAAGTCGGAATAAGACATTATTTTAGTAAAGCTGATAATACAAATATGAATGTTATTTGTTGTAATGCAGCTTTACAATTAAAGACAGCTCCTTGGTATCAAGATTGCATGAAAGGATTCAATGGAAAAATTGGTACTGATGCAAAAGGTAGATATATTGAATTTAGATTTGGAGAAAATACATTAAAAAATGATGGTAGTACTTTAACTTTTGAAGCTATTACATCTAATATTGATTGGTCAGAAATTAAAGCATATAAAGAATTAGGTAATGAAGTAGTATTTTATAACTAAGCTTAAATTTTGATAGTAAAAGAGACAGGCATTATAAGTGTCTGTCTTTTTTGTTTTGTTAAAACTAAAATACTGTTTATAAACTTTTAAGGTTTGCATTGTTATAAATTAAAAAAAATGTATTAAAGGGTTAAAATGGAAAGTAACAATCAAAAAAATAAGGGAATGGAGTAATAATATGACTAGTTTAAAAGTTGAATTAATGAGAGAAGAAAATATAGAAGAATATGTGGATGAACTTTGTGTAAATTATGAAGATCAAGGTAGTGGTATAGGGAGTGAATTTTTAAGAGAAATAGAAAAGAATATAAAAAAACAAGGGTTAGATGGATTTCTTTTAAATACTGAAAAAGGATATCCTTCAGAAAAATTTTATATAAAAAATGGATTTAAACAAATTGATAATTTAATAGTTCTTGGGAAGTAAGATAAAAAATATTATTGGGAGGGGACAATGAATTACATAAGGAAAATAACTAGAAAAGCAAGTTTAAATACTAAGTTGACATTAATATCTCTTATATTAGTTGCAGCTTTAGGAATTATTTATGTATTTGAAAGTATATATTTTGGAAAAGTATTAGATGCAACATTAACTACAATGAATAATGTTAAAAAGACTATTTTAACAATAATAGTTCTTACTATTTTAGAATATGTTATTGAAGTTGTAAACACTTATATTTTAAATAGAAATGTAGAAATAGGTTTGTATAATTTGAGAAATTCCATTAGTAAAAAGATTTGTCATTTAAAGTATCAAGTTATTGATGAAAAGTCTACTGGAGATATTTTATCAAGAACAATGGGTGATTTAAATGGTATAGGAGTATTTTGGGGCGAAACCTTTATTAGCATGTATCAAAGTATTTTTACTTTTATTACAGGTTTTATTGTTTGTGTTTCTATAAGTATAAAACTTACAATAGTAGGATTTATTTTTATACCTATAAGCTCATATTTAGCTTATAAAAATAGTAGTATCATAGAAAAAACTTCTTATAAATCAAGAGAATCTTTAGGAAAGATGAATGAATTAGCTTATAATATTTTATCTGGTATGATGACATTAAAGTCATTTACATTAGAATGTATTCTGAGGCTATGGCTAAGAGGGTACTTGAAGTATTTGATTATGAAGATGAAGATTTAGGGGATATAAGAAGAAGTACAATAGAAGATGGGAAATATATGGTTAATATTAGGGGGCTAGAATTTTATTATGGAGATAATAAGGTTTTAGATGATATTAATATGGATATAAAGAAATATGAAAAAATAGCTTTAGTATCCCAAGAAACATTCCTGTTTCCAAAGAGTATTTATGAAAATCTTATTTACGGAAATGAGAATGTACAAAAATCTGAAGTTATAGAGGCTTGTAAAAAGGCAGATATACATAATTTTATAGAGAGTCTCCCAAATAAATATGATACCTTTGTTGGAGAAAAAGGCGTGTATTTATCAGGTGGTGAAAGACAAAGGATAGCTATTGCCTGTGCATTTTTAAGAGACTCAGAGATACTTATTCTAGATGAACCAACTTCAGCTTTAGATGCAGAAACAGAAAAAAATATTCAAATAGCACTAGATAACCTAGTAAAGGATAAGACAGCAATTATAGTAGCACATAGGTTAGTTACAATTAAAAATGTTGATATGATTTATGTATTTAATAAAGGAAGAGTAGTAGAAAAAGGAAGTCATGAAGAACTTGTAAAAAAACAAGGTTATTATTATAGATTGTATAAGAAGCAATTTGAAAATGTAAAGGAGGATAAATAGTGTGTATAATGATATAAATTTAATTAAGTGGTTATTATCCTTTACTAAAAATTGTAGGTTTTTATGGGCTTTATCTAGGATATCTTTTATTAACTGGTATTTATGCCGTTTTAGCTTATATTATTTCTTCATTAGGTCAAGGATTAACTGAGTTTTTAAATACCTATTCAAATGGAATAATTAAAGCAAATCTTAAAAGTGAAATTATAAATAAAGCTTTAGATTTACCCTTAGATAATTTAGGAGAACATAGTGGGGAATCTATGGCGGTTTTAAATCAAGATGTAGACATTGCTTGTGAAGCTTTAAATAATGCTATTGATAATGTACTAATTCCTTTTGTACAAGCGTTATGTTATTTGGGTGTAACTTATGTAGTATCATGGTGTTTAGCACAAACTATTAGTAATCCATTATAATCATTAAAAAGTAAGCCACACCTAATAAAAATTAACTCTTATACACATAATAAATTGGAAATTAAAATGGGTGTAAGAGGAAGTGTAGAAGGTGATAAGTATAAT
>SVCL01000172.1 GCA_015058405.1 Clostridium sp.
AAGCTGCAAAGAAGGATTTAGAAAAATCTAAAGTTAGATATATTTATGATGCTGCCGCAAACGGTAGACCTATAGAAGAAATTTTTGAGTCATTAAAAATAGCTTATTAAAGTTTGCTTTTTATTCAACTGTAAAATTATTTAAGTAAAAATGCACTATTATAGTTGTAGTAGATTTTAGAGGTGGTTTAAATGAAAGTAATTTTTAAAAAGTTATTTGCTTATCTCTTAACGATAATATTAGTAGTAAATTCAAGTATGTCACTTGCTTATGCCAAAGAGAATAAGCCAAGAATTAGTGCTCATAATGCTATTGCTTTAGATAGAGAATCAAGACAAGTACTTTTTGAACAAAATGCTTATGAGCTAGTGCCAATGGCAAGTACTACAAAAATTTTAACAGCCTTAATTACTATAGAAAGAGGAGATCTTGATAGTAAGTTTACAGTTAGTAAAAAAGCAGCTTCTATTAGAGGGTCAAAGGTTGGTTATAAGGCTGGAGAAGAAATTACAATAAGAGAATTATTGTATGGGTTAATGTATAAATCAGGTAATGATGCTGCTATAACACTAGCAGAAGGTATAGGAGGAAGCATAGAAGGTTTTGCAGAAATAATGAATCATTTTGCTGTAAGTATAGGAATATTAGATTCTCACTTTGAATCTCCTCATGGATTAGATTCAAGGGAACATTATTCATCAGCTTATGATTTAGCTTTATTGACAGCAAAGGGAATGGAGTATGATGTTTTTAGAGAAGTAGTTGGAACTAAAGAAATTACTAAGGATAAGTATAACTTTACAAGAGACTATAATAATATTAATAAGATTTTATGGAAGATTCCTGGAGCTAACGGAGTAAAGACAGGTTATACCGGTCAAGCTGGTAAGTGTTTAGTTTCTTCTGTAAATCATGATGGTAAGGATATAATTATTGTGGTTTTAGATTGTCCGGATAGATGGAATCAAACAGAGAAGATATATAAGTATGTTGAGGAGACTATGGCTTATGAAAGTATGGTTATGAAGGAACTTGTGAAAAAAGAAGATAATGATGAGTATACTTTCTGTGTAGAGCAAGAGCAATTCGAAGTGAAGATGTAAAAAAATTCTGAGAAAGTTTGTAAAGTAATTGCTTTGGTTTCCTAAATTTGATATTCTGATATAGGTGACATTATGAAAAGGGGCGATGTTTAAGTGGATAAAAGAAAAATATTAAGTGCAGTAGACCATACTTTATTAAGTCAAACTTGTACTTGGGAAGAAATTAAAGCCATATGTGATGATGGAATGAAGTATAGTACAGCTTCAGTATGTATACCACCATCATACATAAAAGAAGCTAAGGCATATGTAGGTGACAAACTAGCTCTTTGTACTGTCATAGGATTCCCTAATGGATATATGACAAAAGCTACAAAGGCTTTTGAAACTAAGGATGCATTAGAAAATGGTGCAGACGAAATAGATATGGTTATTAATTTAGGATGGGTTAAAGATAAGAAATTTGATCTTATTGAAGATGAAATCAGAACTTTAAAAGAAGTTTGTGGTTCAAAGATTCTAAAGGTAATAATTGAAACTTGTTTCTTAACAGAAGAAGAAAAAGTTAAAATGTGTGAAGTAGTAACTAAAGCTGGAGCAGATTTTATTAAAACTTCAACAGGTTTTGGAACTAAAGGAGCTACTAAGGAAGATCTTGAGTTATTTGCAAAACATGTTGGACCTAATGTTAAGATTAAGGCAGCTGGAGGAATTTCTGATTTGGAAACTGCTGAACTTTTCATGAATATTGGTGCTAGTAGACTTGGAACTAGTAGAATTATTAAGTTAATAAATAATGAAGAGGCTCAAGGATATTAAAATTTTAATATAATTAAGCTAAAAGACATCAAATCTGGTGGTTAAGGATTTGGTGTCTTTTATTTTGGGGTGGATTTTGAGGCTAAAAAACTATATACAAATATGAAGAAATTGTATATACACTTCTTTCTGAAATAAATGTTGGTAATGTTTAGAATGCTATTATTTTGTCAAGAATTTTTGATGAGGTGATAAGCTTTGATAGAAGTTGATGTAAATTTTAAAAATATAGATAATTATTTAAAAACAGCATTGAAATCTAATGTATATGAAATGAGGAAAGATAAAGTTAATGTTTGTCCTAAGTGCGGTCATAATCATTATATAAAGTATGGATTTTTTAAAGGAATTCAAAGATATCGTTGCAAAAAATGCAATAAAACTTTTTCTTTAGTTACAAATTCAATATGGAGCTATTCTAAAAAAGATCCAAGTAAATGGATGAAGTTTATAGAGTTTATGTTAGAAAAAAGAACTTTACAATATTGTTCAGAAAAATTAAATATAAACATAAATACTGCTTTTTATTGGAGACATAAAGTTCTTAATGCCATGACTTATAGTAATATTCCTAAGACTTTAGTGGGAAAAGTGCATATGATAAAAACTTCTATAAAAGAAAATTTTAAAGGTAATAAACACATAGATACAGATGTAAGAGAAAAGGTCTTTGTGGTATCAGCTAGGGGAAGAGAAGATTCTATTTTATCTTTACCAGTATGCAGAAAGAGGTGGGACATTAATAAATTTAATGACAAAATTTATAGTAGGTTAGCTCCGAATTCTGTAATTATACCATATGTTGATAGATACATTCGTATCATAGCTGAAAGACATAACAAGAATAAGAAGAAAAATTATAATAAAATAGATGAATTAATAAGCAATTTTAAGATGATAAGTAAGTTATGGTTTAAACCTTTTTATGGCGTTGCAACTAAATATTTAAAGGAGTATTTTTGTTGGTTTATTATTTTCAATATAAGAAAAAAGGTTAAAAATATGAGTTTTTTCAAAGAATTATTATGTGGTGAATCCTTTATAAAAATTGAACAAATAGGTATATAAATAATAAACAACAACATTTATTTTAGAAAGAACACTAAGAATAGAAATTTATAATTGACTAATACCTTTTATGCAAGAAAGCAATAAAATATTAATAATTTAGTTTACATATATACATTTTAGGCATTTTTAATAAATATAATATACTGTGAATAATTTAGTAAAAAATTATACTGCTTTATATAATGGGGGGATAATAATGAGAATATCGCAGAAAGGTATAAATTTAATAAAAGAATTTGAAGGATGTATATTACAAAGCTATGATGATTATAATGATAGAATAGTTAATGCTGGAGATAATGTAAGGGGAACGTTAACTATAGGTTATGGAC
>SVCL01000173.1 GCA_015058405.1 Clostridium sp.
GTGGTAATTTTAATTGCTTTGTTATAAAATTATTATTAGTAAAATTATTTAGTAGCATAAATTAATTTTACCAAAAAATCGCTGTAAGCTTAATGCTTTACAGCGATTTTCTTTTTAGGGGAGTTTTTTTTACATCCCCTTAAAAATTTAAATATTAAATTTTTTCTTTAATTCATTTACAACTAAAATATCGGCTGGAATCCAATTTTCATTATCTAACATATTTAGTTCAGTCCATTTCGCATCGTTGTGGGCATTTAACTTAAGCTTTCCACTATCTATTGCACATATGTAGCAATGCATAGTTAAATGAAAATTACTATAATCATAATCTATTGTAGTTAAGTAATCTAAATCTTTAATTTCTAACTCCAACTCTTCTTTAATCTCTCTTTTAAGAGCTTCTTCTCTAGATTCCCCTTGCTCTATTTTTCCTCCTGGAAACTCCCACATATCTATAAATTCTCCATAACCTCTTTTAGTTATAAAAATTTTCTCTTCCTTTTTTATTATGGCAGCTACTACCTCTATTGTTTTCATTTATATCACTCTTTTCTTTTTGTCATTTTATCATACTCTAGTAATAAGTTCTGTATATATCTTTTCAGGAATTTTATTTTGTAATTTCAACTTAACTGTTATAGGCTTTTCTCCCTCAAATTCTATAGTATCACCTTTTCCCATATAAATATAAGGCTGAGTCTTTCCATCTATTTCTTTATACTTTCTTATAAATAAATGTAGGTTAATTCCTCTAGACTTATTATTTATAATATCATTTCCTTGCCCCCTATCTTGAATACACTTATTGGGAGTCTGCCATTGAAATGTTGTCCTATTAATAATTTTATCTTTATAATTTACACTTTCTTTAATTCCCTTTTCTTTATGTAAATCAATAAACAAGAAAAACTCTTTTCCATTAGTAACTAATCCACTTCCTCTAAAGGAACTATGACATTTTTCATAATTAGATAAAAGAGCTGTATCTATCATACTATATTGCTCATATAACTTAAAAAATGGTACACCATAATCTGTACTTCCAAATTGTTTTTCATAGCACACTAAACCGTAGTTTAGTAAATCTATTAATATCTCTTTATATTTTTTATTTGATAGTATTTTTTCAAAGGTTAATAATCTTACAATGTTATTATTATTTAATTCAAATAACTTAATATAGTCACCTTTTTGTTTTACATCATAAAAAACTTGATTTAAATATCTAAAAGCATGAAGTATTGTATCTTCATTACATGATTTTAAATATTTCATTATAGACACTTTTGCGCTTTTTATATTTATTTCATTAGTATTTATTAATTCCTTGATTATTATAAATTCATGCGGTCTTTTTAAAGGAAGATAACCTGATAATTCCTTTAAAATCTTCATAAACTCCTCATCTTTAATAATATCTGTATTAATTTCCTTTTCAACTTTACTTAAAAAACCTTGATATGTTTTAGAATACCCTATAAATTTTAAAGGATTTGGAGCACCATCATATTTCACATAATCCATTAACTTATATGGAATTTTTCCACCTAATAAACTTTTAAATTCATTGTACTCTTCCTTTAAATATTTTAAACTATTAAAATTCTCATTATCAAGTTGCTTTAGTATTCTTTCTTTTGAGATAGTATCCATTTGTATATTAGAACAACCTGGAATATCACTAAAATCTGTAGAAACAGATACCTTTAAACTATCTTTATCATAATATTTACTTCCTTTTAAAGCTATAGCTATCAAAAATGCTTTGTTGTGATTTCCTATAAAATCTAAAACCGTTAGAAATTCTTTGCTATCATGTTTTCTAAGGCCTCTTCCTAGCTGTTGTATAAATATAATTGGAGAACTAGTAGGTCTAAGCATTAATACTTGATTAATAGATGGTATATCTACCCCTTCATTAAATATGTCTACAGTAAATATTACCTTCAACTCGTCCTCTTCATCTTCTAACTTCTTAATATACTTTTCTCTTTCATCTATATCATCTTCACCTGTTAAAGCTATACTTTTAATACCTTTTTCATTAAACTTATCAGCCATGTACTTAGCATGTTCCTTAGTCACGCAAAATCCTACTGTCTTTTGTTTACTTCCATCAAAGCTGTAGAAATTCATTTTTTCTATTATAAAATCAACTCTCGAATTTATCATAAGCTTTTCTGCAACTTTAGAAAATTCATTTATATTAACATCTTCATAATTAATATCATCTATATCTGTAATTCCAAAATAATGAAAAGGTACAATCAGTTCATTTTCCAAAGCTTCTGTAAGTCTTATTTCAACGGGAATATTATTATCAAATACTTCAAATATATCACCTTTATCAGCCCTTTCAGGAGTAGCTGTCATTCCTAATAAAAACTTTGGCTTAAAATACTTTAATATTTTTTCGTAAGTAGGGCTTGTACTATGATGTGCCTCATCAATTATTATATATTCGAAACTATCCGATTTAAATTCACTTAGATGCCCTTCCATAGTTTGAACTGTGGCAAAAAGATAATCTGCATTGTCACTCTTTAAATTACCTGTATAAAAACCCATTTTAATATTTTTATTTTTGCAAAGGCTCATAAAAGTAGCTTTTGCACTTCTTAATATATCTTCTCTATGTACTAAAAATAATACCTTTTTAGGATTATAGTTTAAACAATCAAAAGCAGACATATATGTTTTACCTGTTCCTGTAGCTGCTATAACTAACGCTTTATTTTCTCCTGACTTTCTTAATCTATCTATATTTTCTAGTGCTCTTTCCTGCATTATATTAGGTTTAATAACTTTATAATCATTAAAATCTATTATATCTTTCTTTTCTTTTTTTCTGATGCTCTTAATAAAATTATCATACTTAATTAAAAATTCTTCATCTACAACTCCTGTACTATTCCAAAGAGAATTATACTCTTCTATAACTTCTTCAACAAATTCAGTATCTTTTTTAGAAACAATCATAACATTCCATTCCACATTACTTTTCAATGCTCTTTGAGTTATGTTTGATGATCCTATTATTATTTTATAATTCTCTTCATTTTCAAATATATAAGCCTTAGTATGGAATCCTTTTTCCTTATCTGCTATAAAAATATTTAAATCTATATTTTTAAATTCTTTTATTTTTGTTAACGCCTTAGGTTCTGTAAAACTTAAATATGTAGAAGTTATTATTTTTCCACTTACTCCTCTATCCTCAAGTTCTTTAAAAGAATCTAATAATAACTGTAATCCACTAAAATTTATAAAAGCTACACTAAAGTAAAACCTTTTACACTCCTTTAAACTTGTCTTTAGTTCATTAAGTAAATTGCCTTTTCTAGAATTTACAATAAGTTTATTTTTTATAACATAGTCTGTATCTATTATAGATTTTGAATCAATAGCTAATTCATCCAAAACCTTTCCGGCATTATTTTCTGCTAAATCCATATTTATCCCCCATTTTTAAAATCTCTTTAATTATATCTTATTAATCTCTCTTGATCTATAAAAAGAATATAACTTACAAATTTGAACAAACTAATTATGTTTAATTATATATCTAATATATCTAAAAATAAATTTTATAAAATATTGAAAGGAGATTTTTATAATGATTATTCATGGTGACGTAGCATTTATGCTTTTATCCTCAGTGCTAGTATTAATTATGACACCGGGACTTGCCTTTTTCTATGCTGGGTTAGTTCCTAGAAAACATTCTTTAACAATGATGTTTCAATCTTTTATAGCAATTGGAATAATAACTATACTATGGATCTTTGGTGGATTTGGAATGACCTTTGGTTCAGATATTGGAGGTATTATTGGAAATCCTCTTGATTACTTTGGCTTTAAAGGTATGGATTATCTAATGAATGCAATCTATAATGAGAACTTACCATTCTTTTCTTTTTATATGTATCAATTAATGTTTGCAATAATAACTGCTCCATTAATGACAGGTGCATATGCCAATAGATTAACAGTTCCAGCTTGGATAAAAATATTAATAGCTTGGATGATTTTAATTTATTTTCCTGTAGCTCATTGGGTATGGGGAGATGGATTTTTAGCTAGACTTGGTTTTGTAGCTTTAGGTGCTGCTCTATTACTTTTGGGATGGTTTGGATTTAATGCTGGTGGATCATTAGCTGCTGCAGAAATTGCCACTATAGTTTTTACAAATACAGGTGTTGCAGGTGCTTCTGCAATGATTACTAACTTTAAGGAGGCAATATATGAAATTTTTAAAGTATCTACTTATATTCATACCTATAAGTATTATAGCTAGATTTATGAATGCATCAGGTACAATAATGTTTATACTATCATGTGCTTCTATTATTCCACTTGCTGGACTTATGGGAGAAGGTACAGAAGAAATTTCTTTTTATTCTGGTCCTAAAATTGGAGGATTTTTAAATGGAACCTTTGGAAATGCCACAGAGCTTATTATATCAATATTTGCTCTTAAAAAAGGTTTATTTGAAGTAGTTAAATCTTCTATTGCCGGAGCTGTTATTGGAAATATACTTCTTGTTATTGGCGCTAGTATGCTTGCTGGAGGATTAAAATATAAAACACAAAAGTTTAATATAAAAGTAACAGAAGTAACCTCAAGTATGCTTCTATTTGCAGTTATAGGATTATGTATTCCTGCTTTATTTACTCATTCAGTTGACCCAGCTTTATTAAATACACGTTATGAAGGTTTAAGCATTTTTGTGGCTGTTGTAATGTTATTAATATATGTATTAAGTCTTTATTTTTCTTTTAGTACTCATAAACATATTTATGCTACTAATGATAGTAAAAATAATACAGAAGAACATAAAGCTAAATGGAGTTTAAAAAAATCTATTTTTGTACTTATCATAGCAACTGTACTTATTGCTATTGAAAGTGAATTCCTAGTAGGAGGTATAGAATCTATAACATCAACTTTAGGTTGGAGTGAATTTTTTGTAGGTATTATTTTAATACCTATTATAGGAAATGCAGCTGAACATAGCACTGCTGTAGTAATGGCTCTAAAAGATCAAATGGATGTTGGATTAGAAATTGCCATTGGTTCTAGTTTACAAATTATATTATTTGTAGCCCCTATATTAATATTTATAAGTTTGTTTTTTACACCTATGAGTATTATATTTAATGAATTTGAGTTAATTGCCTTAATTGCATCTGTACTTATTGCTAATAGAGTTTCACAAGATGGTGAATCTAACTGGCTTGAAGGTATTCAGCTTTTAGCAGTATATTTAATTATTGCTGCTGCCTTCTTTATTGTTTAACTAATAAAAATAATAACACGAAAGTATCAATTTTAAATATATATAAATACTTAAAGTATCGACATTATACTAAAAAAGGATAAAAAAATTTTATAAATTCCTATGCTTAAATAAAAGATGCATTAAAAATATATTATTAATAAAAAAATATATCTTTAATGCATCATAATAACTAGCTCTACTATTTTCTTAAGCTTAATAACTTATTCTTTAATTGTTCTTCTATGTTAACCAATTCTTTTTCTGCTTCTCTACGTTTTTCACGTCCCTCATCTTGAATACGAATAACTTCATCTAAAGTTGAAATTAATGATTCGTTAGTAGCTCTAAGAGTTTCTATATCCACGATTCCACGTTCTGAAGCCTTGGCAGTTTCAATAGTTGACATCTTTAATGTTTCTGCATTTTTACGAAGAAGTTCATTAGTCATATTAGTAACTTCATTTTGAACTCTTGCTGCATTTTGTGAATGAGCTACTCCAAGTGCAAGTACTATTTGACTTTTCCAAAGTGGAATAGTATTTACTATTGTAGATTGAATCTTTTCTGACATTAATGTGTCATTATTTTGAACTAAACGTATTTGTGGTGCCATTTGAAGAGATATCATTCTAGTTAATTCCAAATCATGAACTTTCTTTTCAAATCTATCACAAAGGGCTGCAAAATCGTTAGCCGCTTGAGCATCTTCTGGATATCCACTTAGTTTAGCCTTTTCAGTTAACTGTACTAACTCTTCTGCTCTAGCTTTTTCTAATCTTTTCTTACCTGCTAATATATACATATTTAATTCTTTAAAATAGACTTTATTTATTTCGTACATTTTATCAAGCATAGAAATATCTTTTAAAAGTTGAATTTGATGTTCTTCAAGAGCTGTACATATAGTATTAATATTACCTTCAACCTTTGTATACTTAGCTTTTAACATATCTATTTTTTTAGCTTGCTTTTTAAATAAGCCTAAGAATCCCTTTTTCTCTTCTGTATCCTCGAAATTCTTAAGTTCTACTACTACAGAAGAAAGCATATTACCTACTTCCCCTAAATCCTTAGTTTTAACATTATTTAAAGCTGACTCAGAAAAATCTGCAATCTTCTTTTGTGCTCCCACACCATATTGTAAAATTGAGTTTGAGTTGTTTAAATCAATTTTATCAACAAAGTCATCAACCATTTTTCTTTCACTATCAGTTAATGCTAAATATTCTGGACTTTCTTTTTTATCTTCCTTTACTTCTAACATTTCATTTACTTGATCATCAAAAGTATCAAATGTCAAACTTGGTGTTACCCCAATATCTTCTTTAAAATTTTCTCCCATTACTTATGTTCTCCTTTATTAAATTCATTTTCAGTTAAACCTTCTTGAGTAAATAAAGTTTTAAGTACAGATATATCTGATGATACATCCATAGTTACATCTTTAAATAAGTCATCTAATAACTTTTCAAAAGCAGTATTTATAAGATCAAGACTTTTTTCTATTTCATTTTTAGCTTTTCTTATATTTTCTCCTTCAATAGTTTGATTGTCTAACTCTTTATATGTGTTTACAAGTTTTAATGTCATAGGAAGATAATGATTAATAAACTTCTTAACATCTGGTATCATACTTGTATTTTTTTCTATATTATTAAAAATAGCTGTTACTACTTTTTCTAACTCATCTAATTTTTTAGATATTACTATACCTGGTATAGAATCATTTGCACTTCTTATATCTGATATATATCTTTTTCCTAAATTTATTATTTCATAAACTTCTGCATTTTCCGATGCTTTTCTAGATTCTTCTTCTTGCTTTTGTTTATTTTCCTTATATGATTTTTCAGCATATAAATAAGCTTCATAAACATCTGTACTTAATATAAAGTTTTTATGCTCCTCATCTATATATGCTTCTTTAAACATCTCTAAATCAATCATTTTTTCTAAATCTTTAATTACAAACTTATAATCTTTTCTAACAGAATTAGCTAAAGCATCAAGTGTGCAATAATTAGTTCTTTCTACAATGGAAGCATATCTCCTAAATCTATTTATTCTACTTCTTATACTCTTGCCTCTTAAAAGTAAATATATACCTATGCATGTGAATATAGTAAACAAAATAGTTGATGCTTTAAAATCAACAGGCCTACCATTAAACGCATTTATACCCAAAATCACACTTATAAGAAGTATAAATCCCCAAAATATACTCATTGTAGTTCCAATAATACTATATAAAACACCTTTTATTCGTCCTTTAGGCTTTTGGGTTATGTAATTTGACCTTACTATTTTTTGGGGGTTATATTTTGATTTTGTTTTTTCTACTTCAACATCTTCTGTAGCTCTTTGAATAAAATCACTACCTCTTCTTAGTTGTCTCTTAACTTCATCTAGAATATTTTCTGCTTCATAGTTAATAGTATCTTTAATTCTGTCATAATTAATATAGTCAGAGGCACTATCTACCGCTCGTCTTATTTGCTCTTCTATATCAAAAAAGTCATTTCTCCTCATTCTATTCTTTCCTCCAAATCACTTTCTTGTAAAGTTTATATCATTATATATTATACATTATTATTATTTTTTTGTTAGTACCTAACTTCAATAATATGTAATATATCAACTAAATACTATTTTAATTAGTTTATTTTATACTGTCCATATTTTTTTACTTAATAGTATATATATTTTATTATAGTTAAAATATTAATATATAATTGTTTGCATATTAATATTTTTAACAGGAGCTAAGCGTAAGCTTAACTCCACAAAATTTAGTAATATATTACTATTTTGTAAAATGCTATTAGCATTCACACCAAGGTGTAGAATAACTTCTAGATTTGCTAGATTTCATATCATTTGATTTTCTTTGTTTTCCGTATTTTTTAGAAGATTTGTGTTCACTTGAATAACTTGAGCTATACTTCTTTTGTTTTTCTTCCACATTTATCTTCTTCTGATTTGCTTGAGTAGCTTGATTCCCATGAATTTGAATCACTTGAATCCCATGAACTCATTGAGCTACTTGAATTATTGTGTTTTTTTGAGCTTGAACTACTTGAGCTATTTGATCTGCTTGAGCTACTAAAACTATTTGATCTATTTGAACTTATTGAATTGCTAAAGCTACTTGAAATATAGCTTAATCTATAATAACTATAACCTTTTGTTAATCTATTTCCCACGTTTCCTATTTCTCCTTTGATTCTCATAATTTATTTACTTAATATATACTATGAATAAAATCTAACTTTTGTTACATAAATATATATTAAATATTGTTAAATATTTCTGATATAAACTTTTCGAAATTCTCTCTTTGTGAATGTTTATTACCTTTATATACCTCATTAGAAATTATAATTTTGTTATACCTTTTACCATATAAGGATTCATCAACTATATATTGATTTGATTCATATAGGTTTGTTAAAGTTTGACCTATTCTTAAAAGGCTCTTATAATGCTTTCCACCTGAAAATCCTCTTATTTTTTTTGAATCTTTACTTACATTTGCAAAAAATAAAGATTTAGCTAACCAACCATTAGCTGCTTGTCCATGTCTGGTAGTATTAGTCAAAACATAATTCAAATATGGTGTAAACTCGTTAAAACTTCCTGTTTCAAGCTTCAATCCAACTATTGGATACCATAAACCTTGAATTTTCCCACTATTTGTCCCTGATGATCTAAAAAAAGGTAAAGTAACTGTCTCCATTCCATCATTGTACATAATACCAACATCAATTAGGCCTATCATTCTAAAAGGATTAGTAGTATAAACATTTGCTCTAAAGGTGTCTGGATATATCTTGTATATACCAATGGTATGTGACACATATATTCCTCCTTTGTTTACCAAATTTTAAAATCAATTATTCCCTTTATTAATTTTTTTTAAAACTTCTAAATCTTCTCTTATTTCATGAAGACTTTCATATTCATCCTCAATTCCCATAAGCCTTTTTAAAAAATGCTTCTCAGCAGAATTTAAATCAAGCTCTTTATACCATGGTTTTTCCTCATTATCATCTGGTATAAAAGACGAATAATACAAATGAATTAAAAAGTCTCCCAAATACCAATAATCATTTGTTTCATCATATAAATCATTATCTACATATCTAGCTAACCCAAAATCTATTAAAGCTATTTCATTATTTTCTCTAATTATTACATTTGGTGTTCTAATATCTCTGTGAACTATCCCATTACTATGCAAAATTTCAAGTAAATTTAAAATTGCTTCACAAACTTCATATATTTCCTCTTTACTAAACTCATATCTATCTTTTGATAAAAGTTCAAAAAAAGTTTTACCATCTATATATTCC
This sequence comes from Clostridium sp., assembly GCA_015058405.1. Lineage (GTDB taxonomy): Bacteria > Bacillota > Clostridia > Clostridiales > Clostridiaceae > Clostridium. The sequence continues at coordinate 9,638 of SVCL01000173.1, forward strand.
ATAACATAACATTCCCTATATTTATCCTTAAACTTTCCTATAAATTTAGGGAAATTAGGTTCATCTAAATATCTTAATATTTTTCTTTCATAGTATAACTTACTTCTTGTTTTTTGAAGCATGTTATTTTTTAATTGTTTAATAACAACACTATTTCCGTAATTATCTACAGCAAGGTATACTATTCCATAACGTCCTTCTCCTAATACCTTCTTTATTGTATACCCTTTAACTCGCTCCTCTTTTCTATAGTAAATATCCATAAATTATTTCCTCTGTTACATAAGTGTATTTGCTTTCCACTTACTATATATTATTCAGAGATAATATATTATGTTACTTTAATTTAACCTTTAACATAAAAAATTCTTATTCATAATAATCCAGTTATTATGAATAAGAATCACTTTTAAAATGACTGCATTCTTTTATTGCTTTACTAAAAAACTATTAAAGAAGTTACATTCATCATCATTACACATCTTTGCATTAATATCTTTAATATTTACATGAAATACATGGTTAAGTTGATTTTTATCATTATCTCCATATACTTTCATTACACATTCTACACCTAATTTTTCTAATACATCCTTAAAAGGTTTTGCCTTTTCTTTCAAAAAATCTTTAGTTGAAGTCATAATAAAACTTGGAGGAAAATCACCATTTAAATATTTCATTGTGTTTACTTTATCAGTATTTTTTTCATTACATAAATACCAGTTAAGTAATTTATCTCTTTTAGCATTTACTATATCGTAAATACCACAATTTAATGCAACAGCTTTAATATTAATCTTTTTTGGTATCTTAAAGGAATATAAGAATTGAAACTCCTCACTATTTAATATTGCTAAATAATGACTTGCTAATTGAGCTCCTGCTGAATCTGCTACTATGAATAATTTATCTAAATCAATAAAATACTCCTCTCCATGTTTTTCTATCCAAGTAAACATATTGTTTATACTCTCTATAGCTGCTGGAAAAGGAGATTCAGGTGCTAATGGATAATTAAAATTTACTACTGTAAATCCTCTTTGAGCTAAACTCATACAATAAAATAAATAAGTTTCCTTAGTACCATAAATCCATCCGCCACCATGAATATTTACTATAGTCTTTTGTTTCTTAATAGTGTCTTTGGGACAATAGATATCAAAAAGATTCCACTTACCTTTATCTCCATAAGATAGATTTTTGAATATTCTAATATCATCTGGTATTGTAAGACCTTCATCCTTTTTCTTATCTATTTTACTTATATCTTCACGAATTTTATCAACTTCTAAATTACTCACAAAAATCCCCCCATATATTATTTTAAATACTAAAGTGAAAGAACAGCTATATGAGCTTTCATATTTTTTTCTAAAGATAAAATATTATCTTTGTAATAAATAACTTCATCATTTTTATCTATAAAATCATCTACTGTTTTTATTTCATCAAAACCAAACTTTTCACTTCTATAATGCATTGGTATTACAACATTAGGTTTGATTATATCTAGTAATTCTCTAACCTTCGATGGTTCCAGAGTGTAAACTCCTCCTATAGGTACCATAACAAGATCTAAATTATTAAGAATATTCATTTGATCTTTAGTTGGCATACATCCTATATCTCCAAGGTGTGCTACTTTTAAACCATCTACCTCAAAAATATGAATAATATTTTCTCCACGTTTTGCACCTTTTACATCATCATGATAACTATGAAGTTCAGTTACCTTAAATGGAGAATCCTTTGAAGTTTTTAGTATTTCAACTTCATTCTTTGCACCATGATCAAAATGATTGTGACTGCATAAAACTTCATTTGCAGATACATTTAATGAACCTAAACCTGGTATTGAATTTTTTTCATAAGGATCTAATACTATAGAATAATCCTCGTAAGTTAACTTAAAACAAGAATGACCAAGCCATTTTAACTCTAGCATACTATTTCTTCTCCTAAGCTAATAAAGATTTAACCATTGGGTTAACCTTTGATCTATCAAACTTACCATTTATCTTAGGCATAATTTCTTTCATGATTTTACCCATATCTGAAGGTCCATAATTTCCATTAGCTATTATTTCTTTTAACATATCAGTTACTTCTTCTTCTGTTAATTGTTTTGGAAGATATACTTTTAATACTTCTAAAGCAAAGTTACATTCTTCAATCTTTTCTTCATTGTTAGCTTGTTTTGCATATTCTAAGGTTTCTTTATTTTGCTTAATATTCTTTTCAATGATTTTAATTACGTTTTCATCTGGAATATCTTCTCTATTATTAACTTCATAAGCTTTAATTTCAGCACTTACAAGTCTTAATACACTTACCTTTTTCTTATCTCTTGCTTTCATAGCTGCTATTTCATCTTTTTTTAATTGCTCTTTTAACATAATCATTTTGAGGAAAGTCTAATAATAATTTCTCAATTTATATTATCTCTCTCCTCTTCCACCTCTTTTCCTTATTGTTATATTCATATAGATTGTTTTTTATTCTATATATTTACATTATACCCTTAAATAACTCATAAATAAACTTATAAATAAAAAAGCAACTCTGCCACGCTTCTATTAATTAATATAATTAGTCTAAAAGTTAAAAATCAATGCACCTTAAAAGTTAGTTTAAATTACTAACCTTCAAAATGCATTGATTATTTATTCAAAAAATTAAATTTATTATCATATTTAGTGCTATTAGCTTTTGGGAAAGTTATCTTTGTATTTTCATCACCTTTATATATACCTGAATATAAAACAGCATCTGATCTTAAAAAGTTTAATTTAAGTTTTTTAACTGTTTTTTTATCTAATCCTTGAATCTCATCTTCATTACTTCCAGCATCATTAGTAATATCACAATTGTAAAACTCTCCATCTAACTTAACTAAATTCCAAGCATGTCCCCTATCTTCAGTAAATCCACTTACTGTTACAGCTTGAATATTTGCAAGATTACATAACATATTTAATCTTTTTATCTAAAAATTCATTATGTGAGGCATTATCTTTTATATAATAACATGCTTCTACTGGATTATATCCATATTCATAGTTATAATTCCAATCAAAGAAAGGATTTTCTGCACAAAGTGATTGTATTACTTTTAAAATACTTTCTTCATAGTTAGCATCATCAGTTGCACTGTAAAATTTAACTTCATTATTATTATGTTCATATCCATATACTAATGAATCATACATAAGTTTTTCTTCTTCTATTAATTGATCTTTAAAGTAAGTAGTTGTCATATCTTTATATGGACTTTCATAACTCAAGACATCATCTTTACTTATTTTTTCATCATCAAATCCTACAGAATTCTCATCTGACATTACAATATTTTTAATTGCCTTAATTTAACTAGAACCAATTATCCCCCTAGAAAAGGAGAGAAGATCAATGAACAAAACTAATAAAATAAGATGTCCTCGTTGTCACTCTGACCAACTATATAAGTTTGGTTTGGACAAGCAGGCTAATCAAAAATATCAATGTA
>SVCL01000174.1 GCA_015058405.1 Clostridium sp.
ATAACTAACTTATTAGCCTTGGCAGTTTCTATAATACTATATAAATAGCTACTAGCAGTTGCCCCTTTAGCAGTGTTAGCAAATAAGAAATTCTTTCTACCTAAAACAAAAGGTTTGATTTCACGCTCAGCTGCATTATTATCTATTTCTAGCCTTCCGTCTAGTAAAACAGTTTTTAATGATGGAACGTGCTTTTTAGCATAATCCAAGGCTTTTCCCAGTGGACTTCGTGGTAAAGTTAAGAGAATTTCTTTATCCACAAAACTCCTTTAAATCAAAGAATCTTTAGTTTATCCATTTTCTTATTGCAAAATACAAATAGTGCTTTATCAAAAGGATCAAGCTTTAATTGATTCTGGACTATCATAACTAAACCATCGATACTTTTTCTTAAATCCGTAACGCCACAAGCGAGGCATATTTTAAACCATATTTACTTTATCTTTTTGATATAATTCTCTATAATGTTCACAATTTTGAAAAAGCTCTTCATGAGATCCTTCTGCAATTATCCTGCCCTTATCTAAAACAAAAATTTTATTAAACCTTGAAATATTAGCCAATCTATGTGCTACTACCAAAACAGTAGAATCAATGTTAAACAGATTGTCCATTATTCTATTTTCTGAAATATTATCTAGTGAACTAGTTGGCTCATCCATCAGAATTATTTTTGGTTTTTTCAAAACTGCTCTTGCAATACATAACCTCTGTCTTTGACCTCCAGATATATTGCCTCCATCTTCAGATATAATTGTTTCTAATCTAGATGGAAACTTATTAACAAAATCAAGTAGATCAGATTTTACTACAGCCTGAAGAATTTCTTCATCATCAGCAGAACGCCCCATTAAAATATTTTCTTTTATAGTTCCATTAAACAGCATGCTTTCCTGAAGAACTATACCAAGTTGCTTACGATATTCTCTCTTATTTATATTCTCATCAGTAATTCGTTTTTTTCCAACATATACAATTCCTTTAGTTGGTTCATACAACCCTGAAATCAGCATAAGTAGTGTAGATTTTCCTGAACCTGAAGTTCCAACTAAAGCCACTTTTTCACCACTATTAATATTAATATTAATATCATTTAATACTAAATCTGAAAAGTAATCATATTTAAAAGATACATTTTTCAAATTTATATCTCCATTTTCAATTTCAATATTATTTTTAACACCATCACCATTTTCAACTTTTGAATTAATCACATCTAATAACTGATTTATATAAAGCTTTGCAGCTGATAACTGAAAATATGAATTAGCAATTGATAACATAGGTGATAAAAAAGATGCTCCTAATGTATTAAAAGCTACTATAGTTCCTAATGTCAGCCCTCCGTCACTGCTTAATAAGACTCCTGTCACAAATATAAGCAGTGAGTATGTTAATTGAATTGTTGATGGAATACTTCCAAGTACAGAATCAATCTGAGCTTTTTCTTTTTCTAGCTGAAGCTGCTTTTCAAAACTGTTGCTCCATTTATCGAATATCTCTTTTTCAGCTCCAATAGCTTTAATTGTAGATATATTGTTAACTAATTCGCTATTTATGTTTTGAACATCTGCCATATTAGTAACTTGAATCTGATTCTTTTTAATAAGTATTTTAGTATTAATTATTGAAATTAATACTAATACAATACTTAAAAAAACAGTGATTAATGTAAGCTTAACTGAGTAAAATAGCATTAGTAATAAATATAATAAAAGAAACACTCTATCAATAAACAAACTTATCATCTGAGTAGATAAAATTGCTCTTATATATTGATTACAATTTATTGTAAAGATTATTTCACCTTTTCCCCTGTTTACAAAAAACTTCAATGGTAAATTAACAATATGCGAAACAGTCTTAGTTGTTAACATCCTATCAAAATTATTTTGAAAATAGGTAACAATTCTTGTTTTAATAATACTAAAAGAAAAATAGAAAAATATGATTAAACTTAAAACAAGCATCAAATTTCCATAATTCCTAATATTATTGTAATTATCAATTATATCTTTAATATATATCGGAATATATAAAGTCAGCAATTGTATTATAAAAGTAACAATTACAGTAAAGATAAGAGATATTCTATTCTTTTTTATAATCTCAAGCAGACTTTTATTTATTTTAAATTTCTTTTTTTCTTTGCTGACTTCTACTATTGAGCAGATTATTATATTTGAAAATGATTCTTCAAACTCTTCCCTTGATATCTTTAAACTTCCTTTTGCAGGATCAACTATCACCACTTTTTTCTTTTTAACTTTTTCTACCACTACATAATGGTTTTCATTCCAATAAGCTATAAATGGCTCTTTAATATTACAGAGTTCACCTATATTAGATACTCTTATAGCTCTTCCTGGAATTCCAGACTTGCCCATTACATCCAACAGCTGATTTATACTAAATCCTCCTGTTGGTACCCCATATGTTTCTCTTAGTTCAGACAATGATACTTTATTGGCAAAATATTCAATTATCATTGCAACACATGCAAGGCCGCATTCTGAGTGTTCATAGCTGGCAGTAAATTTAATTCTTCTCATTATTATTGCTCATTTCTTTTAAATATATAATAATGGCCAAACCACAGATAATAATTGAATAAACATTTGGGATATAAATATTTTTATAAAAAATATTTACAAAATCCATTACAACGCCTAACACTAAGCCTCCTAAGAATATGAAATCATATTTTGTTATTTTAGAATGTTCAAAAAATAGTACAAAACTTATTATCCCAAATTCTACTCCTCTTGCTTCTCCTTTTGTTAAAAAAGATATCACTGAGGATAAAAAAAACAATATTAATATGGTAATTACTATTTTCTTATTTAGTTTAATCATTTTTTTCACTCTTTCTACTTAAAACTAAGTCAATATAATCTTGATAACTTCTGCACTCTATCATTCCTGAATTAACCCAATACTTTGTTTCACCTGTACTTAAATTATTATTTATTAGAAACATTTGATTTTCTTTGTATTTTTCAAAAATACTTTCATTAAATTTATTTGAAACCATTTTCGAATCACATTTTTTTAATATTTCATCTACACATAATGGAATATCCTTATTCATATCTTTTAGCAACATAATGTGAGAATCTGTTTTCATATTATCTGGTATAAGATTTGTTCCTACATATTTACCTATAATTCTTGCCCCCATATATAACATATATACATGCAATTGATCAACAACTGTAGTATGACCATTGGTATCGCATGTTGAAGCTATTAATACATTTTTTCCTGCTAATCTAAATGTATGAGCCCAAGTTGTAAGTCTATCAATAATATTTTTCATTTCTCCCGGTATTCCATGCATGTAAACTGGTGCTGCTATAATAAACAAATCGCTTTCTAAAATCTTTTTTGATAAAAGATTCAGATCATCCTTTTGAATACAGTTACCTTTCTTAAAACACGAACTGCAACCAATGCAATGTTTAATCTTCAAATCATTTAATGTTAATTCTTCATAATCCACATCTCTGCGCTTACTAATTTCCGAAATTATTTCATTAACAAATCCATAAGTAGTTCTCTTTACAGATCTGCTGCCTACAAACGCAAACACTTTTTTCTTCATATCAAAACTCCTAAATCCAAATATGCAAAAATGCCTATTGCAGCAATATGATTCCATAATACCCGAAAACTTCATCTAAGAATATTATAATACAAAAATATATTTAATAGAACTAAAACTGCAATAAGCATATAGTAGATAATTATTAATTAACTTAGATATACATTACTCGCATTTTGCTGCTGCAGTAATTAATGTAGAAATTGCTTTAGAAGCTTGTCCTGATACAGCACCTGAAGCTACAGTTGAAGCAAGTGAATATAGTATAGTTGGTGTAGCTGGTGAAGAATTTACTTGAGAACCTGCTGCTCCTTGTAATTCTTCCATTTCTTCAACTGATAAATCTTCAAATGATTTTCCTACTAAATTATTTAATTTTTCATTGTTCATTATAAATCACTCCTTTCTACAAATTTGTGTGTACTTTTATATTCTTCAAGCTCAACTACTACACATTTCTCAACTATTGTAATAGTCTGCTGTGCATAATTATCTAAAATATCTTTTATAGCTGATTGTGTGAATTCCATTAAACTGTTATCCCAGTCAAATTCTGATATCCTTTCAGCTACATATTGAATAAATGGAAAAATAACAAATGTGATATCTTTATTTTCAGTATCTTTAATCTTTTTATAATCACAAGACTTTAAAATCTCATCTAATAACTTCAACCATTGAGGAAATTCAAAACTGTTTTCAACTTTTAATGGTGAAATACAGAAATTAAATATCCATATTTATGTTCTCCTTCCGAAGAATCATATTCAATTCATTAACATAACTTTTTAATTTATTTAAAACAAAAAGTTTTTCTGCTATTAAATCAATACAATTCTGTTTAGATTATTATTTTAGTACATTTCTTGTAAAATATTGATTTTTCTTATTTATCTTTTTGCAAATAATATCATATTATTAATATTTTGTAAATATATATATTGAAATATTTAACTTTTTAATTAACTTTTGTAATTATATAACTTTACATCTATCTATTAAAAGTACTCTGTTGATAAAACTTAAGAAAAATATAAAAAGAATATAATTAATATATCAATATATTTAAGAGGTATTTATTATGTGTAATTCATCAATAGATTTGCAAAACTTTTTTTCCAAGTAAACAATTAAAAATTACTAATATATCAGAAGATGAAAAACTGATTAAAATAAATTTAAAATCACAAACCCAAAATTGTATATGTCCTAAAGATGATTTTGCTTTTAAAAAAAGACATAATTATGGCACTATTATTGTTGATGAAAAAACACATAATCCTATAGCCATATTAGATGGTAGAGATGGAA
>SVCL01000175.1 GCA_015058405.1 Clostridium sp.
GTCCTTAGTGATTTTTTCAATTACTTGTTGTATAATGTTCATGAGGTTAGCTCCTTTGTATGTTTTTTTTGGTTGTAATTTAATAATAACATACGGAGCTAGTCTCTTTTATTTTTTTCCTACAGTAATTTTACACTAAGCCTTATGTAGGCCCAGTTGTCGGAACTGTTCTTGCTGCTTCATTTAAAATTTTATTTAGTAAATGGTATCATGACTATATGAAAAAATTAAATTTAAACAACAAAAGAGATAACAATTAATTTTTGTTATCTCTTTTATTATATAAAATCTTAAAGAATCATAATAAATGTTCCAATAGTTATAAATATCCCTCCAAGAACTGTTTTTAAAGTTACTTCTTCTTTTAATATAACAAAAGCTAGCACCATACTTATTACAACACTAAACTTGTCTATAGGAATGACCTTAGATGCATCCCCCATTTGAAGTGCTTTATAATAACAAAGCCATGATAAACCTGTAGCTATACCTGATAGTATTAAGAATATCCATCCCTTGGTTGATATATCAGCAATACCTTTTTGAGTTCCAGTTATAAACACCATTCCCCAAGCCATAATTAATACTATTATTGTTCGTATTGCTGTAGCCAAATTAGAATTAACATTATTAATACCTATTTTGGCTAATATAGAAGTTAATGCTGCAAATACAGCTGATAATAATGCAAATATAATCCACATACTTTTTTCTCCCCTTAATATTTTTTTCAAGTTACTCTCCCCCTTAAAAGTACTTTAAATAATTATATAACTTAATTCTAACTTATAGTTAAAAAGCTATTAAAACTTTGATATAATGTGCAAAGAGCGAGGTGTTAATATGAAAAACTTAAAAATTTATTTTACTTCGGATATGCATGGATTTGTTTATCCTACAGATTATACAAATAATGAACCAAAAGCAGTTGGAATGCTTAATGTTATTAATTCTTTTACTAAAGATGAAAATACCTTAATCATTGATGGTGGAGACACTATTCAAGGCTCACCATTTACAACTTTTCTTACTAATGAAGAATTTGAAATTCATCCTATAGCAAATGTTATGAATGCTGGAAAGTACGATTATGTTACTTTAGGAAATCATGACTTTAACTATGGATATGAAAATTTACAGAAATACTTAGATAACTTAAATGGAAAGTGTTTATGTGCTAACGTACAAGATACTACTGGAACTCTTCCTATATTACCATATGATATTAAGACTATGGAAAACGGTCTTAAAGTAGGTATAATAGGATTTACTACAGATTTTATTAATGTTTGGGAAAAGCCTCATAATATTGAAAAATTCAATATTAATGATACTTTTTCTTCTGTTAAAAAAGTTTATGATGAAGTTAAAAATTTAGCAGATATTCTAATTGGAATCTATCATGGAGGTTTCGAAAAAGATTTAGATTCTCATAAATCTTTAAGTGAAACTAAAGAAAACTTAGCTTTCAAAATATGTGAAGAACTAAGTTTTGATATACTTCTAACTGGACATCAGCATATGGCTATAGAAGGTCAGAAACTTTTTAATACATATATTGTACAAACTCCACAAAACGGACAAAAGTACATTGAATTAAATTTAGAATATGATAGTGAAATAATTAATATTATTTCTGAATTAAAGACACCAGAAATTAATCCTAACGAGGAATGCTTAAAATTACTACAACCTATTGAAGATAAAGTTCAAATATGGCTTGATAGTCCTGTCGGACACTTAGACATAGATTTAAATCCATCAGATCATATAGATATGGCTTTGAATGGTTCTACTTTAGCAAATTTCATAAATACTATTCAACTTGAAGTCAGCGAAGCAGATATAGCTTGCACCTCTTTTGCTAACTCAATAAAAGGATTTAATAAAGATGTAACTGTTAGAGATATAGTTTCTACATATATATATCCTAATACTCTTGTTGTTCTAGAAGTTACAGGTGAGGTTTTAAAAAAAGCTTTAAATAGATGCGGAGAATACTTTGATTACGATGGAACTAAAGTTAAAGTATCGGATGTTTTCTTAAAGCCCAAAGTTGAACACTATAACTATGATTACTATAGCAACATAGATTATTGTTATAAATTAAATAAAGATGGAAATAACTCCTTAGAGTATGTAAAATTTAATAATAAAGATATCAAAGATGATGATAAATTCACTTTAGTTATGAATAACTACAGAGCTTCTGGAGCTGGAGGATATGAATTCTTTACTGAATGTAATGTAGTTAAAGAAATTCAAATTGAAATGACAGAAATAATTATTGATTACTTTAATAAACATAAAAATGTTACTGTAGATAAAACAAAATATATTACATGTAAATATTAAAAATACTTAAAACTAAAAATCAACCAATATTTTAATAATACGGCTTACTTAACTATGCCGTATTATTTTGTTTTTATAAATAAAAAAATATATATTCAGCTTGTAGACAAAAGGGTTAAATGCATTCGCATTTAGCCCTTTTGTTACTTAATATAAAAAGGTCTATAAAACTTTTTGTGAGATTGGACAATAAATTGTCCGAACCGGTAGGTAATAACCCTTTTCGGTCCAGCCA
>SVCL01000176.1 GCA_015058405.1 Clostridium sp.
GGTGAATCTTATAGAATGAAAGAAACAAAACAATGGTTAAAAGAGAGTGAAAAGCAAACTTGCTAAATTCCATTTTTACCATATGCTGATGGCTGACTTTTTAATGCTTTTTTGGTTCCAAGTTGATGTATAAAATACAATAGAAGAAGCTGTAATAAAAGGTGTTCGTTATTACAATATAGAATGTGAATTACATCTAGGATATAGAAGAGTTAAACAATTAGAAGAAGAAGCATTAAGAGATATGCAGAAATACATTAAATAAAAAAAGTATATCTATATATAGCTAATGAATAAAAAATGCAGAATAGTTGCAGTAAGTGTGCAAAAAAAAGCAAAAAATTAAGGTATAATAGTAAGTGACAAGAGGAAAGACATATAACCTCTCATATATTCTCAATACCCTTTTATACCATAAAAAAAGCATCTACATTCTAAGTGGGTGCTTTTTTTTATGTAGTAGATTGTATTAAGAGTATAATTGTACTTTAAATAGAATCTATTCATAAAGAAAGGAAGATATATATGGCAAAACTAACAGCTAAGCAAAAAAGATTTTGTGAAGAATATTTAATAGATCTTAATGCAACACAAGCAGCAATAAGAGCAGGATATTCAGTAGATAGTGCAGGGGACATTGGAAGTGAGAACCTTAAAAAACCAGATATTCGGGCGTGTATTGAGAAAGCAATGGCAGAAAGGTCAAAGCGTACTGGAATAAATGCAAACCGTGTAATAATGGAACTGGCAAAGATAGCTCTTGTTAATCCTAAAAATGTTATAGATTTTACTAAAGCAGGTGTAAAACATGATGCACTAGATGAAGATTTGGCAGCAGTTCAGTCAGTAAAGGTTAAGGAGATGAACACTGAAAAAGGTGATTCAATAGAAAGAGAAGTAAGGCTATATGATAAAACTAAAGCCTTAGAGCTCTTAGGAAAGCATTTAGGTATGTTCAAAGAGAATGTAAATGTAAATGCTAATATTAACAGTACTAAAAAGCTAGATGCTATTTTAGGAGAATTGAATAAAGAAGATGATGAATAATTCATAAAATGAGGTTGTCTCACTAGCTAAATACCTATTTTATGAATTTTTTAATTTTTAATCTTGCAAAAAGGAGGTATGAATATGTCAGATGAATATAAGTTATCAAAAAAATACAAAGACTTTCTGAAATATAATGCACCAGTTGAAGCATTAGAAGGAACAACAGCAGCAGGAAAGACAACAGTAGGAATAGTAAAGTTTATGTTACAAGTTGCTAAGTCTAAAAAGAAAATGCATATCATAGCCTCTAAAACAACAGGTGTTGCAGAAAAGAATATAATTCAAAAAGAATATGGTTTAATAGATGTATTTGGGGACTTAGTTAGATATAACGGTAATGGAGATAAAGATAATAAGATTCCTCATATCAGATACCAGACAAACCAAGGAGAAAAGATAATATACATTCTAGGATATGATAATAAAGATAAGTGGAAGATGGCACTAGGTTCACAATTTGGATGCGTAATGATAGATGAAGTTAATACAGCAGATATAGATTTTGTTAGAGAAGTTTGTACTAGATGTGACTACATGATGCTTACACTTAATCCAGATGATCCAAACTTACCAGTATATGATGAATTTATAAATTGCTGTAGACCATTAGAAAAATACAAAAAAGATGTTCCTGATTCTATTATGGAAGATTTAAATAGATGTGAAGCAAAGAAGAACTGGACTTACTGGTTCTTTTCTTTTTATGATAATGCAAGTTTAACAAATGAAGACATTGAGAAAAAGAAACTAAGTGCTCCAAAAGGGACTAAGCTCTATAAAAATAAGATACTTGGATTGAGAGGAAGAGCAACAGGATTGATATTCCCTAACTTTGACAGAACTATTCATCTTAAGAGTAAAGCATGGGCTAAGCAATTTTTACAAAAGAATGCAACAGAACATTTTATTATATTCACAAGTGGATTAGATACTTCCTATTCATCAAATAGTAAAGATACTATTGCTATGAGTTTTGCAGGAATAACTAACAAAGGTAAATATATTTTGCTTGATGAGAGAACTTACAATAATAAGGACTTGCAAACGCCTATAGCTCCAAGTGATACTGCTAAGAATTATTATGATTTCTTAGAGAGAAATAGAAAAGAGTGGGGATTTGCTAAAGATATATTTATAGATTCAGCAGACCAAGCAACAATAACAGAACTGAATAAGTATAAGAGAGAACATGGTTTAATATATAACTTTATTCCAGCATGGAAGAAGACAACCATCATAGATAGAATTATTCTTCAAAATGGTTGGATGAATTGGGAAAAAGAGACACATATAGAACCATGTTATTTTATTTTAGAACATTGTAAGGCATATATAAGTGAACTAGAGATTTATTCATGGCTAGAGGATAAGGACAATGAGCCAGAAGATGCAAATGACCACATGGTTAATAGCTGTCAATACTCATGGTTGCCTTACAAAAATCGAATTGGTGTAGAAAGTAGGTGATAATGTGAAGATATTAAATAAGATGAAAGATAAGGTGAGAAAAGCAATGAAGAATTTTTTACAACTCCAAGAAGCTCAAAGCAGTACAATTTATATTCAAGAAAGTTTAACCCAAGAAGCTAATATAGTGAAAAATAAAATATGGTATCGTGGTGATAGCTATGAATTAGATCAGTTATATAAACAAATAAATAATAACAATCATTCATTTTGGGGAACTGTTCCAACTATAAGCATGGAAATAAGAAAGATACATACAGGCTTACCGAAGCTTATTGTTAATACTTTAGTAAATATAGTTCATAATGATTTAAACTCTATAGTTATAGAGAATGAAGCAGTTAATGAAGTTTGGGAAGAGATATATAAAGATAATAAGTTTAAAAATTTACTTAAGAAAGCTACTAAGGATGTATTAGTAACAGGCGATGGAGCTTTTAAAATATCTTTTGATGAAAGTATATCAAACTTACCTATAATTGAGTTTTATGCAGCAGATAAAATAGACATTATAAGGAATAGAGGAAGAGTGAAAGAAGTGGTTTTCTATACTGAATATAATTATAACCACAGAAAATATATATTACATGAAACTTATGGATACGGATATATAACTTATAATTTATTTGATAATTATGATAATGAGATAGATATGACATCCATTCCAGATACAGCAGAATTAAAAGATGTTAGTTTTGATAATAGCTTTATGATGGCAGTGCCTTATATTATATTTGAAAGCGATAAATGGGAAGGGCGTGGACAATCTGTATTTGATGGTAAATGTGATAATTTTGATAGTATAGATGAAGCTTGGAGTCAATGGATTGATGCATTAAGGGCAGGAAGATCTAAGACTTATATTCCAGAAAGTTTAATTCCACGTAATCCTGAAAATGGTGAACTTTTAAAACCAAGTTGTTTTGATAATAGATATATTAAAACAGATACTTATAATGGTGAAGGATTTACACCTACTATTGATACAGAGCAGCCATTAATACCTACAGATAATTATTTGCAAACTTATGTAACAGCTTTAGATTTATGCTTACAGGGATTAATTAGCCCAAGTACTTTGGGAATAGATAATAAGAAGCTAGATAATGCTGAGGCACAAAGGGAAAAAGAAAAGACTACACTATACACTAGAGATAGTATAATAGAGACTTTAAATGATGTTATACCTACACTTGTTAATGCTATTCTAAAAGCTAACAATACATGGAATGAAGAAGCAGCAAAAGATAATGAAATTACTATTGATTTTGGAGAGTATGCATCTCCTAGTTTTGAAGCAGTCGTTGAAACAGTAGGTAAAGCTAGACAATATGGTGTTATGAGTGTTGAAAGAAGTGTAGAAGAACTTTATGGAGACACAATGACTGATGAAGAAAAGAAAAAGGAAGTACAACTTATAAAAGAGCAGAATGGAATGATTGAAGTAGAAGAACCTAAGCCTTATGATGATGAAGATTTAGAAGATGAGGAAACTGATCCAAAAGATGGTGATGTAGATGGGGAAGAAGAATAAGCACTATGATATAAGAGAGATATTTGATCAAATGGAGTTGGATTTAATATCTTCTATGCATAGGGCTTTTTATTTTCATAAGAAAGAGCAGATAAGGGAAGGATTCAACTGGGAGCAATGGCAAAAAAGTAAGCTTAGGGCTATAGAAGAATATAGGAAAAGAAACAGGAAAATATTAAAATCTTACAAGAAGCCTATAAGAGAATGTGTGAATAGAGAACTTAAATATAATTACTCTAACGGTCAAAATAGATTTATAAGTGCAGCTAAAAGATTGATAGATAAATTTAAACATATAAAAAATATCATCCAAGGAACTTATAAAGGAAATGTAAGTGTACCAAAGGATATAAGCGATATTGGCTTTGGTAATCCTCCAGCAGAGAAAGATTTCTTCGGAATGAATGATAAGAAACTTGAAGCACTTCAAAAGAGTGTTAAAGCTGATATTAAAAAAGCTAACAGTTCAATCCTTAGAAAGATGGATGATGTATATAGGCAGACTATATATAAGAGCCATGTATATCTACAATCTGGGGCAGTTACTCTTAACAAGGCTATTGATATGGCTACAAAGGATTTCTTAAATAAAGGAATAGATAATATTGTTTATTCAAATGGTGCTCATGTTAATATTGCTAGTTATGCAGAGATGTGTCTTAGAACTGCTAATCACAGAGCTATGCTTTTAGGAGAAGGCAGTAAGCGTGATGAATGGAATATACATTTAGTTGTTGTATCTGCACATGCTAATACCTGTAAGTTATGTGAACCGTGGCAAGGAAAGATATTAATTGATGATGTATTTTCACATCCTTCAGAAGAATACATTAATAAATATATAGATAAATATCCATTATTAAGTGAAGCAATTAAAGCTGGATTATTACATCCTAATTGCAGGCATAGTTTAAGTACTTACTTTGAAGGAATTACAACTCTTCCTAAAGTACCAGATGGTAAAAAAGTAGTTGAATTATATGAAGAAGAGCAAAAGCAAAGAGCTATTGAAAGAAAGATAAGAAAACAAAAAAGAATTGTTGCAGGTACTTGTGATGAAGATAGTTTAAGAATAGAAACTAAAATACTTAAAGATTTAGAAAAGCAAATGAGAGAACACCTTAAAAACAATCCAGAACTAAGGAGAAATAAAGAAAGAGAAAAGGCTACAGGGGTTTCTAGAGAAGATATACTTAAGAGTATTCAAACGTTGAAGGAGATTGAGAAAAATGCTAAAATAGAAGAAATTAGAAATAAAATAAAAACAGGAGAACAACCTTTAAATATTGAAGAAGGAAAACAAGGTAAGCATATAAAAGGACATAATAATTATATTGAAGGTAGAAGTTATTTAACAATATCGACAGATGAAGCACAGGAGCTAGTAAATAAATATGCTGGTACTGGGGAAATAAGATTAAAGCAAAATGGAGAATGGGATAATAAAGAAATTATTGAGGTTGATAAAAATATAGGTGTAAATGTCAATAATAGAACTAATGAATCTTCACCTACTAATAAATTTAAAGTACATTATTCAAAGAAAGGTGTACATATAGTACCTACTAAGAAGGAGTGATATTGTGGAACTGTGGAAATATGAAGGAAAAGAAATAAAAGTAATATGTAAAAGTGGCAGAACATTCAAAGGCAAATGTACTGATTATACTCAAGCCTTGGATAATGAACCAGAGATTGATAGTATCGGTTTAAATGTAAATGGAATAAACTATGAACTATACGAAAATGAAATAAAATCAATTGAAATTATTTAAAGCACTTACTTAAATAAGAAGTAGGTGCTATTTTTATGCTCAAAATTAAGGAGGGGTTAAAATTAGTATTGCAGTTCAAATTACATTAATTATATGCATAACAATTATAATTCTTAATATAATCGAGAAGAAAAAGAAGTAGTTTAGGAGGAATAACAAGATGATTAATGAAGAATTAGACAAAGCATCAATAGGTTACAAAAGCAAATTGAATAATCCAGTAGGGGTTGTATCTATTGGAACATTTGAGTGGGCACTTATGAGAGTGAAAGAAGGTGCTATAATTGCACGTAACGGTTGGAATGGTAAAGGAATGTATGTTGCTTTAGCTTCAAGGGGAAAAGGTAAAGATGTAGCTATTACTATCGAACCTTTCTTTATTATCAAGAATACACATAATACTTTCAATACATGGGTTCCAAGCGTAAGTGATTTACTTGCTGAAGATTGGGAAGATGTAACAGAATTATATAGTAAGTAAGGTCAGTAGTTGTATAAATTGCAACAACTGGCTTTTTATTATGCTCCAAAACGTGTTTAAGAGGGTAAAAGATACATGGATTTAACAGCCGACAGGCTATAAATGGAGGTAATTAATGTTTATACAAAATTTTAATTTAAGAAAAAGACTAGGAATGAAAATGGCAGCTGATGATGGAGCAGGTTCAGGATCAGCTGGAACAGGAGAAGATAGTTCAAAAAGTGATGAAGAAGGTGATGAAAGTTCAAAGGACAATGAAGATACAGAAGAAAAGACTTTTACGCAAGAAGAAGTTGATAAATTAATAAAAGATAGACTTGCAAGAGAAAAGAAAGGACAGCCTTCTAAGGAAGAGTTAAAAGCTTTTAAAGAATGGAAAGAAACTCAAAAAACTAATGAGGAAAAGAATGCTGAAAAGATTACTGCAGCAGAAACTAAAGTAAAAGAAGCTGAAGCAAAAGCTACTGCTTTAGAGGCAAAAGTATCTGCACTAAGTAAAGGCGTTAAAGCTGATAGTGTAGATGATGTTGTAACTTTAGCTAAAGCTATAGTTGATGATGATACTACAATAGATAAAGCTATATATAAAGTACTTAAGAAATATCCAAGCTTTAAAGGAGAACAACAATCAAATAAGGGATTCAAAGTTGGCTCTGGTGGTGATAAAGGAAATCCTAAGAACACTGATGATGAACTAAAAAAAATATTTGGAATTAATAAATAATTTAGAAAGAGAGATGATTTAATATGGCAGTATATGATTATGCTGAAAGATTTACAAATTTACTACAACAAAAATATGAAACAGAATTAAAATCAGATGATTTAACTAAAAGTAATTTGAGGGTTCAGTTCATTAATGCACAAACAATTAAGTTACCTAGAATGACTTTAAGTGGTTATAAGGATCATACAAGAACACCAGGATTTAATTCAGGTACAATGTCTAATGATTGGGAACCAAAGAAACTATCTCATGACAGAGATATTGAATTTTGGATTGATCCTATGGATATAGATGAAACAAACTTAACTTTAAGTGTTGCTAATATTCAAAACACTTTTGAAACTGAACAAGCAATACCAGAAAAGGATTGTTACAGATTTTCAAAACTTTATTCAGAATTAAAAACTTTAAAGGCTGCTTCAATTGATAATACTGTAATAACTGCAGCTAACTTCTTAGAAGTATTTGATGAACAAATGTCCAAGATGGATGAAGCAGGTGTTCCTGAAGAAGGAAGAATTCTTTATGTAACTCCAAGTATGAATAAAATAGTTAAGAACGCACAAGGAATTGATAGATATATGTCTATTACAGCAGGTGCAAACTCTATAAATAGAAAAGTTCACAGTCTTGATGATGTTACTATTAAAATGGTTCCTGCTGCTAGATTAAAAACTTTATATAATTTCACAGATGGATGTGTAGCTGATTCTGCAGCAAAACAAATTAACTATATTTTAATTCATCCATCTTGTGTTGTATGTAGGGATAAATATGCATATATTAAACTATTTACACCAGGTACTGATTCAAGAACAGCTGATGGATATTTGTACCAAAATAGAAACTATGGTGATTTATTCTTATTGGAAAAGAAAGTTGATGGTATTTGTATAAATGCCGAAGCTGAAGCGTAGGAGGTATATAAATATGAAAGCAGTAAAAGATAACAAAGTATATATTGTTGATGAAGCCACTAAACAGAATTATGTTAAAAGTGGTTTTGATATTTATGATGATAATGACAATATTATCGAATATGGAGCAGGAAAAAAAGTT
The DNA here is from genome assembly GCA_015058405.1 of Clostridium sp. Lineage (GTDB taxonomy): Bacteria > Bacillota > Clostridia > Clostridiales > Clostridiaceae > Clostridium. The sequence continues at coordinate 8,094 of SVCL01000176.1, forward strand.
GATTTTAATAAGTATGCAGAACTCAAGGAAGAAAATGAAAAACTTAAATCTGAAATAAAAGCTTTAAAAATAAGTTCTATGACAGTAGAACAACTTAAAGCATATGCAGCTGAAAATCAGATTGATTTAGGAGATGCAACAACTAAAGAAGCAATAATTGCAAAGTTAGGTGAATAATATGTGTTATGTTGATGAAGAATATTATAATATTCATTCTAAAATAATAAACGATAATCTTAAAAATAAACTCGAAAAAGCTAGTGAGCAAATAGATTCTATGACATTTAATAGAATAGTTGCTGCTGGCTTTGATAATTTAACAGAATTTCAGCAATCTAAAATTAAGAAAGCAGTATGCTTGCATGTAGATTTTGTTGAAGAATATGGACAGTATTTAAACAATCCTTTAAGTGCATTTAGCGCTGGTAGTATTAGCGTTACACTTAATAGAGATGTAGTTAAATCTATCAATGGCGTAACTACATCTAATGAGGTGTATAACTTATTAAAACAAACAGGATTAACATGTAGAAGTTTTAATTATTAAGGTGGTGATTTTATGAAACTACCTTTTCCAGATTTTCTTCTTAATACACCAGTAACAGTATATAAAACTGAATTAGGTGAGGATGGACCAGAAGAGGAGAAAATTTTTGAAGGTAAATGTATCTATACAGATAAAACAAAGCAGGTAATGACAGCAGAGAAACAATTAATAACTCTTACAGGCAAAGTAGTAATAAAGGGAGCTTTGGATATAAAGGAAGGATATGTTATTGTAAATGAAACTAAGAAAATTATTTACAGCGTTGAAAAACCTATTAATCCAGATGGCTCTATTTTCTCCACAGAGCTTAATTTAACATGAATATAAAGGTAAAGTTAAAACTATATCCAGATAAAATAAAAGGCTTAGAAAAGGCTTGTAAAGAAAGCTTAGAAAAGACAGGTAATGCAGTTCTTAGTGATATTAAAACAAGTCAAGTTGTTCCTAAAGATACAAGTACTCTTGAAAATAGTGGTTTTGTTGATACTACAGGAATAAGTTGGGGATATTTAAGAATAATGTTTGACACTCCATATGCTCGTAGATTGTACTGGCATCCAGAATATAATTTTAGACATGATAAAAACCCTAATGCAAAAGGTTTATGGATGCAAGATTACGAGCAAGGAGGACAAAAAGAGAACTACATGAAAAATGTTTTTACTATGTTTTTAAAAAAGAATAGCGGAGGATTGATTAAATGATTACTTTAAAGGATGTAAGAGAGTTTTTAAAAACTAAAATTGATTGTGATAACTGGTATAGTGGCAAAATAGATGCAAGTAAAGATAAATGTATAGGGATATATAATATACAAGGTGGTAAGCCTTACATAGCCCTAGGTGGAATAGATAATACATCTTATTCATCTAAGGCTATTTCTATATTGGTTCATTGGACTAATAACAGTAATACCGCAGAATTAAAAGCACAGGAAGTATATAATGCTTTGTTTGGTCAACTTGGAATTATTGGAGAACATAAGGTAATTATGTTTGATATGAAAACAGATGAGCCTGTAAATGTCGGTGCTGATTCTAATGGTATTTTTGAATATGTAATTAATTTAACAATAAAATATGAAAGGTAAGTGATGTAAATGTCCAAAGTAACAAGTGGTGTATATCCTGTTTATGACACAGACTTTAAAATTGGTACAAAAGGGTTAGCAAGTACTACTGAAGATATGAAAACCATAGCTGATATGGAGACATTTGAAATGAGTATTGATAGTAATGTTGAAGAGTGGACTCCAATGACAACAGCTGGATGGGCAAGAGCTTTAATGACTGGTAAAAAGTTTACTATAAGTCTTAAAGGAAAAAGAAATGTTGGAGATGCAGGAAATGATTATGTACACAGCATGACATTTAAGGATGGATTAGATTGTAGTACAAAGTTTGAAGTTGATTTTCCTGATGGATCTAAACTTGAATTTAATTGTGTTATTAGTATTAGTAATGATGGTGGTGGAAATTCTACTAATGTTGCAGCATTGGAATTTGATGTACAATGCGACGGAAAACCAACTTACACAGAAAAAACACAAACACCAACAGCATAATAGAAAGAAGGTAAAATAATTGAATTATAATATTATAGAAAGAATGAAAGAGGCTAATAAAAGGCCTGTAATAGAATTAGATGAAGGACATAACTTTACAGTTAATAGTAGTGTCCCTGCAGTTTTAAGGATACAGGAAATACAGGAAATATCTAAAAGGCAAAAAGAGAATGGAGGAGAGTACAATGAAGTAGATGGAGTATATGACATAATTGCAGTTGCTTTAGGCAAAGAAGCAGTTGAATATATAAAATCTCAAGAGTATACTTTTGCTGCATTGACCTTAATTATAGAAGCAATAATGGCAGCTATAAATAATTCAACTTTAGAAGAAGTGGAAGAACAGAATAAGCAAGCTCCCAGCAAATAGCTGGTATGATTTATTTGAGGATTGGGACTTAATAGAAAGTTCTTTTGCTACTCAATATGGAATAAGGTTTAATGAGATATGTAACATGGACTGGGGCGAGTTTTGTACATTACTTAAAGGAATAATGTATAAAACTCCTTTGGGACAAGTTGTTTCTATACGTTCAGAAGAAAATAAAGATATGCTTAAAAACTTTACTAAGGAACAACATAAGATAAGAAGTCAATGGAGAGCTAAAGTTAATAAGAATAAATTTTCAAATATGACTAATGAAGAAAAACTTGCAAAGGTTAAAGAAGCTCAAAACATATTTAAAAATCTATGCAAATGATATATACTATATATTAACAAAAATGTTAATAAGGTGTTGGATGATATGATAGTAGATAAAAGTACATTTAGGGAATTAATGAAAGAAGGGGGAGGAAGATTCAAAAGTGTAAATACAATGGGAAAGATTGAATATGGCTATAAAGAAATAAAATGTGGTGCTCCATTAAACATTTATGCATTATCTAATGGTATTTTAATTGATGTCACTTTTGGTAAAAAAGTCTTTATAGATTATAAATCTATTGAAGATGTAAAAGCATATAATGGAAAACTAGATATTTCATTTTGTGAAGATAGCAGAAAAAGACAAGTTATAATTTCGATTGCCTCTAAATTAGAGTATATGTATAATTCTATAAGACAAAATGCTAATTTAGGGTATAGGGAAATAGAAAGAGCACCACTTCAGCAATCAACAGTTGTTGTAGAAGAGAAAAGAGGTATAGTTAATACACCTTCTAATTCTAATAGAGGAATGGCTTGCCCTAAATGTGGCAGCCATGAGATACAGATAATAAGTAATGAGGCTAATATGAAATCAAGCACATCTTTAAATTTGAATCCTTTAAAACCATTTACTATATTTAATCACAAGAAAAAAGCAAAAGTTTCAAAAGCAAAAGTTGGGGCGGCACTACTAACAGGTGGAGCTTCATTAATGTTTACAGGAATAAAAAATAACAAGCATTTAGAAGTATTTTGTACACAATGTGGCCATAGATGGAAAACAAAATAATTTAATGCTCAAAACACTTGGTTTAAGTACCAGGTGTTTTTTTTATACACAAAAATAGAAAGGAGTTGATTGCGTGAGTGATAGTGTAGGTAAAATAAGCTTGGATTTAGAAGTTAAGAGTGACTTGCAAGGACAAATAAATAAGATAAGTAGTAATATTGCTAAAGGTTTAAAGAATAGTCTACAAGGAGTAACAAAAGGTATTTTTAATGAATTAGGAAATGGTATAAAGAAAGCTACAGGTAATATTAATAAGGCTGTAGGGAGTTCTATTGCAAAACTCAAGAAAGGTATGCAAAATACATTATCTGCCTTTAAAAATATAAAGATTAATACCCCTAAAGTAAGTTTTAAACCTAGCAATGATAAAACTACAATATCTAGTCCCGTACAAAAAGTTATATCTAGAGCTCCGCCTAATAATAACGATTCAGAACAATTAACTACTAAAATATCTAGTACTGAAAAAGAATTAGATATAGTTAATAGGCAGATAGAGAATCAAAAAGCTAAGTTATCACAATTGCAACAATCTTATAAAAATGCGTTTAGTGAAAGTAAAAAAAGTAAGATTGAAGAACAAATGTTAAGAACAGAAGCTGCTATCAATAGACTTATTACAAAATCTGATAATTTAGGTTTTAAATTAAACACTTTAGACTCTCAATTAAATAATACTTCTAGTGGATTAAATAATGTAGCAAATAACACATCTCAAAGTTCACGTAAAATAAACAATGCAAGCAAGAAAGTTGGCTTGTTAAGAAAAGCTTTAAATGGTCTTAAAAACTCTGCCGATGTAACAGCAAATAGAATCAGTAATATGGGAGATATAATAGAATCTAAATTTAAAAAAATTTATAAGTATGCTATGACCTTGCTAGGAATTAAGATGGGAATTAAAGGAGTAAGAGCTGTAGGTAAATACCTTAGAGAAACATTTGCCATAGATAGTGAACTTATGACAAATATAAACCAATTCAAGACTAACCTTATGGTAGCTTTTATACCTATATACAATTTTATATTACCTGCATTAAGGGCGTTAACATCTGAATTAGCAACACTTTCAGCTATGTTTGCAAGTCTTATTAATAACTTATTTGGAACTACTTATAAAGCATCTATTCCTGCTACTCAAGCTATTATAGATGCTAAAGATGCTATGGGAGTGTATGGGAATAAAACTAAGGATGCTACTAAAAAAACTAAAGATCTTAAAGCTGCATTGGCAGGATTTGATGAAATTAATCAACTAACAAAAGATAACAAAGATGATAATGATGAAGGTACTAGTAAAGCTCCAAAGCTTGATACTAGTAGTTTTAACTCCAGTATGGATGATTGGGCAGCAGGCGTTAAGCAAAAGTTACTAAAGTTATTAGAACCTGTATTTGCAGCTTGGAGAAAGGAAGGAGAAAAAACAATAAATGCTATTAAATATGCTCTTTCATCTGTATGGGATTTAATAAGATCTATAGGAAAATCATTCGAGGAAGTGTGGTTAAATGGTACAGGACAAAGAACATGTGAACTGATATTACAAATACTTCAAAATATATTTAACATAATAGGAGATATAGCAAAGGCATTTAGTAATGCATGGAACAAAAATAATATTGGTACTAAAATAGTACAGCAACTATGGAATGGATTTAATAATCTTTTAACTATAGTAAAAGGTGTAGGTGATGCTTTTAGAAACGTATTTGAGAAAATAGGTGAAAGTGTTGCTGATCATTTCATAGGTGTACTAGAGTCTATGTCAGGATTATTTGAACATTTAACAGATTGCTTAAGAAAGGTCTGGGACAATGGAGGAAAGTATTGTTTTGAACAGATTTTAGAAGTAGCAGGAAGAGTTTTTGATATTCTTAGTGATATTGTAAGTGATGTCGTAAAACCTATGGCAGAAGCTGTATTAAATATACTTACACCAGCACTTGAAGGAATATTTAAAGTAATAGGATTTATATTAGAGCAACTCAATAAAGTCTTAGAATGGGTAGATGGTGACGGAAGAGGAATACTTGATTTTATTGGTGAGTTTGGTGGTGCACTTTTTATTGCATGGGGTGTTGTAGAAGCAGGAATAAAAATATTTGAAACTGCTAAAAAAGCTATTGAAGGTGTAAAACTAGGAGTTGAGATACTTGGTGGTGCATTTTCATTTCTCACATCTCCTATCGGAATTGCAATAGCAGCAATAGGTGCAATTATATTTATAGGGTATGAACTTTGTAAACATTGGGATACAGTAAAACAAAAAGCACAAGAAGTATGGCAAGGCATAAAAGATACTTTTAATACATTTAAGGATTGGCTCAAAGGGGTATTTGCTAATGACTGGACAAATCAATTTGGAGCATTAGGAGTTGTATTTAATGGATTTTTTAGTGTTATTGGAGGAGTTGTTAAGGGACTTTTTGGAGTCTTTAAAGGTTTAATAGACTTTATAGCAGTGGTTTTTACAGGAGATTGGGGTAGAGCATGGAAGGGTGTTGTTGAAATCTTTAAAGGTATATTTCAAGGGCTAGGATCAATTTTAAAAGCACCTATCAATGCAGTTATAGCATTAATCAATGGAGCTATAAGTGGTTTAAATGCATTAATTAAAGGAGCTAATAATCTTCCAGGTATAGAAATAAGTACTATACCTAAAGTACCTTACCTTGCTAAAGGTGGTATAGTTGACACCCCTACATTAGCAATGATAGGTGAAGCTGGCAAAGAGGCAGTAATGCCTTTAGAAAACAATACAGGATGGATAGATAATCTTGCAGGACAAATAGCTGGTAAAATGGGTGGTAATTCTTCCCCTATAGGAGGCAGTAAACAACCTGCACAATTAAATATTTATTTGGATGGTGTTCTGACTGCACAAAAGTTTATTGATGACATTAATGAAATGACTAAGAGTACAGGGACATGTCCAATAATAGTATAAGGAGGGATTATTATGGCCTTTTTAACAATAGGCGGTGTAGAGGTTGCTGCACCTACTAAATTTGATGTGACTTTAAATGACTTGGATAGTGAAGATTCAGGAAGAAATAAGCTTACTGGAAAGATGGCGAGGGCTAGAATAGGGACTTTTGCTAAAATAGAATTAGAATGGAATAACTTAAATAAAGTTCAATGTACTGCGATTCTTAATGCAATTAGCAGTACTTTTTTTACAGTTAGTTATGTAGATCCAAGGAGAGGAAGAAGGAGCAGTATCTTTTATGCAGGTGATATTAGTACAGAAAGTTTTAATTATGATTCTACAAGTGATACAGTTTGGTATAAGACAGTTAAATTCAATTTAATAGAACAATAGAGGAGGCGAGGTAATTTGTATGAAGTAAGTACAGCTTATAAAAATTACATAGCAAATAACCTGGAAAGAAATTATAAAATCAAGTTAACAATTGGAACTGATGTAATAGATTCTAATGATATATTTAGTTATAGTATAGAAACTAATCAACCTTCAGATAAGTTCACAATAGGTAATGCTATATCTCAAATTCTTAAGATAGAAATTAAAAATCAAGAAAAACCTTTTTATACTAATCAACTTTATTTACAAATTGGAATGTTAGTTAATGGATCATATGAATATGTTCCTATAGGCTATTTCAATGTAGATAAATCAGAAAAGAAGGACCATAGAACAACATTGACCTGTTACGACAATATGTACAAGCTTGAAGGTTTATATGTATGTCAGCTAGGGAAAACAAAAACTATAAAAGATATAATGGATGATATAGGCTCTAAGACAGGTATTAAAATGGTAACTGATAATTATAGTAATTATACAATTAGTGATGATATTGTTGGGTATAGTTATCGTGAAGTTGTTGCTATGATGGCAGGCCTTAATGGTGGTAATGCTTATATAGATAGAACGGGTAAGATTAAATTTGTATATCTTAGTGACAGTAGTACTAAATGGAGCATTAATGACTTCTCTCTTTTTGATGGTAATAGCTTTAAGGAGCAGAGTTACACAATAGATAAAGTTACTTGCTACAAGGATAAAGATACTAGTTGGAGTCATGGAAACCTTGGAACAACTCCAATGGTCATTGAATATGAAAACCCATTTATGACACAAGCTATTGCAAAAGATATTTATACTAAACTTGCTAATATAACATATCAAGCTTTCAGTATGGATACAATGAGTTATTTAGCTTTAGACGTAGGGGATTGGATAACTTATACATCTCAAAGTAACACAGTTTATAGCTTATGTATTCAACATTATAAGTTTAGTGGTGGAATAAAACAGACCTTAGAAGCTAAAACAGATGGCAATAAAAATAATTTTAATGCAAATGGTTCTCTTACACAGAAAGTAAATAGAACTATAACAGATTTACTTGCAGCTAAAAAAGCCATTATCGATAAAGCAAATATAGATGATCTAGTTGCAAGTAAGATAACAGTAGAAACATTAAATGGTGGAAGCGCAACTTTGCAGGAGATACTTACTAGTTTCATATCAGGTACTGAAGGCCAATTTCTTCATTTAACAAGTGGTAATGTGGTTATAGATGAAGCAGTTATAAAAGAATTAATAGCTGCTAGAATCAAGGTTAGTGATTTAATGGCAGGAGCTATAAATACTAGTAAATTTAATGTTACTAGTGATGATGGTGGTATTAATATATCTGGAAGTACTCAACAGTTTAAAGATAAAAATGGAAAAGTAAGATTACAGATAGGAAAAGATGCAGAAGGAAATTTTACTTTTGTTCTAGTAGGAGAAGATGGAACAACATCCCTTATAGATGAAAATGGAATAACCAAAAATGCAATTCCAGAGAAAGTAATAGTAAATGATATGGTAGCAGATAATGCAAATATAAGTGGTAGTAAATTAGATATAGAAAGTCTTTTCAATGTGATTAATAATGATGGTTCACACACATTTAAAGATAGTAAAATCAAACTATCTGATAGTGACCAAACTTTAGATGTAGCTTTTAAAGAAATAAATACAAAAGTTAATAATATAAAGTATAGTGGTGAAAATTTACTTAGATACAGTAGAAGTTTTAATCAAAACTGGTGGACTGGTAGGTATAATGCAGAATTAACAAATGAAACAACATATAAAGGATTAATATGTTATAAAACTACAGGACAATGGGGAAGATTAGACCAAGGTTATGAAGTTGAACAAGGTAAAACTTATACATTTAGTGCTTATATAAAAGGAATTATGGATAGTGGTACAATTCCTTTTAGTTTCTTTAGTGGAAATGGCGATATAGTAGACAGCAATATAAAAATGGGCAATGCACATACTTATTGGTATAGGTATTCTTATACTTTTACAGCCAAGGCAACTGGTGGGGTAAGGCTAGGATTTCAACCATCTCAATCTGATATTGGGACTACTAAGTATTTACTAGTGTGTGGTATTAAATTGTGTGAAGGTGAAAATACTGTTTATACAGAAAATCCTTTAGACTACAAACCAACTACAAAGAATTTATATAGAGGAACTGGTACATTTGATTCTAAATATTGGACTGCTAAGAATTTATTACCTTACGAACTTAATAATAAATATAAAATGGCAAAATATAACTATGGAGAACTAGGAATTGATGTATTATCAACTCCTACAGCAAGTCAAGGCTTTGATTTTAATAATACAAAGAAAATTTATACTATTAGTGCATTATTTAAAGCAAGTAATGACAATATGACAATTGGTATAACAGTTAGCACTGGTAGAGTAGGATGGCAAAAGAAAGCTTTAACTAAAGGACAATGGGTACAATTATATTGGACTTTTGCAGGAGATGGAAAAAGTCTAGAAAGATTTAGGTTTGAAGGCTTAACAGGAACAACAGGAGATTATGTATATATAGCACAAGTTAAAGTTTCTGAAAGTGCTTTAGCAGATGAATGGTGTCCACACGAGCAAGATGATTTAGAAAAAGCTTTATGGCTTGAAGATAACTTAAATAAGAATAGGAATTATTGCCTGAGGGATTGGTATTGTAAATATAATACTGTACTTAATATAGAAGATAAAACTGATTATTATTCTATAAAATGTATAAAGGTTACTGAAGGACATCATGCTTATGCTAAACTATATAAAAAATTAGAAGTAGGTAAAACTTATACAGTAAGTATTTGCATTAAAAATACAATGTCAGTAATTCTTAGACCATATGAAATCGAAACACCTGTTGTTTATACAGATTTTCAATTAAATATACCATCTTCTGCAGATTATAAAATTTATGCTACAACATTTAAAGTGACTAATACAACAACAAATGCATTATTTATTACTTCTACAGATTTTAAAGCAGTAGGTGATGAAGTTGATGTTAAATGGGTAATGTTGAATGAAGGTGAACTAGCAAAAGATTTTCAACTTGCCCCAGAGGATATAATATCAAAAACTAATAGCCTTCAAACTGAATTTAACGTACAACAAGGACGAATAAACGATTTAATTAAAGATACTACTATAGAAGTATCGGGTACATCTACAAAATTAAAAGATGCTTATTCTCAATTTGTGCAAACTCAAAATGGTGTAAATTTAACAGTAGCTAACCTAAATACAGAAGTTTTAGGGACTAATGGAATTAAAAGCAAAGTATCTAGCGTAGAAACTAAGGTTACAGATGAAGCTTTTAAAGTTCAAGTTAATAAGAATAGAAATTCTAAATACAAGGTAAGATACATTAGGGACTGGTTAAATGGTTCAACAGCAAGTTCTAATAATCTATGGAATATGATACAAGCATGGAATAATACTGGAATAGATAGAGCAAGTGGCAAGACAGTTATAAGTAATCTTGCAATAACTAATCCAACATATGCTACGGATGATGATTATGCTACTAATGCAAGTGGTACAGGTAAACAATATGTACAAATAGATCTAGGAAAAGTGTATGAGGACATAGATGTAATTAAGGTATGGCACTATTATATAGATGGACGTACATTCCATGGAACTAAAACAGAAATAAGTTCTGATGGTACTCATTGGACAACACTTTTTGATAGTTCTATTAGTGGAGAATATGCAGAAAATAGAAATGGACATTATGTTAAAGTCAATGATACTTGTATATATAATCCGGAATTAACTGTAAATGAAGAAGGATTAACTATAGAAGATGGTGGCATTAAGATTAAGAAAAATGGTAAAAAAGTATTCGGTGTAAATGATACTGGTGACTTGTATATGCAAGGTATCTTTGAACAGGTTGACCCAACAACTGGCTGGAAAAGCGTGGCTATTAAAAATAATGGTGTTGAAGTTTATGATTGGAGGTTAAAAAATGATTTAGTAGGTGGGTTGACGTCTGTCGAATACAAAAATACAGGACGTGGTGGAGCAGTCCTATATTCTGACTATGGTAATGTATTGGGTATAGGATATCGAGATAGAAACGGAACACCAGAAGATCCTTCTGGAAGTACATTTCATAATTTAATTGAAATAGATGATACTGAAACTGTATTTAATGGAATGGGTAAAATGGCGTTCTGGGATAAATATTTATTCTATGGACAACCAATTTTTATGTCTGATACTAAACATTTTAATTATGCAATGAATATATATTATGGTAATGACCACAATATTCCAATTGGAAGAGTAGTTGCAAGTAATAATAACAATATAGCTTTAACTTGTTCTCAAGAACTTGGGAATAGTGTTGTTTTGGGAATGCATACAAGTGAGGCAAGGTTTACGTATTTATTAGAATCTAATAAGAATGGTACTACTGTATATGGAAATTTAAGCGTTACTGGAACTAAAAATCGTTTAGTTGATGTTGGAGATAGCTATTTAGCACTTAACGCATACGAAACGTGTTCTCCTTATTTTGGAGATGTAGGTGATGCTGTAACAAATGAAGAAGGATATTGCAAGATTGTTTTAGATGAAGAAATTAAGAAAACTATAAATACAAAAATGAAATATCAAGTGTTTTTAACCGTATATGGGGATGAAGACACTTGGGCTAGATGCATAGAAAGAACAGAAAATTATTTTTTAATTAAAGGAAGTCCCAATACTGAATTTGGTTGGGAAATAAAAGCAAGGCAAAAAGGATTTGAAAAAATAAGATTACTTAGAAAAGAAAAAGGAGATGTTAGAAGTGAGTAAAAAAACATCATTAGTACCAACAATGATAAATTTAAGTAAAGCATCAAGAGGATATGATGTAGCAATAACTTATGATGAATATGATATAGATGATACTTGTATAAATACTAATTCTCGCAAAAGTGCTACTTGTACAAAAATAAAAAATCCAGAAATGAATGAAGTTGTAGAAAAGTTATATTCTTTACTGGAAACTTATATAAATAAAGAATAGCTTTACATATATTGCTATAAAATGTAAAATGTAATTATTAGAAGGAGTGTGAACTATATGTTAGATACCAATATAAAAAAAATAATTGCGGCTATTCTTCCTTTTGTAGCAGTTGGATTTGGAAGTGCTTTTGCATCTCACAGTTTAACTACAAAGGCAGATGAAAAGTCTGCTGCACAGTTAGTTGAAGAAGCTAAAGAGGAACTTACAGAAAGTTTTTCTAAACAGCTACAAGAAATTAAGACTAATAATGAAGAGAAAGATAAGCAAATTCAAGAACTTCAAACACAATTATCAGAAGCTAATCAAAAGCTTCAAAATAAAAATGAAGTAAAAGAAACCACAGAAGAAGTTAAAGAAAATTATGCTACAAAACCTTATGTAGACAATAAAGTTAATTCAGCAAAACAAGAAGTTAAGCAAGAAACTAAAGCAGAAGTAAAGGCAGATACACAACAACAAGTTAATGAAGAATTTAACAAACATGGTTTTGGAGAAAATAAGCCTACTATAGAGCCTCCAACAGATACTACACCAGAAAAGGAAGAAGTAAAACCAGAAACAGGCAACTAATTTATAACTATTAATTTCAAAGAAATATTAAAAAGCTAGTTTTTTAACTGGCTTTTTTTATTTAAAAAAATCAAAAAAGGAGTAATGAAATGGAAAAAATTAAAGGAAGTATAACTATTATAGGAACAGGGTTTACATGGCTATTTGGAGCTTGGGATATGGCTTTAATAGTATTAATTTCATTTATGGCATTGGATTATATTACAGGATTAATAAAGGGGTGGAGTAATAAAACTCTTAGTTCACATATTGCATCAAAAGGAATTGCAAGAAAGTCATTAATATTTATTGTGCTTATTGTATCAGTATTATTAGATAGGCTTTTGAATACTGGAACATGGGTATTTAGGACATTAGTATGTTATTTCTATATAGCTAATGAAGGAATAAGTATTTTAGAGAACTGTGCAGAGCTTGACTTACCAATTCCTGATAAGGTTAAAGAGGTATTAATACAGTTAAAAGAAGGGGAAGCTAAGAAATAATTTTCCAAGCAATTGGAATTATCAAAATAAAATGATAAAAATAAAGATGATAAAAGTAGAAGGTAAAGTTAGTAACTAAGCCTTTTTTATTTTTATCATTTTTTATTATTAAATATAAGGAGCGTGTAATAATGAGAATATCGCAGAAAGGTATAAATTTAATAAAAGAATTTGAAGGATGTATATTACAAAGCTATGATGATTATAATGATAGAATAGTTAATGCTGGAGATAATGTAAGGGGAACGTTAACTATAGGTTATGGAC